>JAFGGM010000025.1 GCA_016930555.1 Candidatus Bathyarchaeum sp.
AGTAAGTATGTTGGAAAAGATGGAGGGAAAAGAATATGGAATACGTATATGCTGCAATGCTCCTGCACAAAGCTGGAAAAGAAATAAGCGAAAAAAGCGTTTCTGAAGTTCTCACGGCAGCCGGCCTTAGCGCTGATGCTGCTCGGGTTAAAGCTTTAGTGGCGTCCCTTGCCGAAGTTGATATAGAGGAAGCAATCAAAGCTGCTCCTGCAATGATGGCGGCGGCACCAGCAGCTGCAGCTGTGGCAACAGCCGAGGAAGCGAAGAAGGAAGAAGAACCAGAAGAAGACGAAAGCAAGAAAGAAGAAGAAGCAATGGAAGGTCTAGGTTCCCTGTTCGGATAAGCGGTCTATTGTATCGTTTTACTGAACAATCGGGAGGCTTTGCCTCTCTTTTATGCTCTTTTTGATTTTCTTTTGTTTTGCTAGCTACTGCAAAGTTGTTCTTTGTTGAACCATTTACAGTAGGAATATATTGTAGTTTTGACCAAAACCCTATCTATGGTCATAGATTCCAAAAAATTAAGGAAACTGTTCTTGGATTTTTTTAGTGAAAACACTCATAAACTGATTCCTAATTCTCCTCTTATTCCAGAATATGACCCTACAGTTCTTTTTACTCCAGCGGGCATGCATCCCCTTATTCCATATTTTTTGGGGCAGCCTCATCCCCTTGGAAAGAAGCTGGTAAACGTCCAGAAATGCTTCAGAACAGGGGACATCGAATGTGTAGGAGACAGTTCCCACCTGACCTTCTTTGAGATGTTGGGCAGCTGGTCATTAGGTGACTACTTCAAAAAAGAAGCCATCCGCCTAAGCTACGAATTCTTAACAAACAAACGTTGGCTCAACCTAGACAAAAACCGTTTGTCTGTGACCGTGTTTGCTGGAGATATGGATGCTCCAAGAGACCTTGAAAGCTACGACGCATGGAGTAGCCAAGGCATCCCAGACAACCGTATTGTCTTCTTGTCGAAAGAGGATAACTGGTGGGGGCCAGTCGGCAATACGGGACCTTGTGGGCCATGCACCGAAATGTTCTATGACACAGGAAAACCTGCTTGTGGTCCAGAGTGTGGACCAGGATGTGGATGTGGCAAATTTTTTGAGCTTTGGAACGACGTTTTCATGGAATACAACCAAACCTGTTCGGGCGATTATGAGTTGCTTAGGCAGAAGAATGTTGACACTGGCATGGGTGTTGAGCATACTGCTGCTATGTTGGAGGATAAGAAAACCGTTTTTGGCATTGCCGCCATTCGTCCAATAGCTGCGAGAGTAGAAGAGATTGCCTCAATAACTGCGCCGACAGCAATTCAGGAAAAGTCAATACGTATTATCACTGACCACGTTCGGGCGGCGACATTCTTTTTGGGTGACGAGCGGGGAGTCAAACCAAGCAACGCTGACAGGGGCTACGTCCTCCGTCGCCTAATCAGAAGGGCAATACGGTTCGGGCGCCTAATCGGTATCGAAAGAGACTTTTTGCCTGAACTTGCCGAACTAGTCATAAAAATCAACGAGACCGAGTATCCTCTCCTCAGAGAAAAACAAGACAGCATATTTGAGGAACTAACCAAAGAAGAAACCAAATTCAAGCGAACACTGGAGAAGGGTTTGAGAAAGTTCCAGCGACTGATCGAAAACAGCCCAAAAATCGACGGAAAAAACGCATTCCTTCTGTTTCAGAGCTTCGGCTTCCCTATCGAACTGACAAAAGAACTTGCAGCAGAGCAAGGCATCCAAGTTGACGAGCAAGAATTCAGGAACGAATATGAGCGACATCAAAAAGTTTCGGCTGCAAGTGCAAAAAAGCTGTTCAAGGGCGGCTTAAGCGACGCATCAAGTCAAACAAAAAGCCTTCACACCGCAACCCATCTGCTCAATGAGGCATTAAGGATCGTGCTGAAGAAGAAGGACATTGTTCAGAGAGGCTCCAATATCACTCCAGAGCGGTTACGTTTCGACTTCAACTTCGACCGAGCCTTAACACCCGAAGAAATAGCTGCTGTAGAGAAGCTGGTCAACGAACAGATACAAAAATGCCTGCCTGTCAAACGAACAGAAATGACTGTGGATGAAGCAAAAGCAAGTGGTGCACAGGGCGTATTCGACGACAAATACCGCGACACAGTCTCAGTTTATAGTGTAGGCAACTTTTCTTCAGAAATCTGCGGAGGACCCCACGTCACCAACACCAGTGAATTGGGTATTTTCAAAATAAAGAAACAGAAAGGCATCGCAGCTGGAGTCAGAAGAATAAGGGCAGTTCTTGAGCATAAAAAAGGGAACTAACACAGCTTCATAATATGTTTGTGTTACTTTCCCCATTTTTCTTCATGTTTCTTCTTCTTTTGCTTGTTCTTTTTCGCTAACGAAGGCATATCCATCATCTTCCTTTAAACTACGCTTTGACTAAAGGACTGTACCAAACGATGCCCTATTTTAACTTGATAACAGGCAACAGCGAACCCTACTAGGAGCTAATAGCAGCAGATTGTTCAAAACAATATTTTTCTAGAAACGATAACATAGTTGAAGGTTATGTAAATAGGTTGGTTGCTGAAACATTCTTTTGTGTGGTCAAGTAGATGAGTGTCGATTTTGGTGCTTTGATAATTGAGTTAGAATCGCTTGTTTCTAGTTCAAAGGAAGATTTTGCTAACGAGTTCTGGAGCAGCTACGAAAACTACATCCAAACATACAACAGACTACTTAAGGACGTCCAGTCTCTAGGCTTCTACAAACAGCTGAACCCCATCGAAGAGGTTCCCTTCAGCGACCAAGCCTTTGACTCTGGCTATACTAAACAGGAAAAGGCGAAACTGCGGGAAATAGTCAACCAGTCCAACATTCTTTTACAGAAAGTGAAGCTACTCCTGTCTCCGCCTGCCACAACTAAACTGAACAGTCAGGTGCGGTCAAACCAAATCTTCCTATTCTACGAAAAAGTCAATCCAATGGTGTCCGATGTAACTAATACGCTAGAAAACCTAGGTCTAGAAGCCATCACCGTGAATGGTCCCCAAGAATTAAAAGACAAAACTGTCGCCTACCCCCAGGTTTACTTTGCTGTGGTCATCTTATCTCCAGACCAAGCAAACCATCAACCAACAAAAAATACCATCTACACACTAGGCTACCTAGTAGGACGTCTAGGAGACACGAATGTGGTTGCCATATACCCCAAAAAACAAGGATTGGAAATCGCAGAATACAGTAACATTCTGTGGATAGAATACAAAACAGGCTGGTACCTAAAACTCGTCAAAGAACTAGAAGCCGCCAACTTCGAAGTCGACGCAAACAAACTAAGCTGGCTATAACCAGTACATATTAGGCTCCTAATAGTAGTTCATTATTGAAAAATAGCTTTTTCAGATAAATATGACAGAAGCAAGTTTGGTGTTAAGTGAAAAACTTTTAACGTTCTGGGTACTCCATTGGCTTTGATGACATCCTTAAAGCAGACTGAAGAAAAGTGGCGAAAAAAGTGGGAAAAAGCCAAAATATTCGAGGCAAACCCAGACCCCACTAAACAAAAATATTTCATCACTTTTCCCTTCTCTTACATGAATGGCCCTCTCCACGTTGGACACGGCTTCACAGCCACCCGCGTAGACGCCCTCGCACGCTTCAAACGCATGCAAGGCTATAACGTCCTGTTTCCATGGGCTTGGCACTGGACAGGAGAAACCATAGCAGGCGCAAGCGAACGCGTAAAAAACGGGGACGAAACCTTAATCCGAGCCTTCAGGGAAATGGACGGCGTCTCCGAAGAGAATCTCAAAAAGTTTGTTGACCCAGTCTTCATGGCGCAATATTACACAGACGACAGTCGAGAATCCGTAAAAAGAATCGGCTACAGCGTGGACTGGAGAAGAGAATTCACCACAACCAGCCTTTATCCAACTTTTAGTAAATTTGTTGAATGGCAGACCGAACGGCTCCGCAAGAAAGGTTACATCATAAAAGGAACCTACCCCGTGGTCTGGTGCCCCCATGATCAGAGCCCAACAGGAGACCATGACAGACAAACAGGAGAAGGCGTAGTCCCCGAAGAATACACCTTAATGAAATACCGTATGCTAGATGGCACATTTCTACCATCCGGAACCTTCAGACCAGAAACAATCTACGGTATAACAAACATCTGGATAAACCCGGAAGTCGACTACGTAAAAGCAGACGTAAACGGCGAAAAATGGATAATCAGCCAAACAGCCGCAACCAAACTCAAAGAACAACAAAAAACCGTCAAAATCTTGGACACCTTCAAGGGCAGAGAAATTATCGGAAAACAGTTCACCAGCCCCTTCAGCGACAGAAAAATGCTAATTCTCCCAGGCTGGTTCGTAAGCCCCGACAACGCAACAGGAGTAGTCTACAGCGTTCCAGCCCATGCCCCCTTTGACTGGTTAGCCCTAAGAGACCTACAAAACAACCCAGACCTACTCAAAGACTTCAACATCGACACGGAAACGGTCAAACAGATACAGCCCATCTCCCTCATAACCGTGGAAGGCTATAGCGAATACCCCGCCCTAGAACTCGTTGATCAACTGCAAGTAAAGGACCAGCATGACCCCAAAGCAGAAGAAGCAACAAAAACCCTTTACAAGAAAGAGTTCCACGGCGGAATCTTAAAACAAATTTGCGGAAAATACGCAGGAAAACAGGTCAACAAAGTAAAAGACCTCCTCATCCAAGACTTCAAGGAACAAGGCATAGCAGACCAAATGTATGACCTACCCGAATCCGTGGTTTGCCGATGTATGACGCCCTGCGTAGTCAAACTCCTTGAAGAACAATGGTTCATCAAATACTCTGATGAAAAGTGGAAGCAGAAAACCAAGGACACACTTGCTCAGGCATCCATCTACCCTAACTCAGCCCGCCAATGGTTCCTCAACATAATCGATTGGCTTAAAGAGTGGCCATGCGCCAGAAAAAGCGGCTTAGGAACACCCCTCCCATGGAGTCCCGGCTGGATCGTCGAAACCCTCACAGACTCAACCGTTTACATGGCCTTCTACACCATAAACAATCACCTCAAAAAACACTGCATAACCGCGGAACAGTTGCCTCCCGAATTTTTCGATTACGTTTTCTACGGAAAAGGCGAATCTAAAAAGCTCTCAGACCAAACCAACATAGACCCAAAAATCTTGAAGGAGATGCAGAACGAATTCCAATACTGGTATCCACTGGACATGCGAATCTCAGCCAAAGAATTGCTCCCCAACCACTTGACCTTCTTTCTTTTCCAACACACAGCCCTGTTTCCCGACAATCTACCCAGGGCCGTCGGCGTAAACGGCATGCTAAGCATCGAAGGAAAGAAAATGTCAAAATCGAAGGGCAACTTCATCACCCTGAAGGACGCCCTGAACCAGTTCGGAGCAGACGCCACCCGCTGCGCCCTACTCTTGGGCGGAGAAGGAATGAACGACCCCGACTGGAGAAAAGAAACAGTCGGAGACGTCAAAGGCAAGCTCCGGGGCTTCCAGAACCTAGCATACAACATAATTGATAACTCAAAACAACAAAAAACTGGACATCTGGAAACCTGGCTCACAAGCATGCTGCAGCACAGAATCAAGATTGTCACAGAAAATTTGGACGCCCTGAAGACCAGAACCGCCCTAGAAAATGCCCTCTTCGAAGTCTGGAACGACTTCCGGTGGTACATGCGAAGAGCAGAAGCCTTTGATTCAAAAATCCTAAAAGAAGCTCTAGAAACGTGGGCTCGGCTGCTGGCTCCCTTCTTGCCTTATATGTGTGAGGAAATCTGGAGCAAACTAGCTCACACAGACTTTGTTTCCTTGGCTGATTGGCCAGTCTATAACCCAAAACAAGTCAATGTTGAGGCAGAAGAAACCGAAAATTTAGTCAAAAATGTCCTCGAAGACACTTCAAACATTCTCAGAGCAACAAAGATGGCGCCCAAAGAAATCTACTACTACTCCGCTGCATCATGGAAATGGAAAGCCTACTTAATAGCCCTCAAAAAATCTACAACAGGCATCCTTGCAGTAGGCACTCTGATGAAGGAACTGATGGCTGACCCTGAACTGAAACCTGTAGCAGGAAAAGTAGCCAAATTTGCCAAAGGAATCACCCAAGAAATCAACCGTATGCCCGAAGACATGAAACACAAACAGCTGCAGATTGGCGCCCTAGACGAAGCCACCTTACTAGAACAAGCTGAAGCATTCTTTGGAAGAGAATTCAACGCAAAAATCCACACCTACAGGGAAGACGACGAGCAGATTGATGACCCCCAAAGAAAGGCTGGATACGCCAAACCATATCGTCCAGCAATTTACGTCGTGTAACCCTCGGCTTTACCATACTATTTTAATGAAAGATTATATCTAGGCAATTCTTAGACTATGAAGGTTCATGGGTCCGTGGCCTAGTCAGGATAAGGCGTTGGACTTCTAATCTGCGGAAGAAGAAATCCAACGATCCGGGGTTCGAATCCCCGCGGATCCGCCACCTTCCATTTTACACGTTCTTGTTTTTGATAAGTGACTGTGTTTCTGCTTGTAGTTTTAGATGCGCGAGTTCTGGACTGTCGAGTTGAAACATGAGATGTGACTGTGGGTGTAACCACTTTTGTGTATTTATGATAACGCTTCTCTGCTTGTATTACAGCTTAACTGTTCGTTATGTTATACGGAAATTATAAATCTGTCCAAGTTAAAATAAGTAGGTTGTACATTCACAGTTTGAGTTGTTAGTGTACAAAGAATGTGATAAAAGTATGAACACACACGCAGAAGATCTTAAACTTCGGCTAATGACTATCGAGCTGCTTCGAACAGCAAAAAAAGAATACACCTACAGAGAATTATCCGCAAAAACCAACCTGCCTGTCACAGTATTAAGCAGGTATGCAAAAGGCCATGTTCTGCCAAACGCTGAACGCGCCAGAGAACTCTGGGACGTCCTAACCAAACTCGTTGGCTTGAAGGCTGAGCTTCGTAGAAGAATAAAATTCAACTCAGCAGGATACTTCAACAACACCTGGATCATAGGCGACCATAACATCCTCCAGCAAGCCGCTCATCACGCCCTCGCCACCTTCGCTGGGGGACGCGTGACCAAAGTTTTGACCGCCGCTGTTGATGGAATCCCTCTTGGTGCCTTGGTTGCGAACTCTTTGGGTGTTGATTTGTTGATTGCGAAGCGGAGTAAGGAAGTGGGGGTTCCAGCTTTTCTGGAGGAAACTTATGTTCTGCGGGGTTCAGGCGTAACCATGACTTTGTATTTGCCGAAGGATGCTTTGAAGCGGAGAGACAGTGTCCTCATAGTTGATGATATGATAAAGTCAGGAGAAACTCAGGCTGCATTGGTCAATTTTGTTAAGAAGGCACGGGCTGAGGTTTCTGGAATTTACTCTCTTATTGCTGTGGGCGACGATTGGCATCAGAATCTGAAGCTTCCTAAGGGCAGCCCAATTGAGGTTGTAATAAAAATCAATAAAAAAGAATAAATGTGCAATAGTGTTCATAGTAGAAGATGGTTTGCGATGGAACTCTGGGAAGCGCAAGTAGGGAAAAATGACAAACCCTCCACGCAGTCACCGAACGTGAACGCTTCTCTATAGCCACTAAAATTTCTAGACACATCGAAGTAATTAAACTGTAGGTTTACATTTGAGCGCACTGTCTTGCATGATATTA
The DNA here is from genome assembly GCA_016930555.1 of Candidatus Bathyarchaeum sp. GTDB lineage: Archaea > Thermoproteota > Bathyarchaeia > Bathyarchaeales > Bathyarchaeaceae > Bathyarchaeum. The sequence continues at coordinate 7,691 of JAFGGM010000025.1, forward strand.
CTCCCTACAAACTATCTTACAGTCAGTACTGGCAAGATTGAATCTTTATCTTCGCAGAAAACATATTACCTAGCGGAACAAAAACAGCATAAAGGCGGTGTTGAAAAGATGCGAACCATAGAATGGAAAGACGGTACAGTCATCATCATTGACCAAACAAAATTGCCCAACGAAGAAGTCTGGGTGAACATGAAAAACTCAGATGATGTTGCCTCTGCTATCACAGAAATGAAGCTGCGGGGTGCCCCCCTCATTGGTGTGGCAGCTGCTTATGGTCTGGCTCTTACAGCATTCCATTCAAAAGCCGAAAGCAGGGAGACTTTGATGAAGGAGCTGGAAGCTTCGGCTGCGGTTTTGCGGAAGACCCGCCCAACAGCAGTAAATCTTTTTTGGGCAATCGATAGGGTAATGAAAAAAGCGCAAGAAACCTTGGGGACTAAAGAAGGTTTAGCAAAAGTTGTTGTGGCTGAGGCTCAGAAGATGGCGGATGAGGATGTTGAAGTCAACCAGAGAATGGGTAAGCACGGAGCCACTCTCATAGAGGACGGCGATACTGTTCTTACTCACTGTAACGCAGGCAGTTTAGCTACGGTTGATTATGGCACAGCCCTCGGGGTTATACGAGCTGCCATTGAAGACGGCAAAAATGTTAAGGTTATTTCTTGTGAAACCCGACCTAGACTTCAGGGGGCTCGTCTTACGTGTTACGAGTTGATGCGGGACAATATTTCTGTGACGCTGATCACGGATACCATGGTTGGTTATGTTATGTCTGAAGGTTTGGTGGATAAGGTGGTGGTTGGCGCAGACAGAATTGTTAAAGACGCGGTTCTGAACAAAATTGGAACATACAATGTTGCTGTTTTAGCCGGCGAACACGGCATTCCTTTCTATGTAGCGGCTCCCATGTCAACGATGGATCTATCTCGCACCTCAGAAGAGGCAGTCATCGAAGAAAGAAGCCCAACTGAAGTCACAAACATTCGCTCGGAAAGAATCGCACCTGAAGGCATCAAAGTTTTGAATCCAGCTTTTGATATAACCCCGCTAGTGTATGTTGATGCAGTCATAACCGAAGAAGGCATCCTAGTTCCAGACGTTAGCTTGAAGCCAAAACCAAAAAAGTAGCCAAAAAAGGAAATGATTAAGCTGATGCAATGCTTTCAGATTCATGACTTGTGTTTTGGAGAGTAACAGACGCTGAGAAAAATAGAATGCAATCAAACAAATTGCGTAAACAACTCTAACGGCTACTGTCAGTCAAGGAAACGAAAATGGTTTAATCTCTGCACATTCAAACGAAAACCCGCACCTGGACAGGCAAAAACCGAATGACACAATGAATTTTTTCTTGTCTTTTGGTCGTTTTTATAAGGGGATCTGTGGTATTGCAGGAATAGGGTGTACTTAAACCGATGGCTTCTAAGCGAATTGCAATCATTAGCGCACTGTTTTTTCTGCTTTGTTTATCCTCTTCTGTCGAGAAAATAAGCGCCCAAACAGACTCTCAATACTGGGTCACTGTGAATCCTGCAACATCAAGCTCAATTGTTTACGGGAATGTTGAAAAAAACTGGGTCATCCCCTTTCAAGCCCTTTGGAGTTATGGCGAAAATTCAGGAAAAGCAGTCGAAAACGCGACATTGAACGTAGAAATCAAAACAGCGGATGATGTGTCCGTGGAAACTATTTATGCCAAAACAAACTCGACGGGATTTGCTACATTCTATTACATCTCACAAAATCCTGCTGTCTTAACTTTTACGCCCACAAGCTTAGTTACCAAAAATGAAACAGAGTATACCTCAAATCTTTTCGAAGATGGTCAAAACGTTTATGGACTGCAACCAAACTCGGTGACTGTATATTGGGACACTTTCGATGCTTCCTTGCTAAGTATAGACACTTACACTCAGGGAGTTACAACAGTGTCAGTCAATGTAACCTTTTTAATGGTGCCTGAAGACGGTCTAATTATCCCCAACTCTTCTCCGGAGCAGATTTATCCCAAAATTGCTCATGGAGTAAAGGTGACCATTAATGGCGTCAAAGCTGAAGAAACTTCAGTGTCTGGAGTATACACAGCAAACTTCTCCACATGGTTACCCACAACTTACATGATAGTAGAAAGTTCACAGGATGGCTGGCTTTCATCCCACAACGGATTCAGTTTTGACCACAACTCTAACTCAGTCATTTGGAATTCCGCAGTAGCAATTCTTCTAGTTGTTGTTGCTGTGCTGGTGCTTAACCGTCTTTTCAAGAAAACAGAGGACACTGCTCGCTTTGGCAGTGCAGGTTTTCCCTTTATTGGAGGAGTGCTACTGGCGCTTGCCTCTTTCATTAGCCTATACTGGGGAGCTGTTGGATTGGATGGTACCCTAAGTGGTTTTGATTGGCTTTGGTTGTTTGCTTTCCAGTCGCTTTCTTTTGGGTTCGGATTAGTAGGCAGCATCTTATCAGTAATGAAAAGAAAACAGGCTCTGATCATATTTGCCGTATGTGTTCCCCTGCTAGCAAATGTAATTGCCATCAAAAGTGCCCTTGACGCTTACCATTTAGGCGCTCCTTGGCTGATTATAGTGCCCTCATTCATAATTTCTGTGCTCAGCGGGATCCTTATCTTAAACGCAGACAAACACTTCAGAAATTAACTAGTCACAACAAAGGCACACTGACGTTCCTCTGCCTTCTATCCAACGCACCACCCAAAACACTCTACCTTCGATGGAAAAACGTTTTCTTCTATCATCAAATCTCTCAAACAAACTGGATCTTCCGCCAAAACATCGCCACTGTAAGCGTAGGCTCTGCCTCTGCATCCTCCACAAGGTTCCCTGTATTCGCAGTCTCCACACTTTCCCTTAAGCAAGCTTCTTTTTCTAAGCGTTTTCAGCAGTTCTGAACTATACCACATTTCAGTGAGGCTCTTCTCCCTGATATTACCAACTTTGATTTGCAGAAAGGGACAGGGGTACACGTCGCCGTTAGGTCGCAAGCTGAGATAATTAATTCCTGCGTGGCAGCCTACTGGCTCATTTATCCAGAACTGTTTCAGAAGCAGGTCCGGTGGACTGGTGCCATTTGTTTCATGCATTGTAGCCGAAATCTGTGGATAAAGGGGGTTTCCTCCTGAAAACACAAAAATCATCTCTTTTTCTTCTTGCATTCTTTGAAGATACCGCATTAGGCTCTTCCGTTGTTCATCTAGCATCATCTCCTCCATCATATCTTTTCCTCTTCCGTTAGGTACCAAATCGTAGATGGCAACTTGGTCTACACCCAAGTCGGATATCAGGTCTATCATTTGGGGGATCTTAGCAAAATTACTTCTCAGCGCCATCGTCGTAACTACCACCTTCAAGTCCACATCAAGGCAGGCTCTGATGCCCCTCAATGCTCTATCAAAGGTTCCGGGCACGTTTCTGAGCTTGTCA
>JAFGGM010000026.1 GCA_016930555.1 Candidatus Bathyarchaeum sp.
AAAAAAATTCAGAAAAAGATTTTCTTAAACAATGTACCTCTATCAGCATTCTAATATGGTGGATCCTGATGTTGCTTGTTGGATATGTCGTTTTTCGATACATGTCTTTTGTAGTAGGATACTATTTATCCTGAATTTTGATACTCAGTTCATTGATTTGGGTAGGATTAAAATGAGTTACGCAATAGAAATAGAGCTTCCTCGTTCTGGTGTCTGGTTCAAGTATTTTGTTGCAGTAGATAGTTTGGAAGAAGCCGAAAGCATCAAGCAGGCGACAGATGGAAGAATCAAAGCGAGGATAATGAAAAACTAGTGAAGCAGAGAACTATTTTATTTGCCTTCACAGCTTCTTCTTTTCACACCTAATGAGAATTCCTGCTAGTTGAAGCTGATTTTCTTTTTAAAAACGAAAGATGTTTAAAGTTGGCGCTTCAAAAAGTTTTTCTGCAACATACTTATGAGTGGAGCGCCAATGACAACGCAGTTGAAGGAAAGCCTGAAAGAGAAAGTGCTTGAGCAGTGTAGGCGTATTGCTGGTTCTCGCCAAATTGTTGCCGCTTGTCTTTTTGGTCCATGGGTTTGTGGATACGCAGAGCCAAAGACTGACGTAAACATTTTGCTTGTTCTCGACAGTTTTCCTCTACGAATAAACAGTTATTCGGAAACTGTAGACGGTGTTAGTGTTCAGGTTTTAGCGGTTAACCGCTTGGACTTTGAAAGAGACGTGAACAAAAGCTGGTTGGGTGAATTCTTTGCTGAAAAGCTCACTTTTCCTTACGAGCCCCTAGAGAATGAGGAATACTTGCGTTTCAATGAGCTTAAAATAAAGAAGAGAACTGTTCTGGAGCTTCTTGAGAACCTGATTTTAGAATTCCCTGAATCATCTCACAATTTTCTCATCGAAAAAGAATACTTTATGTACACTGTCATGAAGCGAAGAGCTAGAGTGTTTCCTCCCATAACCTCCAGTTTCCTTAACATGCTAAACAGAAACGTTGCAAGAAAAAACATCGATTCCATAATGGATGGTTACTTGAAAGCCTTCAAAGAACTGGAAAACGAAAACATAATCTTTCCTTCAGACAGCTACATCAAAATCACAAAAAACCATATAAATGCTGTCAAAAAACAGAAAACACGGCTTCCTCTATTCCTCAAATCAATCCAGAGACGAATCCTCGCTCCGCTCCTCAGCGTCTTCTCAGAATCAGCAAGCCAATATATTCAAGACCAACGATTATTCAACAAAGCCAACCAAGTCAACGCTGACGGACTGGCTTCCAAACTAGAAGACCCAAAAAAACACATTTTGCTTCCCACCCCTCTGGGACCAGTTGCTCTCTCCGACAAGTCTGAAATCGAAGAAGTGGCTAGAAAAATCATTCCAGACGGCGAATTCTCAAAAATAACCATTAAACGTTTTGGAGGAGTCCTAAATGACGTCTTCCTTCTTACCATAACCAAAAATGGTGAAGAACAAAAATTTGTTGTCAAACAGTTTCTGGACTGGTCAAACCTCAAATGGCTGCCCTTAAACCTATGGTCTTTTGGAACTACATCTTTTGCTGTCCTTGGACAGTCCAGACTAGAAAAAGAATACGCAATAAACACATATCTGCAGAACAAAGGTTTCCCAGTTCCCAAAATCTTCCATATAAGCCACCAGAAACGCCTGATTTTCGAAGAATTCATTAAAGGAAAGGAACTAGTGGAAAATATCAAACGAATACTCTACTCCCATAATACTGAAGAAGATGTCACTCTGGTGAAGCTGGTGGGACGAAAAATTGCGGAGGCACACAGTTTAGGCGTCAGCCTCGGCGACTGCAAACCAGAAAACTTTCTCGTAATAAAAGATCAAGTTGTTCTGCTGGATCTTGAGCAGGCAACAAGAGACGGAAATCAGGCATGGGACATCGCCGAATTTCTTTACTATGCAGGACATTACAGTCCGCCCATAACTTCTGCAAAAGCGGCAACCGTCATAGCTGAAAGCTTCATTGAGGGATATCTGGAAGCTGGAGGAAACAAGGAATATGTGAAGCAGGCTGCATCAGCTCGCTACACTAAAGTTTTCAGTGTATTTACGCCTCCTCAGGTGTTATTCGCCATTTCTAGTATCTGCCAAAAAATGGGGACATAGTCTGATAAAAGCTAATCCTAAAGTGTGCGAAAAGGTGTTTATGGTTTTATACGCGTTCATTGAGGATTTGGAATTCGGTTTCTGATATCCAGCCTTCATCTTTCAGTTCTGTTAATCCATTCTTGATTTCTTCTTTCAATTCTGTTGTCCGCAAAATGTTTGCTTGGATTCCTGCTTCAGTTATCTCCTTCTCAAACACTGGATTCTCTTGAGTTAAATCCACCAGCCTATCAAGAAGGGTTGCTATTGCTTGTGAACGGGGCTGGAGAAAAGCCTTCATTTTTCCAGCTCCAAACACCCCCTTCAGTTTCGTTTTGATTCCCATACTGCCTACACTGGATGGAGGATAGACAACATACCTTTTTTCTCCATCTGTTTCATAGCAAACAAAGTAGATTGAAATGTAAACAAGAGCGTTTTTTCGCCTTTTTTCTTCAGTGCCAAGACCATCAATCTCGTTTAAGGCTACCTCTTTTGCTTTAATCATCGTATCAATCTGCTTGATTATAGAAGCCGTCATTTCCTCCAGAGAGGTCAATTCCTGCTTTTCCATTCTTGTTCTAGCTTCCTTTGCAGCCTCAATATCATGGAGGCACTTCGTGGCTTCCTCAACACGATCATTGGGCTTCGCCATTACCTTTGACACTTCAATCTTCTTAGCATCTTCGACGTTTTCTATCTCCTTGTCAATCTCCTTGATTTTCCTATCCAACACCGGAAGCTTCTTCTTGATCTCATCAAGCTTACTTGACAATTGAAACTCGCCAGCCTCATCCTTGTTATTCCTAGCAACTTTTATGTCAGCTTCAATGCGTGCGATGTCAGCTGAGTAGCGTTCAAGGTCTCTTTCGGCTCTGATTCTTTGTTGGTGAAAGGCACGGAGTTTCCTGTCATATTTTTGGGAGACTCTGGTAATCTCTTCGTTGCGTTTTTCTTGAATTTTGTTTATCTTTTCCATCACCTTAGGCTTAAGCTTCCTGAGTTTTTGGTCGTACTCTTTTGTTATTTTCTTAATTTCTACTTGAAGAGCCTTCGCCTGTTCTTTTGTTCCTTTACTGAGAAGCTTCATGCTTCTGCCTAATGCCTTGATTTCATCCTCCAACATGCCTCTTAAGTCAGCAAGCTCACCTATAGACATTGCAACCTCAGACTCATCTAGAAGCGGCTTCAAAATCGCTTTTGTTGTTTCTTCTTTTCCAATCTCTGCTGCGTCTTGGAGATACTCCATCAAATCGTTGGTGAAGTTTGGGTTTGTGATGAGACCGTGAATGGTTTTTCCTTCTTTTCCTGCAAAGTTCTGGAAGTAGCTAACGTTTTGGGATATGGCTGCCATATAACATTCCCGTGACGTGGAGCTTGCTTGAACATCATTTTCGAAGGCTTTGATGTCTGGCAACTGGTCGTAAGAGATTGCTGGATTCGTGAACTCCAGACCATCAAAGGTGAGGGTCCTTCCTCTCCATGGAATCAACCAGATGGGATAACATGTTTCAGCTATGTAAGCAAGTTTTTCTTCTTGCTTTTTTAGAACACGTCCTTCTCCCTTCTTTCTATCCCTTTCTACCAAATAGAATATGGCTGCCATCTCCATGCCTTTTGTGAAAGGCTTAAACCTATCTTTGCCCGTAATGGCAAAGGGGAGAATCAGCTTTTTAATATCCTTAGGCACTTTTCCCACCTGTTTTAGTTTACCTGAACCTTATTTGGCTGCATTAATTTGTCATTTATTCGTTATGATGTGAATCTTCCACCCTTAATAGGCGAGATGCAATCGATTTTATTTTAACTCGGAAATCTTATTTAGGCTTTGTTGCTTTTCAAGATTAATCACAAAATACTAAGATCCTGCTAAACAAGAATCCCCTACAACATAATTGCTGCATGAAACACTTTTTTGGTTAAGGGAGCATTTAAATGTGTGTTAACTCTTTGCAGTTGACGGTAGATAATTGTGAATTATTTGAAGTCCATTCCATTGGGAGATAAACCGCCTAAACTGTTGAATGCGGTTATCGAGGTAGTGAGTGGTTCAAGGGACAAGTACGAATACAATTCTGAGTGGGATGCCTTTGTTTTGGACAGAATGATTCCTTCATCCGTAGTTTTTCCTATCGAGTACGGTTTTGTTCCTCAAACATGGTACGATGACAAAGATCCCCTTGACATTATGGTCATAAGCTATGAACCCTTAGAGGTCGGATGCGTAGTCAGGGTTCGGGTTATTGGCGTGTTGATGATCGAAGACGAAAAAGGTCCGGACCCAAAGATTCTCTCAGTTCTTGTTGATGATGTGCGATTCGAAGGAGTTGACGAAATCACTGATATTCACATTCACAAGCTTAGAGAAATACAGGAATTCTTTGAAACCTACAAACGCCTAGAGCCTCACAAATGGGTCAAAATAGAAGGCTGGCAAACCGCAGAAACTGCACAAGAAATAATCAAATACGCCGCCAAACAATACGAAGCGCACAAAAGATAAAAAACGCCACAGTATCTTAGTTTAGGACAGAAAATGGCGCTAAAAGCTGTGCTCTTTGATCTGGGCTTAACTCTCATCAGAACTGCCTCTTTTCCAGAAATCTACCGGCAGATTCTTGCCCGGTTCGGAGTCACAGCATCCCTTGATGACATCGCAAGAGCCCAAGAAGCAACCGAAAGCGAAGCTGACACATCAACTTATGATGACAACCTGAGAGAAGAATTCTGGACAAACTATAACGCTTCATTGCTCAAAAAGCTGGGGATAACAGATAACGTTATTTTTTTGGCTACACAGATTGATAAACTTTGGTGGAAATACTCTCACGTTCAGGTTTTCTCGGATGTAGAGCCTACCCTGTCACAGCTAAAAACAAAGGGCTTGAAACTGGGGCTTGTGTCTAACGGCTTCAAAAAAGACCTAGCACAAATTCTGGGGGAACTGGGGCTGAAGAAATGGTTTGATGTGATTGTGTGCATCGAATCCTGTAACTGCGCCAAGCCAGACAAGGAGATTTTTTTGTACGCTCTAAACAGACTTGGAGTGGAGTCACATGAGGCTGTTTTTGTGGGGGATTCTGTTAAGCAAGATTATGAAGGTGCCTTTAACGTTGGCATTCGACCTTTTCTTCTGGACAGGGAAGGAAAACATCCCTGCCACTTTAACAAGATTGCTGGTTTATGTGAACTGCTGACCATGTTATAGGAACATGCTATTTTGGCAGTTCATCGAATACTTATTTCATGTTTATTCGGTATTCCTTGAAGGTTTTTCATCCCTTATCTGTCAGCTTCAGTGTAGTGTGAGTCTTCTTGTCTATGAACTCCTTATCAACCAAAACCTAGTTTGCGTTCTCCAGTTTGCGCATGTGAGAGGTGGGTCAAACCAAATTCTGGTACTGTTGTTCTTCAGGGAGTAAACATTTAGTATAAATAGGGTGGTTGTGTCAAAGCGTTAGATAGAGTTATCGTGGATGGGATACCAGTCATGACTGAAGTAATTGCCGCAGGTGACGACGTTTATTTATACTTGGATAGAAAACGAACATACCTCGTCAAAGTGGAGCCAGAAAAAAGTTTTCACACTCACAAAGGCTACATTCAGCTAGGAGACCTCATAGGAAAAGAATACGGAACCAGAATAGCCAGCAGCATGGACATAGAGTTTGTTGCCCTAAAGCCTACCCTCCGTGACCACATTTTCAAGACAAGTAGACGAACCCAAATATCCTATCCAAAGGACATTTCCCTAATTATCCTGTACAGCGGAATCGGACCAGGAAGCCGTGTAGTCGAAGCAGGAACTGGAACGGCTGCCCTCACAAGTGCTATAGCCCATTACATCCAACCAACAGGACGCGTCTACACCTACGAGATTAGACAGGAGTTTCAGAAAAATGCCAAAAAAAACTTGGAGCGAGCTGGGCTCCTTGATTTTGTGGAACTAAAAGAGGGAGATGTGACTCAGAGGATTGAGGAAAAAGATGTGGATGCAGTGATTCTTGATATGGCGACGCCGTGGCTAGTTATTCCTCATGCTTATACTGCATTGAAGGGAAGCGGAGTTTTGGTTTCTTTCAGTCCTACCATCGATCAGGTTGTGAAGGTCGTTGAAGCACTGGACGAGCATGGCTTCGTTTGTGTGGAAACCGTTGAAACTTTTATTCGTTTTATGCAGGTGGAGCGGGGGAAGACGCGCCCCCAAACTGTGATGACGGGACACACTGGATACCTAACCTTTGCCCGCAAAGCCATAATGGTTCAGCACGAAAGTTAGGAAAGGTCCACTGCGTTGATTTCTGACAGAGTTTGTAGGTTGTTCATCTTCACTTTCATGTTGGATACTGTGTAGAGTACATCGTCCATGTAAAAGGCTCGTTGCACTATGTAGTTGGCGTACTCGTAATAGTAACTGTATTTGCCGCCTGCTATTGTGTTGTCGTCCATGTGGGTGATTCTGCCTCTGAGGTAAATTCCGTCTAATGATATGTCGAAGACGTAGGCTCCCTGCCACACATAATTTCCATATGCCCAGTCAGGAACTCCATCAGAGTAGTCGCCTTCATTGATTTCTGCAACTGCTACAGGTATTACCAGAAGATGCTTTTCCTTGTCAAAGAGCAGCGATTTGTGGTCATACAGGATTGGGGAATCTGTTCCTCTGTCGCCTATCTCGAATTTGTCGATTTCAACTAGGTTTGAAACGTCACTCACATCAAAGAGAGAAATCTTCACTCCCTGATACCATGCGAAATCTTCAATTGCGTCATAGTCGGTTTCTTTGCCTATTCCGATGATGTGGTTTTCGTCGTATAGATGAAGGTAACCTGAGTAGCCTGTTACTTTGAGTTCTCCAAGAACTCTTGGAGCTGCTGGATTAGCTAAATCTATCACAAAGAGTGGGTCAATGTTTCTGAAGGTTACTACATAGCATCTGTTTCCCATGAATCTTGCAGAGTAAATCTGTTCTCCAGGAGCCAAGTCTTCCAGCTTTCCGACAATGTTTAGGTTCATGTCAAGAACGTAAACATTGTTTCTGGTGGTATCTTCAGCAGCAAATGTTCTCAAGTTCCAGTTGTAGACTGTGGTTGCAACTCTGAAATAGCCATTGTGCTCATCCATTGAGAACTGGTTAAGGACGTAGCCGGGAACTTCGCCTGTTGCTTCAATCGTTATGGCCTGTCCATCAATTTTGATACGTTGGATAGCTGTTTTCATTGTTTCGCCTTCTTGGTATGAGTAATCTGGGAAAGTCACGTAGATGTTGCCCTGTGAAACGTATATGCCGCTGGTTGCGCCCAGCACTATGGTTTCGTGAGTTGGCTCTTGGGATTCATTGTTTATGTTTATGGCAGCGATGGTGGTGAATGTGTAGGAACTGTCTGAAAGGTCAAAGTAGTAAATGTCAGTGGCCTGTATCACTTCTGTATCGTCTTCTTCTTGTATTCTGGGGAGGGCAATGTCCGTTTCTGTGAAGTAAGTATACATGGTCACAACAACGTAAACGTAATCGCCGACCATTCTTGAACTGAAGTAGTTGCCGTCAATGGAATAGTCTCTCGTTAACGCAGGGTTTGCTTTGTCTGAGACATCATAGACTTTGACTGAAGTTGTAGGAGGCTCATACGTTATGGTTTTGCCGTCTTCAGGGGGTATATCTTCTTTTGTGGTTCCATTTTTTTCTTCTGAAGTGCTTGTTGATTCTCTTACTGTCACGCCGTTATAAAGCGTGTAAAATGAGTAGTCTGTTTCGAAGATGGCAAGTTTGTTTCCATTAATGAATATTCCTGATATGCTTCCGTCTAAAGTGATTTTTGAGACAACTGCTGCTTCTTCAGGTGGATAAGCCTTCACAATAGTTAGGTTATTGCCTGATACAATATAGAGGTATTCGCCATCAGACTTCACGATATCTGCTTCGTCCACTCCCTCAACTTGTATGTTAGTTTTTGAGTAATCGGAGCTTCCGCCTTCATAAGACTCAGCAACTGACGCTTGGGGGACTGCAAACGAATCAGCATTTTCTAGTAAACCGCCACGTCCATCAAAAACGTAATAGTTTCCTTGAGTTGTTGTTTCTAGGAATGTTTTCAGTTCATCATATGAAGAAAACTTGTTCAGTGTAAGGTCTGTCTGTCCAGAAGCTTGAGGGCTGATAAGGAAAAGGGATAATGGAATAGCTGAGATTATCAGTAGTGTTGCTAGGAAAGAATAGATAAACCATTTATTGTTTTTCATGTTTTCACCTTTTTCTGTTTAGTTACATGTTATCTTGAGGGAACTTAATGCTACGTATTAGAACATGGTGTACCAAAACTAGAACACTAAGTTATACGTTTCTTGATGTAAACAAAGATTCCCAAAGCAACGAGGAAACCTGGAACAATAATCAGCCCCATTGATGACAGTCCAGAAGCAACATCTGTTTCCCCTAGACTTGTTCGGACTGAAATTTCTGATGAATTATCGTACATTTCGTTGCCATTTGATTGCTGAGTTGTTACATCAAAACTAGGTACCACATCATTGCGTTCAGTTGTGCCCTCGCCTGCCCCAAGAATATTATCATTGGAAGCAGCGGGAACAAGGTTGTCTGGTCCAAGCAGCGCTAAGGGAACAACCATTGTAACTGAGCCAAGCAATATGGCAATCACCGAGTAAACCAGAAACCTATTCACACTTTTCGCCATCCTTTACTTTAGATTTGACCCGCTTTTAAGTCCACAGATTAGAACAGCCTAGAACGGTTTTTCTCTCCATAGTCTAACCGTTTCTAGCCACAAAACAGCGTTAGCGACGACTCCAAAGAGGATGGCCGCTATGTTATGCACTGACCATGTGGGCTGACTCAACACCACATTGTATAGGATTAGGTAGGTGACGAACATTGTTGAGAGCCATATTGCATAGAACATATGCCTAGGAACAAGGAACCTTCCCATCCTGCTGAAAAACTTAAGGAGCCCCACCTTAACTTCCTGATTCAGGTAATATTCTCCTCTATTATTTTTTTCCACCAAACCAAGGGTTAAAAGCTTATCTAGGTGATGGGCGGCTACGCTTGGACTGGAGAGCCCCAGAGATCGCTGAACCTCACGGACTCCTACGCCTGCCTCAGGGTCTCTTAGCAGATACCAGTATATCTGAAGAGTTTTTCCCTTCAGTTGGGACTCGATTTCAGCCAAATCAGAGGAGGAGAAGTCGCTCATTTGCTTCGCCAAAACCCAATATGCTCTTTCATATATAATATCATTCTCCAAAGACCTCTCTTTGGGTCAGCGAAGGACCAAAAGATTTAATCCAATCTTCAAAACAAATCTATTCGCAGAGGGAAAAGAATGAAACTTGATGAAAATCTATCAAAAGCAATCAACTATACAACCATGCTTTTCTCAGATCTTGGAAGACTGCTGATTCTCATTATTCTCGACATTATTCCAATAGTAAACTTTGTAGTTTTGGGATACATAGGAAATGTAATAAAACAGCCCAAAAACTCGGAAGAGTTACCGCCCTTAGAGAAATATTTCGATCTGTGGGTTCAAGGACTCAAAATTGCTGTCGCAGCCTTCATTTTCATGATAATTCCACTGCTCCTAATTGGCCCCTTCGTTTTCTTGGTTGCATTGTCTTGGCTAGAGTTTTCGTTTCTATCTTCTGTAGGCTGGGTTCTAGCTATTCCGTTGATGCTCATTGGAGTGTTGTTGGCGTTCTTCTTCGGTATCCTGTTGTCGATGGCGATTGTCAATATGCTCAAAAAGGACAGTTTTGGGGAAGTTTTTGCTTTTGGAAAAATCTTGGTTATTATTGGCAAGGTGGGGTGGGGAACCTACATTCTGTGGTTGCTAGTGATCTTTGTGTGCTCTGCTGTAGTGGCTGCAATGGGTGGTTTACCCGCTGTTGGTTGGTTCTTATCGCTTATAGTGGCTCCAGTATTCGGAATTTTCGTGGGGCGTTCAGCGTCGCTAGTATACATTGAAGGCACTGAATCTGAAGAGACTGCTGCACCTGCTTCATCAGTAGAAGAAGCATAGTTACTTGTGCTTTTCTCATCTCTTTTTTTCTTTATTTCTTAAGGGGTGTTATTTTGACGGCTGTTCCGTATGCTGAGAATATTGTTGCTGTTCCATTAAGTATGTCACTGGTCTCGAAGTCTGTGCGAACCACTGCATTAGCACCTATACTTTTAGCGTTTTCAATTAGTCTTTCCATTGATTCTTTGCGGGCTTTTTCAGCTTCTGAACTATATGATGTTACTTCGCCACCGAACACGCCTTCAATTCCTGCCATAATTTTTCCGCCCACTCCCCTAGTCCGAACAGTGATTCCATGAACTGTTGCTAGAGCTTGGGTGATTTCGTAACCTGGAATTGTAGATGTTGTAACTACAATCATTTCACTGTTTGATGTTGAGGTAAAAGATGCGCCACAGTTTCCACAAAATTGGGCGTCTACTGGTGAGGGTTTTCCACATTTGGTACATTTTTTTGTAGACAATTTTATCATCGTACCACAGGTTGTTGGTTACTATAATAGTTTTTGTTGCTAAAGTAATTCTGTTAGCGGAGAAAGTTTGTTGTATTTGTGGTCAAAAGGAACATGAAAAGATTTATTATGTATTAATATTCAATACTTTGGTCAATGGGCTTACTTTTGGTGTATATGATGAGAAAGACTTCCCACAAATTCTGGAATTGGATTACTCATAAAATGCATTCTGAACCAAAACCGAAAATAACTACCCACTTGAAGTGCAGCGAAATAAAAGTTGTAGTAATAAAAAATAAAACAAGTCATTAATCGTATTTAGACTTCAATTTTGCGTTGTAGAATTGTTGATTGAAGTAGTTAATATTAAGAGCATGAAGCATTTATCATTTCTTAGGTCGAAATGTTGCTCTTTTGAGAATGGAGAGTGTATCTTTGAAAATTTTTAGAAGTTCGGAGTTTTTTGCATCTTTGATTGTTTTGTTGTTCACTGTTGTGTTTGCAGCTTGGGTTTATGTTAACTGGTTTAATTTGTCTTTCTTTGTTGGTGACCTTTTTTTTGTTCATTGGGTCGGTTTAGCTGCAACTATCTTCGTGGCGATAATGGTTCCAGTTTACTATGTTCTGAAGCATAAAAACCCCAAAAAAATGAAGTTGCTGCTAAGAGTTCATGTTTTCGGAAATCTTTTGTCTTTTTTGTTAATTTCAGTCCATTTTGCCCAGAATACGGGCAGGTTGTCGGCTTTTCCTTCAAAATTGGGGGATGGACTTGTTTTGTTTCTGGTTATGAGCATAATTGTTGCAACAGGCATGCTTGTAAGATTTGGAGCCAAAATGAAATTTGTGCGGTACTTTAAACTTGTTCATAGTTATGCTGTTGTGGTTTTCTATTTTATGATGGCGTTTCATGTGCTTCAGTTTCTTCTTATAATCTAGGTTTCACGTAAGGAATTATGCGCGCGCGAAATCTGTCCTACGTCTATTTAAATTTCAACTAAAGATGAGAATTATTTTTTTATAGTTAATCAGAAATATGGTATTTAAAGGGGCGTTAGTGGGATGAGAAGTCTAGTATTTGGGACTTCGGATGATGTTGAAGCTTTAATTCTGCAACTATATAAGCAGAAGTTGGACATTGATTTTGAAAATGATTATTATCTGAATATTCCCCCGCCACCAAAAGAAGACACGACTATAGATTATGGTAGCTCAGTTGTTTCAGGATTATTCGTTGATTTATCAGAGGAACTGGTTGAAGCTATTCTTCGATGGCTCAAAGAAAAGAAAAAATTAAGCAATCCGAATCTGGAAATAAGTATAGACGGAAATCTTGTGAACGTAAATGTTCGGGTTATGGAACGACTGCTAAAAGTATTGAAAAGACATGGTAAGTAAAATAAGATTCTCAGCTAGTTAAAAATGAAATAACATGTTTTCTATCTTTTTCAACCTTTTATACGGTTTATGCTTTGAAATTTTGTCAAAGCCTTTTTGTTTTGCTTTGATATGTCAAATAAGAAGTTTAAAGCAAAAAGCAACTAGCTTACTTTTTCATTTGAACTTTTTTTATTTCTAGGAATTGTTTCTCTGATTCTTGAGCTGCATTCCTAAGTTTCTCATTTACGAGCATCTTGTCTTTTAACTCCATTGTTCTAAGGGATTTCAAAGCACAAAGATGGCATCTTATTTAAGTTCTTATGTTACTTAGAACTAGATTTCTCTGACATTGGAACGATTAGTCGCTAAAATTTTTGAATCTGCAAATGAAATTTGTTCTCACGAATTTATGGATATGTATGGGCATCTACCGTGTGAGATTCTTTCATTTTGTTGATTTTTATTTCAATTACTTGTTCTGTTTCGTTAACTTCCTTTAGGGTTTTCAGTAAGCCTACAATCATGTTGGCTACTGTTTCTTGGATAAAGTGGTTTAGTGGTAACGTTTTTCCATTCACTTTGATTTCTGTCTTGAAATTCTTTTCAAACTCTCTATGAGGAGTACTCAAAATAATCCCTATAGTAAATAGTATAATCTAACGTGATAAAGATTGTCATAAACGTAATAAACCAGAGGCTATTAAATTAGTTATATGCATTTATTGGGATTTTGAAATGGTTAAGGAGTACAAAGAAGGCGAAGTCTTTTGTGCTGTCTGTTTTAAACCTATGACAGATACTGATGACATCGAACGGGGGTTCCATCGACATTGCAAAGGAAGAAATGGATTAACAGATAATGAAATGGCTTCACTTTTTTGTACTAACGAGAACACAAGGGTTAAACCTAAGAAACAGGTTTAAAATCGATTCTAAACGAGAATTTTGTTTTGCAGTCTTTTTGTATCTCCATAACTGAAGATTTCAATATGAAGAGGAGATTTAGAACGAATCAAGTCTCCCGCATCTAACACTACGGACATAATCATACACATCCTTTGCTGAATAGTCAAATGGACTCAGAATGTTTGAAGTTACCGAATAAAGAACCAAAAAATATTTACTATGTGCAAAAACTTCTCGGGCACAAAAGCCTGAAATCTAGTCTGCATTACATGCAGTTCGTTGCTATTCCACAAAATGAAGAATACATCCGTAAGACCTCTACGATTATTGAATAGGCAAAGGAACTTATAGAAGCAGGTTTTACTTACATAACCGAAATGGATGATACCAAAATATTTCGCAAACTAAAGCGTCATATTTAGGTCCCTAGTCCATCCACGGGGTCCGTGGTCTAGTCTGGAAGGTCGCCCAACGGATGAGGTCCCCCGCAATTCCACTTTTTTTCCAAATTTGATTTGGCAAATAAGCAAAAAGGAGGTATGGGTTATGGATTCCTTGAATGGTCCAACATGTCCTAACTGCAGAAGCCAGCGAAATTGGAAAGATGGTATTCGGTATACTAACCATGGTCAGGTGCAACGTTACTTATGTCGAGATTGTTATCACAAGTTTTCATGATGCATGTAATGTTCACTTCATCTCTCTTTCTTTTTTTTGTTATCAAGTCAAAATCCATGTGTGAAAAGACAATAACTTGTGAAGGCTGTGGCAGCAAGTGGATTTTTGTTGGTATTGGCAATAATGTTGTATCTAGGCTTGTTGAATGTCCCCTCTTTTCTGAAGAAAAACTGAGCTAATTTTTTAGGGGATTTTTCTATTTGACGTCTGACAAAGGAAAAAGAAAGGTTCAACGTGTTAAAGGAGTTAAACACGATTTTTTAACTCTAGCAGATGCAGTTCCTCTTACAAAGAAGGGCCTGCAGATTCTGAAACTTCTAGGGGCGGGTAATCCTGCCATTAATGTTGCTAAAGTTGTTGGTTGTAGCCGTTCTAATGTTTGTTATTGGAAAAACAAGTTCCTGAATATGGGGGCAATTAAGCTTCAGGTCCATGATGTTGTTCAAATTTACAAGCTTACGCCTTATGGTTCAAAAGTTCTCACTAGGGGTGAAGGCTACTTCCCAGAAGTTTGTTGCTTAGAAGATTATGCGATAAAGTTTGAAGTCAAAGAATGGGAGAAAGTCCCCCTGAATTGGAAAAGATTAGGTCGTCCAAGGAACTGGGAAAAACTGGGAATTAAAATTGGCAACATCCGAGTAGTACGAACGAGCAAGAGTGTCATTATTCATCCTGGACGATTGCGGGGCTTTGACGTTGACGAGTTGGTAATGCTTTCCGGTAGAATCGTAGAAAGAGTTCGTATGGTGTTAGAGAATCGTTTTGGGTTAATCTTAAGCGAGGTCGGGGTTCCATTGCATCACCCCATTACCAGATTTTATAGTGAAGAAGCAGGAGAACTAGTTAAACTAGGAACAACCATTGTCGAGGATGTGGGATCCATAGACAATAGTCCCCCAGAACGTGTACCCCACGAAGAATATGTAGGCAAAGACCTAGCCAAAGCAAGACTACTAATGCCTCTAAAGCTCACTCGGCTAGAACAAAGAGTTGAAGATGTGGAAAAGAAGCTAACTGATTTGAGCAACAATGTTTGTGAACTTGTTTCTGTGTTGAAGACTGCTTTGCTTCCTAAGCCAGCTGGGGAGTTTCCTTCGCAGCCAGTTGAGGATCAGAGGTACATCACTTGAAAGAGTTCTGTTTCAGAGGCTATGTAAACGCGTAAGCCGTTATTGAATTTTGTTTTTAGTTTCTGTTTTAGATGTTGCTTATTGGAACATCATTATGAGCTACGTAAAGGAGGTTTAACGATCAAAAGAGTTTGTTCAGAGCGGAAAATGTGTGGTGCCTAGGCAAAAATAAAACTGTGGGCAATTGACTGCCCAAACACTTATAAAAGCTTGGTCATGTCGAGTGTCTTTCGGAATTCATTGGCAGAGATTATATCTGGTCTATCTTTTGCTATATTAGCGAGCATTGGAAGTAAATCTTCTATGTCTGGTTTTTCTGGCATCATGGTCTGCGCAAGCCTCAAAATAAGTTTCTTTCATCATCTCATTTCTGGTTGTTTTTAGAAATTACGTTATTTTTGGAGAGGGTTATAACATGACGTTTTTAACAGGAAAAATTAAGCAATCTTATTTATGTTGTCATAGCGATACAGCGGAAATCCATATTTTGTGTCACAAAAATGAAAAGCTTAAATAGTTTTTTACTCTAGTGTCCTGATGATAAATAATGAATTCGAAGCAAGGCTGGTTCATGTTTTCTAAGTCCGAGATTAAGGCTTTAAGAGATGTATCAATGGGAAAAGTCACAATTTCTGGGTTGCACAATCGGCTGTCAATGTCTCCTTCTGGTGTTTCAGCGGTGGTGAAGAAGCTACAGAGGAAGTCGATGGTGACCACCAAGAGGGCGGGAATGAAAAAGTTTGTGGAAATGAATGACGCTAAACATGCTGTTCTCTTTAAAGAGTTGCTGCAGAAGTATCAGCACATTCCTTGGGAGGACCTGTTGGCGGACTCTTCGATTCTTGTCCTACTCCAAATTTTCGACAGCAAAACACGCAAATTTGAAGGTCGTATATCGAAAAGGACGGTTTTTAGGCGCTTAAGCAGCTTGACGATGCATGGGATCATTAAGGAAAGTGAAGATGGGTATATGATAAATTCTCGATACGAGCCTTTGATAGAGTTTCTTCGGGAATACCAATCATACATTGTGAGAGAAAAGGTGGAGTCAGTTGTCGAAGACAGCGTTATTTTGTGGCAAAAGGATTTTGAATGTCTAATAAGAACCAAATCTGAGGTAAAAAGGGACTATTTTTTCAGAACTGGGATTTCCTGTTTTGCAGATTATGGAATAAAATTGATAACAAATTATATGTACTATTTTTATTCTGAGAAAAAGAAGAGACTGCGAAAAGAGGACGTTGTTCTTCATGCTCTTTTAGCAGAGAGAGACAGTGTGAGAAATATAACATATTGTTTGATTTTCCTCAAGAAATTTGAGCAAATGTTAGATGAGAGTGTTTTATTGACTGAGGCGGAGAACTTTGATATTGGTGGGTTGGTTGAGCAGATGCTTGGTTTTCTAAGGAATAGAAAGAGAGATGCTGATGTGATGTTGCCGAGTTGGGGTGAATTCGTTGAGAAGGCTAGGGAGTATGGGGTGATCTAATTTGTATAGGGAATCATTTAATTTGGCGTATATTGAGCGCGAGTTCAGCAGGGCTGGTATCGTGGCAAAATGTAAGATTGGCATCTTTTTGATTGGTGGCGCAGGCTTAGCATTTTATAGACTGAAAGAGGCGACCAAAGACATTGATGTTATTCTGAAGAGTAGTAAAGAAGTGAAAGAGTTAGTGGAAATTTTGAGGAAACTGGAATATGAGCGTGTTAGGAGGCTTTCAACTGTCTACAAGAAGATGGGCACCTTTGAGATAATGGAAAACGCGGATGGATTTAGATGGGACATTTTCCACTTGCAAGTGTGTAATGCGCTTGTTCTATCTCAGGAGATGATTGCAAGGGCAACCCCAATATTTAAGGAGGGTAACCTTAGTGTCTTTCTAGCCTCGAAAGAGGACATTTTTCTATTCAAGGGCATAACTGAGCGATCAGCAGATTTGGATGACATGCGGATAATCGCCGAAAGTGGGTTAGACTGGGATGTGGTCTTTGAGGAGTGTCTTTATCAGTCAAAGAGTTCGGGGAGGCTTTGGGAAAACGCGTTATACGGGAATTTGGTGTATCTGAGAGAAATATATGGAATAAGATCGCCTATAGAAAAGAAGCTGAGAAGAAGAGCAGAGACGAAACTTGTTCAAATGAATATAGTGGATGCAATCAGAAAGGGAAATACACTGTTAAGGAGATTGCAAATGAGATGAATGAACCTGAAGAGTTTGTAAGAAGAAAACTCAAAGAACTGGTAGAAAAAGGGATACTTAGGGTTGACAAAAGTAAACTGCCTTTCACGTATTTATTGAGACAATAATTACGAATTTGATGTGTGCCTGAAGAAGCCCAGAGGAAACTACACCTACAGAAGAAGATGGCGCCTTTCATCTGTGAATTTTGGGCACTAATGATAGCTGCAACCTTAACAGGGAATAAAGACAACACCAAGAGCGTGACCGTCAAAATAGATGAGCTTCTTCACCCTTCATAAAATTCTATGATTATCCAAAATCGTTGCGGAATCGAGATAACTTGATACAAAAGTCGTTTTAGATCCAAAACAGTAAACGTGTGATTTCCAGATGTGGCTCCAGCATTCGCTCTTCTCTATTTTAAAGGGTGAACCCTAGCAGACTTGGATTTAGTCTCCTCAGCCTTTTCGAGAGCTAACCCCATGTCCACCAGTATTTTTCGGAATTCTTTGGAGGAGATTATATCTGGTCCATCTATGCTATGTTAAAGAGCTAGATTCCATGCTGTTGCTAGTGCTGTGATCCAACAGATTGCATAGATTCCCCATTGCCAGAGTTTGGGTGAGAAGGGAATCCACCAGAGGACCTTTTCCCATTCAGGCACTCGTCCTGCCATCATCCAGTAAAGGAAGTCGAGTGTTCCGCCTATCCATGTCCAGGTGACAGTTACCCAAATCAAGACAGCAACAATATAGCTAGGCGCTGCTGCGGTGCTCCAGTACGTTGATGTGATAAGATATGCTGTTGCTTGGTTGGCTAATGTGAACCAGAGAACGTAAGTGAGGAAAGTCTGTTTTTCTATGTCTGGCTTGACGACTCCAGTCATCATGCGGTCTAAGCCTGCATAGGCGAAAAGGAGAACTATGATGCCTTGCCAAAAATATTCTAGCATCTGGTTTGAGAAGACTTTCCAGGCGGGAATTTTTCTAGCAAAATTGTTTCTACAAGGTTACTTGTGCTTCGATTTGTTGCTTCTGCTTCATCATTTAATTTTTGAACAAGATCTCTACGTAGGTAAATTGGAACAGTCACTCTCTTCTTGCTATTCATGATTCTTTTACTAGAAACAAACAGATTTTATTTGTTTCTATTGGAAACAGATGGAATCCAATAGTTCACGTTTTATTCTTTAGCCTTGAACATTTTTTCGCATTGTTGGATAGTCGGGTTTGAGAGGTTTTGGAGCTGTGTTTGATTGGGCAGTCAGATAGTAGCTAATCAGGGAACCTTTGATGACCCACGGGGCTTAAGTGGGAGCACCGAGAACGTTACTTTCGGCAGCCCAGTCAACATGCAGGAAATCGTTTTTGCTGCAATGAGGGAACCTGTTGCCAAACGAGTTGTTGTCGATGTAGCCTATGACATGCTGGCCAAGGGCTTCCAGGTTGAGAAAGAGGCTGAGAATCCTGATCCTGAATGGAGCCGGCAGGTTTCGCGGGTTCTCGACGAGCTGGACACTAAAGCGAAGCTGCGGGAGCTAGTTCTTTTTGAGCGATTGTATGGCTGGGCAGCGTTGGGGTTGAGCCTGATCGATTATGGTGTTGATCCAAGCAAGCCTGTGCAGAATCCAAGAAAAGTTACAGCTTTGACTGTTTTTTCGGAGCACAACTGCAGTGTACAGTCAAGTGATGAAGAGAAAAGAAGCGAAAATGAGCGGGCTGGGCTGCCTAACCTATACACAGTCCAGATTGGTTCAGCGCAAAAGAAGATCCATTGGACCCGGATGATCCATTTTGCGTCTCGGAAGATGGGGCATCCATGGCGGGGGGTTCCTGTTCTTGCTGTGCTCTATAGTGATTTGACTGCTTTTCGGAATGCTAGAGAAGCTATATTGCGTACTATCCGAACACATGCTGCAGGCTTCGCCGATATCAGATTTAAGGACAAAAAGAGC
>JAFGGM010000027.1 GCA_016930555.1 Candidatus Bathyarchaeum sp.
AGTTTGGTAAGTTCAATGCGTACAAATTTTTGCAGATCAAGAAAGCATTTGGCTAAGAAACTTCAGAATCCCAGACTATTACGGATATCTTTTCATACCTTTCGACATTGGAAAGCTACTGCCATTCAACACCAAACACACGATCCGTGGATAGTCAAAGAGTTTCTAGGCCACAAAAGCCTTCGAAGTACTGAGATATACATAACATACGAAAAGACAATTTACGAATCAAAAAGCGATGAATACACAGTTAAGGTTGTAAAAGACCCTAACGAGATTATGAGATTACTCGAAGTTGGCTTTGAATTTGTCTGCGAAAAAGATAATCTGCTTTTCTTAAGGAAACGTAAATGAAGGACCATGTAACAAAAAGTAAGCGGAAGCGTACAAAGTGTGGCCGGGATGAGGTAGTCTGGTAGCCTATAGGCCTGTGGAGCCTAGCGCCTGGGTTCAAATCCCGGTCCCGGCCCTCTCACAGCATTTTTGTTGGCAATCTTTTAGAGAAACCTCTAAATCTTTCCTTTCCAATCAAAGATAAGCAACAACCGTGTGGGCCGATAGTTCAGTCTGGTATGAATGCCTGACTTGCACTCAGGAGGCCGCGGGTTCAATTCCCGCTCGGTCCACCACAAAATCTACTGTTTTACAGTTTTTCTTCTGTTGAGTATAGCCACAATTAGTGTTGCTGATATTAGTGTTTATATTAGCATGATTGATGAGAGTTCTGGGATTACTGTGGTTGCGCGTGGATACAAAAGTTATAAAGGACACAAACATGATTAAACATAACAACACGGGTAAAAACGAGCGATAGCTTTTTCATTTTTCACCCTCAAAGCATTACTTCGTGTAATTATTTGTGACAGAAGAAATAAAAAGGTACCTTACAAAGCGTTGTTTTTGGTTTGGGGCGAAATTTTATGCTCTTTGTTTCTTTTCATAAGATAAAATATGGCTAATATGGCTACGATTGCTACTGCTGCTACTCCAAGGGTAATAAGCATTGTTCTTTGTGAACTCTGTTCTGCCACATACTGTTGGTCCGCAACATCCGCCTGCCCAATATAAGTTAGAGCATTGTTAAGCATTGAAACGGCTTCATCCCAACTACTTTGATCTCCAAAAGTAATTGCCTCTTCGTAAGCATTCTTTGCCTGGTCTAGCAGTGATTGGGCTGTGGAACTTTGAAAATTCTTGTTTTCAGATGTAGTAATGTTGCTGGACACTTGGTTTAGCAAAACGCTGCATTCTTTTTTGTCAGGGTCTTGGACAATGAGAGTAAAGGTTTCGGAATCCCAACTGAACGCTTTTGCTCCTTCGAGTCCATCAATTCCAACAAAGTAACTGTGTTCGCCTACTGTTGCATCTTCAGGCACAAGTATGTTGATTGAATCAAGAAATTGCTCTGCAGAAGGAGCTAGAACAATGGGGTCAGAAGATAGGTCGTAACCAAAAAATTGGTCTGATGCCATCCAATCAAATTGAATACCCACATACTGGATTGTGAGAATGTCGCTGGAATTGCTGTTTTTAATATAGATAGCAGCGATTATGTTATGATCCGGATAAGCGTTTTGAGTTGTCAAAACCACATATGAAGTTAGGTCAGTTTGTTCAAGGGCATTGCCAACCCCACAGAAGAGTGATAAAACAAGACTGAAAGAAACAATACCATACAATACTTCAAAGCGTTTCAATAGTCAATCAACCCCGTACCAACTGTAAAGCGGTTCTTTCTTTTCTTTATTTAAGTTTATTTCAAATTCAGTGAACTAAACTCTTAAGCGCATTGAGCTTTTTTAAAAGTTTCCGGATTCAACTCACGCCCAGTCCACAATACATATTTATTATGCTAATTTGGGCGTGAATTTTTTTTTTGGAAAGTTTTGCTGCACAACAAGATTCAAAAAAAACATTTTTCAACAAAGTACCACTATTTGAAGTCTAACAGGAACCTAATAGTTATCAAGGAAGTGTGAATCCGTTTAGAGTAGAACAGTGTTTTTTGTAGCATGTTTTGAGAAGGCTGTTTTCAACAATCTTTAGCTACTACTATTCTGAGGGTTTAGTGTGTTTGGGGGTTAGGGTGTCTTCTGTGAAGGTGGTTTGGCTGGGCTTCGGTGGCAGATAAGAGAAGTGTGTTTTATAGTATATCAAGCATTTCTTTGAGTGCTTCTGCTTCTTCTCGCAGTTGGGCTACTTCTTCTTCTAGTGTTGTGGCTTTTGTTTCTGCTTTTTCTCTGAGTTCTTCCAGTTCTGCCAGAAGGTCAGCTTTCTCGCTTTCCAGCTTGGATATCTTTTCTCGGAGATCTCTTAAAGTAGACATGATTTCTCTTTAATCTCCATCTACCGCTTCCAAATTTTTCCGCAGTTAATTGTTACTGAGTTAGCTAAAAGGGGCTAAAAACTTTGTGTAAACCTAAATTTACATAAGCCATAATATTGTAGGCTTAGTCCTCAAACGAATCGAGATCAATTGACAAACGTTATAAAAAGGAGGTTCATTGCCTTTCACATATTGACTGAAAAGTTAGTTTGCGGGTAACTTTGTTTGTTCATTTGTGTGAGCTTATTTTCTATATTTTGGGGTTGATGTTAATGCTGCTTTAAGATGAATTAAGCGCCAGTAAGGATAAACTAGTGCTGCTTGTGGGCACCTTTTTTTTATTGAAATCTCAAATCCGCGAATTGGACTATACAAAAATCTTAGCAGAACAGGCAGACGGGGAGGATTGTGTGGGTCGTCTAATCTGCTCAGTTTGTAGTAGTGTTTGGTGATGTTGCGGATGCTGCCTCTAACATGGTCTGAAATTACTGTTTTATCTGAAATCCATTTGTAGCCTGCTTTTTGTATTCTTTCTTTCAGATCCCAATCACAACTTGTTAGAAATCGGGGGTCAAAACCGCCGAGTTTCTTTATTACTTCTGTTCGGTACAAGTTGTTGTCGATGCTTCTATAGGGTATGTTCCTTTCTATGCAGACTTCCTCAATTTTTTTAAACACAGGATTTGTTGTCAACCTTACTCCTTGAGCAACTGCAACACTTGGGTCAGATTCAAGATACTTTAGGACTGCATTAAACCAATTGATATCAAGAATTATATCATGTTCAAAGGAGGCAAAAAGTTCTGTTTTCACATTATCTAATGCTTGGTTTGCCTGATATGGGATGCCCACATTTACGGCATCTATTACAGTCCATCCAAACTGTTTTCCGATGTTCTGTGTTCCATCGGTGCTGTGGCCATCAACAATGATTTTTTGGTTAACGTACTCTTTAGGTATCACCCTATCGATGCTCTTTAAAGTGTGTGATAGCGTTTTTGCAGAATTAAGCGTCCAAATGACTAAATCAATTTTTTTTATACTACAGGCATTCTCTGCAGTGTTTTTAAAATCATTTTCAGTCAAAGACAAAAATTAATCCTCAGAGAATTATCCGCTCCATTTGGTTATTAAGCTTTTAGATGGATTTGGGAATTAAAAGGGAAAATTATAATTCAAGTTCTATTTTTCTTACCAAGTAATCAATCAATTTTTTCTGAGTAATAGGGTTTGAATAATTAGATAAGTAAAGTTTTTACATTTTCTGTACCGCTGATATAAGGTACAGTCTGGAAAGATTTAAGCGGTAATCAATCAACTATTTGAAGGAGGATGAAATGGATGAGGATGCGAACTTTTTTGGCATATTTTCATCTTCTGAACTTTGTGATCATGATTTGTGTGACCATATACATCCTCAATAGTCAATGGGGACAAATAGAAGAGTGGACGCTAATCCTCTACATTTACTACATAATACTGGGACTCTCAGGTGTATCACTTGCTACATGGATTGCCATAGATGGAAAACGACTAGAACGTTACGCGGCACACATAAAAAAGCTGGAAGATAAACTTGTAGCATTAGAAAAGAAAATCAGGCTCATAAAACCCCACAACTAAACACGAAAACCGCAAGTTTAGGTTACTTCAAATATCCACGGATATTTTCGGCTCATCAACTCGCTCACAGAATCAGGAGACACAACGCCTTCTTCGCAGATGATTCCGTGAATGAACTCTCTTCTTGTCACGTCAAAAGCGGGATTTCGTATATTCAAGCCTGAAGGAGCGTCTTTCCAGACTTCCTGGGGGCTTCTTTCCTCGATTGTTTCATAGTCGCCATGGATGGTGGCGGGGTCAAACTTCAGAAGCTCACAAGCCACATAGAAGGGCGTTCGCGCTTCCTTGGCGGCGAGAGCAACCATGCTTGTTCCAATTTTGTTTATAACGTTGCCTTCAGAGGTTATGGCGTCAGCTCCCACCACTACAAGGTCAACCTCATTCATGAAATACCGCATCGCAGAATCAACAAACATGGTGGTTTCTATACCAGCTTCCAACATTTCCCGTGCAGTGATTCTGCCTTGAAAAACTGGACGCGACTCAGTGCAGATAACTTCAAACGTTCTTCCGTCCTCCTTGGCTCTCCGCAACATGTTAGTTACTGTTGAGGAGTGGCAGTGAGTAAGAACCTTTGAACCTTCAGTTACTCTTTTAGAGCCAACCAAAGCAATCTTCTCCTTTGAATTCTTAAGGCTCTCCAAAAAACTGTCAGAAACCAGTGAAACTAGTTTCACCAGGTCCTTGACTGAGGTTTCGTCACTTTTTTCCACGGCATGGATAATGTAGCGGAGGGCGTTTCTCATTAAAGGCTCTGTTTCTCTGGAGGCAAAAAGAACGTTTTTAGCGTCTGAAAGCTCCAGTAGGAACTCAGACTTTTTTGGTGCCTTGGATTCTTTTGCTCCATAAGTGATGGCTTTTATTGCTGCTATAGCCACGTTTCGGGCGCCCTGAACCTCAAGCCGTCTTATTCGGTCAGCAGCATCTTGAATAGGTTCATACAAGCGTGTATCCCCACTCAAATGTAACAGGTGAACTATAGTAAACTGTGGTTACCTTACTTAAAAACCTAAAACAAGCAAACAAAAAAGATAGATTTATGCATTGCCATTCACGTGTTCTTTGATGGCTTTTATTACGCCTTCACCTTTTTCATCGATTGCTTCATGGCTCTGTCCGATGCTGTGGGGTGTCGCAATAATCCGCTCATTGAGTATCAGGCTGTTAACAGTTTCATCTTCGAAGGGCTTCTTGGTGGAGAAAACATCCAGAGCTGCCCCAACTTTCCCACTCTTCACAGCCTCTAATAAGGCTTCTTCGTTTATGATGCCACCTCTTGCCGTATTCACTAAAAATGTGCCATCCTTCATTTTAGCGATTTCTTCTCGTCCAATCAAACCGCAGGTTCCATCCGTAAGGGGACAGTTGACGGTAATAAAATCGGATGTACTGAGAAGCTCATCCAAAGAAACAAGGGTAACATTCTCGTCTTGAATGCATGGATCAGAAACTATGACTTTCATGCCAAGAACGAAGCCTAGCCTAGCAACTTCTCGCCCGATTTTGCCGCATCCAATTATACCCAAAACTTTTCCAGTAACGCGGCATCCAACAAGCTCCGTTTTTTTCCATTCTCCCCGCTTCATGGACCTGTCGCCTTCAACAAGGTTTGTGCAGTGGGCTAGAATGTAGGCAATGACACCTTGGGCAACATCATAGGATTGGGCTGGAACGTTATGGAAGTTTATTCTTTTCTGGTTCAGGTAGTTTAGGTCGATGTGGTCGATGCCATGGGTAGCGGTTATCACGAGTTCAAGGTGTGTCATTATGTCAACCAGTTCTTTATTGACTTTTGTTTTGCTTCGCACAACTAGAATTGTAACTTTGTCTAGAGGCAAGCTGTAATCGATGTCACTGGATTGGAAAACCTCCCCAAACTTGGACAAACGGTCAAGGAACTCTTTACCGAAGTTATCGCACACTAGGATTGTATGGTCAGTCATCGTCTAATCACACATCAACACTCGCTGTTTCTGTAGGCACCATTAGAGGAAATTCATCAAGGATGAAATGTCCCGCATGCCAAACAGTCATTAGCTCAGGGAGTGACCACAAAGCATTATTTAAGCATTTATGACAGGCCTAACTTTTTAGCTGGAGCTCATCCAGCACAACTTCAAGGGCATCAAGCATCGAATCAATATCAGAAGATTCGATGTAACCCATGTTTCCTATCCTGAAGGTAAAGTTCTGCACTGTTCCATAGCCTTTGGCAAGCTCGAACCCTTTCTCCCGCATCTGTTCATAGACTGTTACACCGTCAATGCCGTCTGGAGAGTTTATGCAGTTGACTGTTGGACTTTCGTAGCCGCTCTTGGGAAACATCGTTAGTCCCAGTTTTCTGACGCCCTCCCTGATTCGGCGGTTCCGTTCTGCATACAAACTTAAGAACCACTTTTTTCCGCCGTTGGCGTCTATCATCTTGATAATCGTGTTCAAACCAGCAATCTGAGGAATAACAGAGGTCATGGGTGTGCCCTGCTTCTTCTGATGCTTCTCCCACACCTTGAAGTCAAAGTACCAGCCCTTGTCTTTGGCAGTTTCCGACTTTTTCAAGGCATCAGGGCTTACGCTTCCCATACCCAATCCGGGAGGAACACCGAAGCATTTTTGGGAACTGGAAAAACAGACGTCCAGACCCCATTTGTCCACGGCTATTTCGGTTCCACCCATAGAACTCACAGCATCAACAAACAGCATTTTGCCATGACTTTTTACGACCTCAGCAAGCTGCTTTAGAGGGTTTATGAGGCCCATGCTTGTTTCGTTGTGTGTGATAGAAACAGCCTCAACATCCTTGCTTTTGGACAGTTTCTTGTCCAGTAAATCCGGCATAATCGGCTCGCCTAGCGGAACTTCTAGGGTTTCTACTTGTTTGCCGTTTGCAGTTGCCACTTCTGCGTACCGTTTGCCGAAGCTTCCGCATATGCAGCAGAGCATTTTTTTGTTTACACAATTTCGTATTGATGCTTCCATGAAGCCTGTGCCTGTGCTTGTGAACAGGAAAACTTCGTTGTTTGTGCCTAGGAACTGTTGTAGCATCTCCACTGTTTCAGTGTGTAATGTTTTGTATTCTTTGCTGCGATGACTAACCATTTGTCGTCCCATTGCTTCCAGAACTTGGGGATAGCAGGCTACAGGACCAACTGTAAACAACTTCAAATATATCACCTATCTAAAACTAAAACACGAAACAGAGCATATTAAAGCTTTCAGCCTCAATAAAACAAAAAAATGGTCTTTAGATTTTACCAAGTTCGCTTCTGTATAGGAACAGTGCTGGGAGTCCTCCTGTGTGGAAGAATACTATGTTGTCGTCTTTGTTGAAGTTTCCTTTCTTGATTTGGTCCATCAACATCACCATTGCCTTACCAGTATAGACTGGATCAATAAAGATTCCCTCGGTTTCTGCCACCAATTTGAGGGCTTGGGTAACGTCCTTGTTAAGGATTCCGTAGCCTTCCTTGATGTACTCATCAAAAACAGCCACATCATCGGGGGCTATGGACAGATCAAGGTCAAAAAGCTCTGCTGCACCATTAACCAACCTAACTATAGTATTGGATGCGTCTGCCCTGGTCGCAAAAACGCTTACACCCAAAATCTTTGCAGTTACATCAAGGAGTTTGGCTCCAAAAATTAAACCTGCTTGGGTTCCGCCTGTTCCGCAAGCGCAGACTACGGCATCCATTTTTTCTCCAGTTTTTTTGAATTGGTTGATCAACTCTTCCATGGCTAGGGCGTATCCTGGAACAGTAAACGGTGCAGAGGCTCCTGCGGGAATAACGTAGGGACAGTGCCCCTTAGCTCTGTATTCGTTTGCTAATTTGTTTATGTACTCATCAACGTGGGGACCATAATCGTCTAGGAAATGGATGTCTGCGGACAGCAGCTTATCCAAGAGCAGGTTTCCGTCAGGGACTTCAGGCTCTTTGCCCACAAGAACCAACACAGGCTTCATTCCGAGGCGTCTGGAGGCAGAGGCAACCATGCATGCACAGTTGGATTGGATTGCTCCTACTGAAATCATGACGTCTGCGCCATTGTTTTTGGCGTCAGCAAAAAGGAACTCAAGTTTTCGTGCTTTGTTGCCTCCGTAGGCTAGGTCAGTCATGTCGTCTCGTTTGACGAAGAGTCTAGGACCCCCTAGAACCTTAGACAATCTGGGCATTTTTTGTAGTGGAGTGGGAAA
Organism: Candidatus Bathyarchaeum sp.; assembly: GCA_016930555.1. GTDB lineage: Archaea > Thermoproteota > Bathyarchaeia > Bathyarchaeales > Bathyarchaeaceae > Bathyarchaeum. The sequence continues at coordinate 8,142 of JAFGGM010000027.1, forward strand.
GCCCGAAAAGCATAGTTTCTGTTTGTGCAGACGTTCTAAAATTAACGAGTTGTTTGTCAAGTGTTTCACTCTGCATTTATGGTGTACATACTATCTTGTGTTTACTTGAATCTGTAAGTTTCGGTTGGTAACCGTATCTAGAAACAGAAAGTTTTAATAGACTAACAAATCGTCACCGTTGAGGGAAAGGTTTTAAAATGGCAGTAAAGTCGGTCTTAGATTTCGTGGGAAACACGCCCCTCATCCAACTGAACAGCAAAAAAGGCGTATTCAGTACCTTCGAAGCAAACCTTTACGCAAAAGTGGAATACGTGAACCCAAGCGGCAGCATCAAAGACCGAATAGCCAAATACATGATTGAAGAAGCCGAAAAACGTGGAGACCTGAAACCCGGAGACACCATTGTTGAAGGCACAAGCGGCAACACAGGAATAGCCTTTAGCATGGCAGGCGCAGCAAAAGGCTACAAAGTAGTCATTATCATGTGTGAAACCATGACCCAAGAAAGACGCAATTTTATGCGAGCCTACGGAGCAAAAGTCATATCAACCCCAGAATGTGATGGACTCAAAGGGGCAGTTCAAAAAACAAAAGAACTGGCACAGCAACCAGGATGGTGGATGCCTGCCCAATTCGACAACTACGATAACGTGGAAGCCCACAGGATAATAATGGGCAAAGAAATCATTGAGCAGGTTCCAAAGGGATGGGTTGATGCGTTTGTAGCAGGAGTAGGGACAGGAGGAACTCTCATGGGAGTCGCCAAAGCCCTGAAAGAAGTAAACCCTGACGTGAATATTGTAGCAGCTCAGCCATCAAGCTCCCAAGAACTTACAGGCGGAAAAGCAGGCAACCACAGAATAGACGGCATCGGAGACGGCTTCATCCCAAGCATCGTAGACCAGTCCCTCATCAATGAAGTAATAAACGTCAACGACGAAGACGCCGTAAGCTGGAGCAGACTCCTCGCAAGAGAAAAAGGACTTTTCGCAGGCATATCTTCAGGCGCCAACGTAGACGCCGCAGTTCAGCTGGCAAAAAGAATGAAAAAGGGACAAACTGTTGTAACAGTCCTGCCTGACAGCCAAGATAGATATGCAAGCCTAGGAATCTTCACAGACAAGAAGGCCAAAGAAATTCATGTGCCAAAAACTTTTGCACCCTAAGCTAATTTTTCACCAAAAAAGGATTAAACTATAGCAAACTTTCGGGGTTTGTAGACTACATTAAAGTGTCAGATAACCTTTATTGTAGGTTATGCAAGAGAAGTATCTAGTGTTCACTGGAAGACCAAATGCAGGCAAAAGCAGCCTCATCAAGGAACTATCAGGATTGAATATTGCAACGGGAAAGCGTCCTGGAACAACCCGAACAATCAAGAAATATCCAATTAATGATGGACTGTTTCTTGTTGACCTACCTGGATTAGGCAAGATGATGGGCGTTTCTAAGTGTTTCGAAGAAAAAGTTAACAGAAGAATTGTCGAGTTCTTGGAGTCCAATGCCCAAAATATTGTGTTAGCTGTGGTTATTTTGGACATTTCCACTTTCTTGGAGGTAACATGGCGCCTAGAAAAAAAGGGATTCCAGTCAGTGGATGTTGAGATGGTGAAGTTTTTGGCAGCCAATTTAGGCGAGTTCCCAGTAGTGGTCGCCAACAAAACAGATAAAACAACCAAAAAGGAGCTTGAAGCAAACCTTAACGAATTCGTCAACAGAATAAGCGATGAAAACCCATCTGCAGTAGAAAGCAACGTATTCATGGCGAGTTTAAAGACACGAAAAGGAGTCGGGGCTTTGAAGAGTGCCATCCACACAAGATTGCTGGCAAAGGGCTACAAAACACAATTCAAAATCCAGACTTGACACAAGCAGCAGAATATCAGAGAATAAAGGAGGGTCATTTCATAGCTGTTTTTAGTTACTTCCAAAGGTTTAGAGCCACCTGCAATTCTTTGTGGGATTTAGCATACTCTTCTAACGACACCTCTTGGAGGGACGCGTCCACAGCTTGTCGCATAGCCTTAGCTCCAGCAACTGTTCCGTCAGTGTGCCCATGGATTCCTCCGCCTGCCTGAATCACAAAATCTTTCCCAAAGAAGTCCATCAAAGCGGGGACAAGAGTAGGATAGAGCCCACCCGATGCAACAGGCAAAACCTCCTTTACGTCATATAGTCCAGTTTTTAGTGCATCACAGTTCTCATTAACCTCTTCTCGGGTCTCAGACATTTTTCCAACAACAGTACCTACATGAAGCTGGTCCACGCCAATAATTCGGGCAATCTTTGCGATAACCTTCATTGAAATTCCATGTAAAGGATTTTTGGTAAAAGCTGCATGTCCCGCCCTGTGGGCATGAATCACCAAACCAAAATCGTGCTCCCGCAGTGTTTGCAGCGCAGAGAAGCCGCAGGTGAGAATGTCGATCATCAAGTATCTTCCACCATGGTCCACAACAAACTGTGCTCGCTTCAGCATTTCCTCCGTTTCTGAGGTGATGTTAACCATGTAAACCTTCTTTTCTCCAGTTTCCTCTTCTGCACGGTCCCGCTTCTCCAGAGTCGCCACAACACGCGCCTCAAAAGGGTTGAAGCTTTGACTGCTAAGGTTTTCATCATCTTTTACCACATCGCATCCTCCCACCCAAGCATCATACGCAACCTTCGCATGATCCACAGTTTTCAGCCCCAGCTTTGGCTTGATAATAGTCCCAACTAGAGGTCTGTAATGGGCGTTTAGCAGTTTGCGGATTCCAGTTATTCCATATTTTGGACCCTTGAAGCTGTGAACAAGTTTTTTGGGCAACTGGATGTCGGTTAGTTTCAGGTTCTTGAGGGCACGTAACCCGAACACGTTGCCTGCTACGCTACTCAGGATGTTTGGCATGTTACCTTGTTCAAAGAGTTCGATGGGGTAGGCTATTCGAATGTTGTTGCCTTCGATGCTGAAGACTCGGGCAGCAAGCTTTTCCACGTAGGGTTTGATTGTGGTGAGCTCTGTCCATGTCCCTACGGAACTTTCGGCGGCAACACCCCCAGCTGCTTCTTTCAAACTGATTCCGAGTGGTTCAACGTAGAAGTCACAGACTAAATCTGTTGTTTTGGGTTTGTAAGATTGCTCAACAAAATCGACGTACTTCAAGGTTCACAACTCCTCAGTACCAAACAATATGTTTGCTGTGAGTTAAAGGTCTTCTGTGAACAAACACTTCAAGCCATCAAATACTTATCTTCGGTCAAATAATAGAACCGTGATTGACGGTTGGAGATATTATGGAATTCAATGTTTGGTTTTTGGGAATAAAATCTGGTGGAAAACAAATTATTGTAATTGATAACGAAGACGCAAGTCAGCTTGGAATTCACTCTTCAGACAGGGTTGAGGTTACATACAAAAACAAGCACATAATTGCAATTGCAAACGTAGCAGCAGAATTTCCTAGAGGAACATTAGGCATCTACAGTGAAGTCTATGACAAGTTGCAGGCAGAAAACGGAGAAACTGTAACGGTTAGACCAGCTGAAAGACCAGAATCCATAGCATACATACGAGAAAAAATCAACGGAAAAAGACTGAGACCCAAAGAAATTGAAGCGATAATCATGGACGTTGTTGAAAGGCACCTCAGTGACATAGAACTAGCCTCTTTCGTCACCAGCCTCTACATCCACGGAACATGCATAGACGAAGTTGAGGCACTGACAAAAGCCATGGTGGAAACAGGACAAACTGTAGATTTCGACAAAGGGCCTCTCCTAGACAAACACAGCATAGGCGGAGTACCAGGAGACAAAACCACCATACTCGTGATTCCCATTGTCGCAGCAGCAGGATTCACAATCCCTAAAACATCTTCACGAGCAATAACCTCCCCCGCAGGCACAGCAGACCGCGTTGAAGTCTTGTGCCCAGTCAATCTCTCATGTGAAGAAATGCAAAAAGTGGTAAAGAAAACTAACGCTTGCTTAGCTTGGGGGGGAGCTCTTGACCTTGCTCCAGCGGATGATTTGCTGATTCAGGTTGAGTATCCGCTGTCCATTGACCCGCTGCTTTTGCCATCAATCATGAGCAAAAAGAAGGCTATAGGCGCAGACTACGTTGTGGTGGACATTCCAACTGGAAGGGGAGCAAAAATCAAAACTATTGGAGAAGCCCAGTCCTTAGCGCAGGAGTTCATAGAGTTAGGCAAAAGATTGGATATGAAGATCCAATGCGCCGTGACTTTTGGGGAACAGCCCATCGGATACGCTATAGGACCAGCCCTTGAAGCGTGGGAAGCCCTTTCGACGCTTATGGGAAAAGGTCCAATAGACTTGGTGAATAAAGCAGCTAGCTTGGCGGGGCTCCTGTTTGAGATGATGGGAATCAACGACGGCGCACAGAAAGCAAAGGACATTATCAAATCGGGGAAAGCCGAAAAAAAGCTTAGGGAAATAATTGCTGCTCAAGGCGGCAACCCAGACGTGGAACCAGAAGACATAGAAACTGGACCCGAGACAATAGCAGTTCCCTCAAAGGAGGAGGGGAGGGTTCAGTGGATTAACAATATGGCAATGGCTCAGATAGCCAGAGAGTCTGGAGCACCCAAAAACAGGGGTTCAGGAGTCCTGCTAAACAAGAAACTGGGCGACAAAGTTGCAGAAGGCGACATAATTTATACCATCTTTTCCGAAAACACCCAGAAACTAAACTCTGCAGAGGCATTAGCCAAGAACCTTAATCCCATAGGAGTAACTGGAAAGTTTGGCGAAAAAATGCTAATGGGCACTATCCCAACCAAAAAAGTTACCCTTGAGAAGCCCTTCATTCTGGAACGATAAATAGCACTGTGATTTTGATGGTAAAAGCTGTAATCTTTGACTGGGACGGAACCATCGCCGACACCAGAAATGCAGTGGTGCAGACCTTCCAGAAAGTCCTGAAAGAGGCGGAATGCAGGGTTAGTGACGAGTTCATAGAAAGGCGGATGGGCATCGGAACAAAGAAAACCATCTTAGAAGCCTTCAGAAAATGCAAAATGAGAATCGATGTTTCGACGCTGGAAAAGCTTGCTGAAGAAAAAATCAAAATGCATGCAGGACTCGCAGACAGTATCAACCTTTTTAATGGAGCAACTGAACTCCTGGAGGAGCTACAGGGAAAAACAAAGATTGCTTTAGCGACAATGAGCAACCGAAAAGTTGTTGACACGCTACTTCCTGCGAAGAAAATCAGTGAATACTTTGATGTTACGGTGACAGCAGATGATGTTGGTAAACCAAAGCCTGACCCTGAAGTTTTTCTTGTTTCTGCAGCAAAGTTGGGGGTCAAAAAGGAAGATTGTGTGGTTATTGAGGATTCAGTTTTTGGTGTGAGAGCAGCTAAGACAGCAGGAATGTGGTGCATTGCAGTGACTTCGGGAGTCTACAACAGGGAAGAACTGGAGAAAGAGAATCCGGACCTGATTATAGGTTCTCTTGTTGAAAAGGCTAAGATACTAAATTTTGTTTTTGACAGCATGCACCACGATGACTGATTAATTGGCTATGGAGCTGGTGTTGCAGGTTAATGTCGCGTGAATTATGACATACGTCATTCTTATATAGAGTGGAGCAACATGAATATGCGGTGAAAAGTAGCGATGATTCTCCCCTGTGAAGTTGCAGTGAAGTCTGTGATTCCAGCAGTTCGGTCAGCCATAGCAAGAGAACTGATACAGTCTCATGGTCTTAAACAAAAAAAGGTGGCTCAACTGTTGGGTATCACCCAAACTGCTGTAAGCAAATACACAAAACACTGCAGAGGTGCAATCTTCGAGCCCTCAGATGTTGAGGGAGTTCAGCCAGTCCTCACCAAAACAGCTTTCTCATTGGCTAACGGCGAGATGGATAAGTATGAGCTAGCAGATAATCTATGTAGAATCTGCGCAATAATCAGGCAGAGCGGACTGATGTGTATCCTATGCAGGGTCTCTGACCCAGATATAGACAACAACAGATGTATTGTCTGCCGCCCAAACGGCACCAGTACAAAAATATACAAACCCGAAGAGTAACAGACTATGTTTTATTACTTATTTAAGCACTGTTAGCTGGTTTCTTGCGCCACTTTCTTTGTAGTCTTCTTTGCTACAGCCTTTGTGGTTTTCTTTGCGGGCTTTTTCACAGCCTTCTTTTCTGTTTTCTTTCCACTCGTAGTGCTCTTGGCGGCTTTTTTGGCACCTTTCTTAACGGTTTTCTTTGCTGCAGGCTTTGCTGTTTCAATTTTAGTTTCCTTCTTAGTCTCTTTCTTGGCTTTTGGGGTAGCTCCCGGTTTCGTGAAGGTCTCAATAAATTTGACGGTAATCAGATCTGGAAGATAACGTTGAATATCCAGGGCGATGCCCCTTTTTGCCAGTTGTATTCCTTCAACATAAAGGGATTCAGCAGGCATATTCAAAATGACATCTTCTTCTTCAACCTTGAAGTCGAACTTTTCAGCCTCAACGGCAGGTATTCGGCGGTGAATAAGGGCAGCAATTTTTTCCTCATTTGTTTTGAGTTGTTTTTGAATGGTAACCGTGTACACTAACGTTTTTCCAGCCAAAGGCGGATTAAAATCGAGTGTCACTCTTCCAGAGCCCATGGTTCGTACAGTAGCGAGTTTTTTATCAAATTCGATTTGTGCGCCCAATTGGGGGTTTATTCCGCGGGCAACCAGTCGCCTGAGGGGAACAAGTTTTACTTTTTCCGAGTCCCGTGGTCCAAAGGCATTTTCTGGGGGAATCTCAACTGACTCTTTTTTGTTGAGTTTGAATTCGAGTAGGGCATCGTCTAGGGCTTTCAAAAGCCATCCTTCTCCAACTACCACTAGTCTTGGCTCGTAGAGATCTCCCTCTTTGTAGAGTTTGCTCTCTTTCGCTGTTTCTTCGAAGGTTGTGTCAAAAACTTCTCCGGTCTCTTTAACCTTGCCTGTGTAATTAACAATTATGAAGTCACTTTTCTTAATTGCCAAATATTATCCTTCCTTAACAGACTTCTCTGCTGATTTCTAGCCACCAACACCATTCATAAAGGTTACGTATCCACAAAACCACACACAACAACAGAAACTGAACTACCCCATTAAGTAACATCGATTAGACATAGAATTTTTAGCCAAAACTAAGTGGAGTCAACTCTATATGTTTTGGCTTTCCCTTTATTGAGAACTTTTGTGAAATGCTGCGAAGATAATTCATCATTGAAGAAAGTGTAACAGGATTGTCTTGGTGTGGTATCTATAAATTAAGTCTAGTTTCCAAAGTTTTGGTACTTGAAAAAATTTTGTTTGCAAAAACAAGAAGAAAGAAAAAAGGGTTAGTTAGGATTGGTTACTTAGCTTTTTAGTAGTCTTCGTATGTGTCGTCGTCATCTAGTTCTTCGTCTGCTACCTCTTCTTCCATCGGAGCTTCTTCTTCAGCAAAATCTTCGTTATCTGCTTCAGCAATATCCTCTGCGATGTCTGACTCGTCTAGGATTTCTTCTTCAACAGCCTCTTCAACAGTCAAGATCTCTTCCACTTCTGCTTCAGGTGCGTTTTCAACTTCAGTTACTTCTTCGATGACTGGTGATTCGACAGGCTCTTCTATTACGGTTACTTCACGTGGTTCTTCGGCTATTTCAAACTCTGATGTTTCAATTGTTTCTTCGACTGCTACTTCTTCAAGTATTGGTTCAACTTCGATTGCATCTTCAACAGGAGTTTCGATAACAGCTTCGATGGGAACATCAACAGAAGGAGCACTTTCTTCTTCAAAGGTTTCCTCAACAGGAGCTACAGGTGCTTCAATCGTTTCTTCAACTGCTTCCTCAAGATGAACCTCAATAGGAGCTTCAACTGGTGCCTCGGATGGAGTCTCTAGAGTTTCTTCAATTGGAGCTTCAACAGCTTCTTCGATGGTAGCTTCAGGAACTTCAACTGTTTCCTTAATCACATCTTCAACTGGAACCCCAACAGGCATCTCGACAGGAGCTTCAACAGAAGCAACAACTGGTGCTTCAACTGGAACTTCAGGCGTCACAGCCTCAACGGGAGCCTCTACAACCTCCTCCTCAAAAGGAATGTCAACGGCAGGAGCTTCAAATGTTTCTTCAACAGGCATCTCAGTTGGAGCTTCTACAGGAGCCTCAATGATTTCTTCAACTGGAGCTTCAACAGCTTCTTCGATGGTAGCTTCAGGAACTTCAACTGTTTCCTCGACAATAGCCTCGATAGGAACTTCAACAGAAGAAGTAACTGCATCTGCGAAGGTTTCCTCAACAGCTTCCTCAAATACAACTGGGGTAGGAGCCTCTGCGGGTGTCTCAACCATAGCCTCAACAGTAGCCTCAATTGGTGCTTCAGCTGGAACATCAACAGCAGCTTCCACGGGAACTTCAGTTTCCTCTAAAACGGCTTCATTAAGTTGTTTCTGCTCAACTTCTACTGACACAAGGGGGGTCGGTGCTACAGGCTCTGGCATAAGACCGTCTACTGCCTCCTTGAGAGAAACCAACTGCTTTTTCAGGGAGTTAAGCCCATTTGAAAAAGCGGCACTTTCCTTAGCGTGTAATTCTTCATCAATCTCTCCTGCAACATATTGGATTTCTGAGTTGGCAAGAAATATTTCCAATGTGCCAATCTGCTTTTGTAGGTCATCAACTTTGGAGGTCAAATTGTCGGCAAGCATTTTCTGGCGTATTTCAATGTCGGAAATTATGGTGGACAGTTCGTTATCAAGGGAACCGTACGTAGAAGCCGAAATTCTGCCTGAATTAAAAAGATTGTCAAGAGCTTGCTTTTTTTTCCTAGCTAATTCCAAATCCTTGCTTATTTTCTCGAAAGAATACTTCCATGAGATCAAATTCTAACACCCAGCCGAAAGCTAC
>JAFGGM010000028.1 GCA_016930555.1 Candidatus Bathyarchaeum sp.
ACTACCACCTTCAAGTCCACATCAAGGCAGGCTCTGATGCCCCTCAATGCTCTATCAAAGGTTCCGGGCACGTTTCTGAGCTTGTCATGAATCTTGGGATCTGTTGAGTCAATCGGTATGCCCGCAGCCATGATTCCTGCCTCCTTAAGCTCCCAGGCCACCTTATGGTCAATCAGCACCCCATTTGTCAGCATGGCAGGAATAATTCCCACATCAATGCAGTGTTCGGCGAGGCGCAAAACAAACTCTTTCCGCAGCAAAGGTTCGCCGCCACTAAAAATCAGGGCTTCAGTTCCAAGCAATGCCAACTCATCTATTGCCTGCAGACCTTCCTTTAGCGTGAGTTCATTAGGAAATGGTTCCCGTGCATCAGCATGACAATGCAGGCACAGGAGGTTGCATGCTTTGGTGACAGCAAAGGATACAATTTGTGGCGTAAGGCGTTCTCCTTTCAGTCCCTTGCCTGTGAGCTTCTGTCTGAGCAATAATTGGAGAAGTTTGATGCCGACGCCCACTTTTTGTCACTGTCCTTTGTGGAACATTGTTAGTTTCGGGATTTTGCGTAAATCACCCAAGTTTGTATGAATTTCCGTAAAACCCATGCTGTAGCGAAAACTACAACTGCGATGATAATGGCGATTAATGTGTTGTTTCCAATGTCGACCTGTGCTGACAGAACCTCTTCTGGAGCTAGGTCACTGATTTTGACTTCGTCTATTATGATTTCTGAGTCGTGTCCAATGTAGACTTCAGTTCCGTTTATGATTGAACCCATGGGATTCTGCAATCCCTCGATTATCTTGACAGTCTGTTCTTCACCGTTCAAGTACAAGTGCATACCTGTGGATGTGCGGGTGAATGCAACGTTAATCCATTGATTCAAAGAAACAACTGGTTCTGTCGTCAATATTTCGTTGAATCCGCTAGAATCTGTGAATACACAGCCACTGAGAACCCCTTTTTCGTTTTGTTCAGGGCTTGGCTTCACTGCAAGTCCAAAGACTCTGGTTACATCTTCTATTTCAGGTCCTGTTCTTGTGACCTTTACCACAATATTGTTGTAGCTTGCGTTTGTGAAGGCTTTGACGTTTATCCATGCTTCGATTTTCAGTTCTTTTTGGACGTCCAAGTTGGGAGAAATGGGTATGTATGTGGGTTCAGGGGTGGGCGGAAAACCTACCAGAAACCTTATGGGCACGTACACAAAGCTGCCTTGGTCAAAATCTAAAGCTTTATCAAATTTTCCTTCAACAAGTGTGGGAGCAGGTTCACCGCTTGCTGTTCCATGATTATAGCCTGCCGAATCGGGCGTAGTCACCATATAATCGTTTGGCGTGAGTTCGTCAAGATGCCAATAACCCACAGTTAGGGCATCGGCACACTGGCCTATGGGGACGTTAACAAGCACTCCATTTAATACTATTACCATAACGATAGATACAAAACGGGGAGAAAGAATAGATTGTTTTTTGTTATGTTTCATAACTTCATCTCCTTGATATTACTGATGACTGAAAAGTTTCTCTTAGCTCTCCCTGCGGAACAGGGTCGTTCTTGAAGCGGAACGGCGTTATTCCGAGAAGTTTAGTTAGAATTACGGACTCTGATTCTTCTGAGCATCCTCAGCCCCTCGATGAGGAACAGGATTAAGGCTACGGTAGTAATTGCTGTCAACAGTAGAAAGAAGATTTTGAATTGTTCGGTTTCGACGGAGAAATGGATGGTCAGAACAACCAATTCCGTAATAAGTATCGCCAGAAAAACAATGGAATAGACCAGAGGGTTCGGAACAAGTGTTCTGCCAATCCAGACATAGCCGCGGACAGGAACCTTTTCTGTTACAACATAATTGCCCGATTCATTTTTTGTTAGCAACCCCATGTTTTCAAGTTTCTGAAGATGCCTGTATGCCACGCTGGGACTACTAAGACCCACGCCCCTCATTACGTCCCTTGGACCAGCAAGTCCCTTTTTCTTAACCACATAAAGGTACACTTTCAGGGTAACGCCTTCCAGTCGACTGGTCTCCGAGCCTGACAAAACAACTGCCTCTATGTTGCGTCACTGTTTTTGATGTAGATATAATTTTTGTAGTTTTACATTGCTAGATTTTTTACGCGCTCGCTGTCAATCCATGAACACAGACTTTTAATTCGATTTTCTCCAAATCAACACTAATCTGATTATGTAGACAATTGCTGCTCCGAAAAAGCTCCATATGCAGATGATATAAGCGTCCAATCCCGCTAAAATTCCAGTAGTCAGAAGAGGATTATAATCTGATGGATAAAACGGCTGGATGTCGGTGTAACCCCTTGAATCAAGTAGGATGTGAATGTAGATTCCAGAGAATGCAGCCACTAAAATCCTCTTGAAGGATACCTTCTGTTCCAGCTTGAAAAAGGACAGCAAAGAAGAAAACTTGCCTCTGACACGATACATCACCAGAGCAAGAGGCACAGCTACCAATGTTCCGCCAAGGAAGGAATGAAAGAATCCATGCAGTGGATAGTTCAGATTCAAAGCTAGAACCAGAAATGGCTCCACATCAACGATTACGCTCGCAACAAGAAACGTCGGCAAATCGATGAAACTGAGAAACAGAAGCCCAACAAACAGTCCGGGACCCAGATGATACGGCGTGAAAGGCATACTACCCTATTACAGGCTACAGCAGACTTAGCTTTTACCGTCTTTCTGCTATTTTTTGCGGTTTCTGCTTTTCAGTAGGCTCTTGTTGATGCCGTCTATCATGGCTTCTACGCTTGCCATAACTATATCCTCGTTGACTGCCCGTGAAGAAACCACGTTTCCCTCCTTGTCCTCAACTTTGATGATGACCTCTCCAATGGCGTCCGAGCCGCCCGTCGTAGCTTCGATACGATATTCTTTCAAGCGAACATTCACTAGAGGCGATGTCAGTTTCTGGACTGCTCTGATCGCGGCGTCAACAGGACCAAACCCGGTTTCGGAAGCGACGTACTCTTTTCCATCCAGCACAAGCCTGACTGAAGCAGTGGGAATAACGCCTATTCCAGTAACAACTGAAAAGCCAGCTAAGTCAACAATCCGCTTTTCTTTAACTACCTTGCCCATGATTGATCTGGCAATGGCTAACATGTCAGCGTCAGTGATTTTCTTGCCCTTGTCGCCCAGCTCTTTGACTGTTTTAACGACCTCTGCAAGCTGCTCTTTGGTGGGATGTAGTCCCGACTCTTCCAGTTCCACCCGTATTCCGCTTGTGCCTGCCAGTTTTCCAGCAACTAGCTTCCGTTTTCTTCCAACAAACTCGGGTTTAATAGGCTCAAAGGTTGATGGCGCCACCGTAACTCCTCGTGTGTGGATTCCTGACTCGTGAGAGAAGGCATTCTCGCCTACTATAGCTTTGTTTGCTTGTATCATCATCCCCGTTAACTTGGCTACAAGCCTTGAAGTGTCGTAAAGCTGCTTAGGGTCTATTCCCGTCTTCCGTTTGTAAATCAAATCTAAGGCAACAGCAACTTCCTCAAGGGCAGCATTTCCAGCCCTTTCTCCTAACCCGTTAACTGCAACATGAATCTGAGAAGCCCCTGCCTCGACTCCAGCCAAAGAATTGGCGACAGCCATCCCGAAGTCGTTGTGGCAGTGTACACTTATTGGAACCTTGACTACCCTTTTGATGTCCTCTATTAACTGTTGCATGCTTGTGGGAATCATTATGCCTACTGTGTCAGGGATGTTTATTCGGTCAGTTCCAGCCTCTTCTGCTGCCTTGCATATCTGCTTCAGGAATTCCCTGTCTGTTCTTGTTGCATCCATCGGAGAATACTCGCAGACTAAACCGTGGCTTTTGATATACTCTATAGAATCTATGGAACTTGCCAGAACCTCTTCTGGAGTCATGTTCACTGCATACTTCATCTGAACCTCTGAGGTGGAAATAAACGTATGAACTGCATCCACGTCACAGCCGATGGCAATGTCTATGTCCTTTCTTGTAGTGCGGGCTAAACCACAAATCTCAGCGTCTAATCCTGCCGCAGCAATTTCTTTGGCTGCTCTCTTTTCGCCTTCAGAACTTATCGGAGTTCCAGCCTCTATTGTGTCTACGCCCAGCTTATCCAGTTGCCTTGCTATCTCCAGCTTTTCTTCAGTGGTTAAGGAAACACCTGGAGTCTGCTCTCCATCACGTAACGTGGTGTCGAAGATACGGACATAATCCCCCTTTTTCATGTTCTTTCCTTCCTCTAACTGTTTACGATTTCTTTAGCCATAGCCTGAGCCATTTCTATGGTTTTGGCTTTGCCGCCAAAGTCAGGAATAACGTCTTTGCCTTTACGTAGTGTTGTAGCTACTGCATCCTCTATGGCTTGAGCGGCTTTCAAACATTCTTTGTCCCCATATTTTTCGCCTAACCAATCCAGCATCATCTTTGCTGATAGTATCATCGAGATTGGGTTAGCTGTCTGTCTTCCTGCCCTGTTAGGCGCTGAGCCGTGAATAGGTTCAAACAATGCGAAGTCGTCGCCGATGTTTGCTCCTGGAGCCATACCTAAGCCGCCGATAAGCTGCGCTGCTTCATCAGACAGTATGTCACCGAACATATTTGGGGTGACAAAGACATCAAAGGTTTCAGGCTCCTTAATCAGCCGCATTGACGCAGCATCAACATACAATTCATCAAAGGTTATGTCAGGATACTGCTTAGCTACTTCCCTGCAGGTTCTCGCGAAGAGTCCACAAGTCTTCTTCATGACATTAGCCTTGTGGATCGCTGTAACTCGTTTTTTACCGTTTCTTCTTCTGGCTGTTTCGAAAGCCTTCTTTGCTATCCTTTCACTGTTCTTCTTAGTTATGACTCGTAGGCAAATGGCAGTGTCTTCCATCTCAAATTCTATTCCCCTGTACACATCTTCTGTGTTTTCGCGAACAAAAATCATGTCGATATCAGGTTTCAGGCTTGGAACAGGTGGGTAGGTTTTGATTGGGCGGATGTTGGCATATAGGTCAAACATGATTCGGAGTCTGACGATGACGTCTGCGGCTGTTTCTCCTACTGGTCCCTTCATGCATGCGTGAGAGTTTCTGATCACTTCTATTGTTTTTTCTGGAAGTGCCTCTCCCGTCTTTTCGAAGGTGCTGTCGCCAGCCTCAACCTGTATTATGTCCAAGTTGATGTCAAATTTTTGCTGAACAGCATTCAATATTTCTAAGGTTGCTTCTGACAGTTCGGGACCTATTCCGTCCCCTGGGATCAAAGATATTTTGTATTTACTCATGTGTTTCAATTCTCCTTTTCAGATGTTCAATTAATCCTCCATCATCAAGAATTTCCATGATAAATTCTGGAAGTTTGGTTGACTGCATAACAGCGCCGTTTGTCTTGTTCTCAACTTTGCCTGTCTGCAGATTCACGGTCAGCATGTCTCCTTCTTTAACTTTGCCTGAAACTCCCGTGCATACTAGAACAGGTAAGCCTATGGTTATTGCATTTCTGTAGAATATGCGGGCAAAGGATTCAGCCAGCACGCATTTGACTCCTGAATACTTCAGTGCGATTGGTGCCTGTTCCCTGCTTGAGCCGCAGCCAAAGTTTTTGTCGCCAACAACAATCACGCCCTCTGCTGCTTTCTGAGGAAATTCCAAGTCTAAGCCTGCCATAGCATGTTTTGCTAGCTCGTATGGGTCTGTGTGAACTAGGTATGGTCCTGGCAGAATGACGTCTGTGTCTATGTTGGCGCCAAACTTTATTGCTTTTCCACTTATTTCCATCTTTAATGTACCTTCCCCATAGTTTCTCGTGGATCTGTGATTTTTCCTGTTAATGCCGAAGCCGCAACTGTGGCTGGAGAAGCCAAATACACGAAGGATTTGGTGCTTCCCATTCTGCCGATGAAGTTTCTATTTGAGGTGCTTATGCATGTTTCACCGTCTGCCAAGATTCCCATGTGTCCACCTAAACATGGACCACAGTTGGGATTACCTATTGTAGCGCCTGATTCCATGAAAGCTTGAATCAATCCCTCGCTTAAGGCATTCAGGTAGATTTCTTGGGATGCAGGAATCACAATCAGCCGCACGTTTCTTTTTATTTTTTTACCTTTCAAGATTTTAGCAGCGGATTGCAGGTCTTCTAGTCTGCCGTTTGTGCATGAGCCTATGAAGGCTTGATTGATTTCTGTGCCCTCTATTTCTGTTACTGGTTTGATTTTGTCAACTTGGTGAGGAACTGCAACTTGAGGCTCCAAATCTGAAACGTCCACGTCCAAAACCTTTTCATATTCTGCGTCCTTGTCGCTTACTATTGGATTAAAGGGCTTGTCGGTTCTGGCATTGACATAATCTAAAGTTTTTTGGTCTGGCTCAATTAAGCCTGCTTTGGCTCCCATCTCCACAGCCATGTTGCTTAGAACCATTCTGCCCTCAACTGTCATGTCTCTTATTATGGAGCCGCCAAACTCCAATCCCTTATAGATTGCCCCATCAGCACAAATCTTGCCTATAATTTTCAGGGTCATGTCCTTGGATGTTACCCATTTCTGGAATTTGCCCTCAACATCAACTTTAATGACCTCAGGCACCCTAAACCATAATTTGCCTGTTGTGAATACGGCAGCCATCTCTGTTGACCCGATTCCTGTTGCGAAGGCGCCGAATGCTCCATAAGTGCATGTGTGAGAATCTGAGCCAACAATCACCTCTCCGGGTCGTACATGACCCTTTTCAGGCATTACTTGGTGACAGACTCCGCCCCTGCCTACATCGTAAAAGTTTTCGATGTTTTGTTCTTCAGCAAAGTTTCTTACAATCTTGTGTAAACCTGCTGAAATCACCGAGCTGGCTGGAACCAGATGGTCTAAGATAATGACTATTTTGTCTTTGTTCCAGACTTTTTTGGCTCCAATCTCTCTGAATGATTTGATGGCTAATGGACCTGTTAGATCATGGGTCATTGCCATGTCGATTTTTGCTTCTACAATATCATCTGGAGAGACATGCTTTCTTCCTGAAGCATTAGCTAATATCTTCTCTATTATGTTCATGGTACGTCACCTTCAATCTGTAGTCTCCATATAAATCTATCCGCTTCAAGGCATACTGACGTCTCGTCGTTTGATGCAATGAAAAATGCTTCATAAGCGGTTGTAATAACAAAGCTTAAAGTAAGTAGGTGAAATGCTTTATCGATAGAGGAAACGATCCCTCAATTTTACAACCTCTAAAAAGCCAACAACAGCCTATCTTAAAAGTCTTTAGGAAATACGGAATCTTTTTATTTTATGTTCCTGCCTAAAGCGTATGCTTGGCGCTGTCAAAGGTTTTCTTTCTTTCATTTCTGTTGAAAGAGGTCTTATGCTCTTTATGATTGCTATGGGGGCAACCTTTCTGGTAGCCCAAAAGCCCACTTTGGTGGAGGCGTCGTATCTTGGTTTTGTTGCCTTTTGTTTGTGGAGTGGCGTCGATGCAATCAACAATGTTTATGATGTGGACTTGGACATGAAATCCGATTCCTTCAGGGCAGACTTTACTCGGAGTCTTGGAAGGTTTGGCATCCTCATTTCTTTGGCCATATTCGTTTTGTGTATGGCTTTAGGTCTGATAACTGGAATCCAGTTAGTGACTGTCTTTATTTTTGTGGGAATTATTGCTGGAGTTATTTATTCTGTGCCGCCTTTTCGTCTTAGGCAAACAATCTACAAGCCTCTGGTGAACGTGTCTGTGGGTGCGGTGCCAGTCCTTATTGTGGCGTCATTCTTCAATATTTTCTCTTTTGAGCTGCTTGTTCTTGTGTTTCTCATCGGCTTATCCACAGCAGCAAACAGTCTTTGGGAGGATTTGGCTGACTACGAATCAGATTTTGCTGCAAAGGCACGAACCCTTGTGGTTGTGTTAGGCTTCAAACGCGGCTTCTTCATAACCGTCCTTGTTGGCTACTGCATGGTTCCCCTAATGGTTCTTGTAGGAATCCTCTTCCACCTGAGCCTTCTTTACTTCATAATCCTTGGAGTTTTGATTGCTTACCTGTCACTTCGTCTAATTCAGCACAGAAACGCCCTCTTCAGAAGCAAAAACATTGAACTAGACGCACTACTCCAGCTAGGTGAAGCTTTCGCAAAAGATTTCGTGTTAATCGCGCTGGTGCAAACGGCAAACCTGATGATAAACGGGTTTCTAAATTACCAACAAATCCTAGTTTAATCAACAGAAATACCTGCGTGGAGGCCTAGCTGTCAAGTTCTGAGTCAGCTAAAGATTAAAATCTTAAGACCGTGAAGATAGGCTGGATAAGTAAAAGGATTGAAAGATTTTGGTGTCGAAGAAATCTGAGACTGAGACTGAAAAAAGCCAAGAGATATTGCCTGTGGGCTCTTCTCTGAAAGAAACTGCTGTCACTGTCTCGTCACCAGAAGGAATCATAGAGTTTTCATCAAAAGGCTATGGCACAGATGAGGATGGTAAACTGCACCTCACATTCTATGAAGCTCTGTTTCTGTTAGGCAAAGGAGCAATCACAGTTACAGATCAAGAAACCAAAAAGAAGCTGGCTTTTCAGGAACTCCTCAAACGTTTCCAGCAAGTTGACAAAGACATCTGGGTTAGATACCTCATTTACAGGGATCTACGGGGTCGCGGATACGTGGCACGGGAAGGCTTCGGTTTAGGAATCGACTTCAGAGTCTACGAACGAGGAGACTACGGCAAAGAAACAGCCAAACACCTCATCTTCGGCATACAGGAGGGGCAACCCGTCACCTTAGAAAAGCTCGCAAGAACCCAACGGTATGTCCAGAACCTGAAAAAGAATTTGATCCTCGCAGTTATAAACCGGAGAGGAGAAATCGTTTACTATTCTCTTTCAGAACTTAATCTAAAATAACATGTTGGTGAGATTGAATGTTCAAGACTGTTCGAGGAATGAGAGACCTGCTACCCGTAGACGCTGAACGGATGCGTTATATCGAAGAGGTTTCCAGAGACATTTCTAAACTGTACGGCTTCGAAGAAATCATCACTCCAATCCTAGAAACTTACGAGCTGTTGGCAGCAAAAACCAGCGAAGAAATCCGTGAACGCATGTACACCTTCAAAGATTTGGGCGGCAGAAAAGTGGCTATGCGTCCAGAATTCACTGCCTCTGTAGCTCGGATGGTAGCATCTAAGCTAAGGAACGAGCCAAAGCCCATACGACTCTTCAGTGTAGGAAGCCTGTACCGTTACGATGAACCCCAGTATGGGCGGTTCCGAGAGTTCTGGCAAGCAAACTACGAACTTTTCGGCTCCAGCAGACCAGAAGCAGACGCAGAAATCCTCATCCTCACCAACGACTTGCTCACTAGACTGGGGCTCCAGAACTTCCGTTTCAAGGTTGGTCACACAGAAATCCTCAGAGGAATACTGGATCAGGAGGGGCTGGATGAAGCAAAACAGGACCGCGTCAGGCAACTGCTGGACAAGAAACTTTGGGATGATGCCCTTACAGCCGCCCGAGAAGCAGGTGCGTCACAAAAGTGTCTGAGTGTTCTGGAGGAGCTCCTAGAATCAAGAAGCGAAGACGCCTTTAAGGTTCTTGAAAACGTAAAAGAAACTGTCCAAGATTACGAGTCTGCTGTTGCTGCTGTGGGCAATCTTTGGGAAATCCTTGAACTTGTAAAAGACAGCGGAGAAAAGCTTGAGCTTATTGTGGAAGCAGGATTTGCTCGGGGTCTAGAATACTACACGGGTATAATTTTTGAATCTTATATTCCTGATCTTGATATTGCTTTAGGTGGCGGAGGACGCTACGACAAGCTGATTCAACTCTTTGGCGGAGAACCAATTCCTGCCGTGGGCGTTGCCCAAGGGATTGACCGAATCCTCCTAGCCCTCACAAAACAGAATATCTCTGCAAAAACC
>JAFGGM010000029.1 GCA_016930555.1 Candidatus Bathyarchaeum sp.
AAAATTTGAGATCAAGTAGCAACATGGAAAAAGAACTGAGTAGAAGGAAAAGGCAGTAAGGAAATTTCTCATCCCCGCAGTAACTCTGATGAGGTCATCAGTTTTTTTGTCCATTTCGTCAAACATCCTTCCACAAAGGCTTTTTGGAGGGTTTGGGGGCGTTTTTTGTACAAAAATGACCAAAAGCTTCAGAAACATGTTCCTCAAACTTATATACAACAATAAAAAAAAGGAACGTGGTTGGAGAAGGAACCTTAGTGATTTCTGACGTGTTGCCGTATGCTGTTGCAGTAGGAGCAGTAATAGTAGCCCTGATTGCAATTTACATGATGAGGACCGAAAGAAAAAAGAAGGACAGCGAAGAGCTATCCGAAGCAAAAGATGTTCCTTCAATATTGCCCGTGAAGCCAGGCAGAACGGTCACAAATTTTGACGCCCAAAAATCTCAGAAGGAACTCAGCAGATTAGATGTAGAACGGGAAATCCTTAGTTTCGGCATCAGACGAATCTACGAAGCTCACGCAGAAGGAAAGATAGACGAGAAGGAGCGGGATCGCTTAGCACAAGACTACAAAGCCAAAATCAAAGACATAAAAGACTCCATCACCGAAAACGAGTCAGTTGTTGCACTCCATGAGTTGGAAGGCATGCAAGAGGATCTCGTTAAACTGTTCAATGAACGGTTCGACGAGATAAACAAGAAGATAGGCGGCTTAAGGATTAATCTGGACATAGCACCGAAGCCGGTGGCCCCAAAGCCTAAACCTGTTGCTTCGTCTCCTAGCCCTGAAAAGACTGAGAGGAAACGACGGAAGTCGTCGAAACCAAAGAAAACTGAGGCTGAAGAGAGGATTGACCAGATAAGGTCTGAGGTGGAAAAGGTTTTGGAGCGGCTTGGGCAAATGGAAACTGAGGCCTGACATGGTGACTTGGAGGGAAGAAGCTAAACGTAAGGCAGCTTTGGCGGCAGTCCAGCATGTAAAGGATGATTTTGTTGTTGGGTTGGGTAGTGGAAGCACAGCAGCCTACGTTATAGAGGAGATTGGACGCCTTATCAGAGAGGATGGCATACACGTTTTGGGAGTTCCCAGCTCCAGTCAAGCTATGATGGTGGCGGTGCATTCAGGCGTTCCCTTAACAACTTTAGATGAGCACCCTGTCATTGATTTAGATATTGATGGAGCCGATGAAGTTGACGGCAAACTGGACATGATTAAGGGCGGGGGCGGAGCCTTAACACGAGAAAAGATTGTTGCCCATGCAGCTAAACAGGTTGTCATTGTTGGAGATGAAACAAAGCTTGTAGAGAAGCTAGGAGCATTTAAGGTTCCAGTGGAAGCTTTGCCCTTTGCTTTTGCGACAGTCAAAGCGGAGATAAAGAAGCTGGGTGGGAAGCCCTTTCTGCGGGAGTCCAAAGGCAAGGTTGGTGCAGTGGTTACGGATAATGGCAACTACATTTTAGATGTTGATTTTGGTTTCATATCTGATGCTGAGGAACTGAATCGACAACTCAAACTTGTTCCCGGAGTAATAGAAACAGGTCTCTTTGTCAGATTGGCAGATGTGGTTTACTTAGCTAAGCCTGATGGGATTATCAAATTGGAAAAATAGCAGTAAATAGATTTTATTAATCCTTAAATCATGCCATGATAAGAAGAGTATATGAGATAAGATGCTGACAACAAAAGTTGAAGGCAAAAATCGCAAGCATAAAGTTCGTTTATATGCCATAAGCACGTGCGGCTGGTGCAAACGAACAAAACAACACCTCAATGACTTAGATGTTGAATACGAATACATTGACATTGACCTTTGCAGCAGAGAAGATAGACAAGAAATAACTAAAGATATTTTGAGTAGGAAAGGACCACTTGCCTACCCGACCGTAATTGTAGACGGCAAAATTTTGTTGACTGGTCCCTCCAAAGAAGAACTGCGAGAGGTTCTAGAGCTTTGACATCACTTGAGCAGGTTCGAGAAAGAGCAGAAAACGACGCAAAAACATATGGCTACTACTTGACTCCAGACAAAGAACTTCTGCAAGACCTTCTAGAAGGACTACAAAAAAATGAGATACGGTACGGCTATCCATCTTGCCCATGTCGATTAGCCAGCGGAAAAATCGAGTACGACAGGGACATAATCTGCCCATGTGACTACCGAGACCCAGACATAGAGGAACACGGTTTCTGCTACTGCGCACTATACGTCAGAAAAGACGTCCGCGACGGAAAAAAACCCATAAAACCTATCCCAGAGCGAAGACCAAAAGAAAAGCAGATGAACGCCTACAAGGATTCCCCAGAAACGAAGACACAGGAAAACACAATAGAATCCAATCCTTCGACACCAAAAATGAAACTCTACTACTGCAGACAATGTGGTTACGTTTGCTTCCGCGAAGAACCCCCATACATCTGTCCCATATGCAAAGCCAAAAAAGAAATGTTCGCCGAAGTAACAGCACCCACATAAAAAATATGGACACAGTGATGGCGCCGCCGGAAGGACTCGAACCTTCGACCCACGAGTTAACAGCCCGTTGCTCTACCGAACTGAGCTACGGCGGCAATCAACAGACAATGCGGTGTCTTTATTGTGAGAATTTGTGGCGCTATTTAAGTTTAATCGACCAAAACCCAGATACATCAATGGTTAGCTGCCATCAGCCCAGAAATGTGACATAGAATAGAATAAATTCTGCCTCGAAAAATAATAGCGGGAACACACATGAAGATTCAAGTCAAGTTTTTCACTTCTTTACGGGAAATAACAGGCAAAAAAACAGAAGAAATCCAGATACAAGATACAATCGCTGTAGAAATGCTGTTGACCCTGCTTTCTGAGAAATACGGTAAAAAATTCCACGAATATGTCTACACCAAAAACGGGAAAGTACAAGGATTTCTTTCATTTCTGGTAAATGGCAAAAACATCAATGCCTTGGAAGGCTTCGATACAAAACTGAAGCAAGGAGATACTGTTGCTATTCTTCCTCCAGTGGGCGGAGGCTGACTTCACAAAATTTCAGTTTCAAGATAGGTAGAGAAGGCTTTGACAACCCGCATCTTCACAAACTGCCCTAACAAAGATGTTTCGCCCTTAACCACAACAGGCTTGTAAGCGAAGTTTCGTCCCATCAGAGACTCTCCCTTACCCCGTTCATCAAACAAAACATTTCCTTCCCAGCCAATCCATGAACGGTTCTTCCCAAAAGAAAGTCTTTTAGCTAACTCCGCCAGCTCCCTGCTTCTGCGGTTAACCTCATCTGGATGAAGAGCAACCATCTTTTCTGCTGGCGTGTGGGGTCTAGAAAAAAATTTTGACACATTAACGATGTCAGGCTGAACATCCAATATGAGCTGTTTTGTTTCCTCAAACGCTTCTGGAGTCTCTCCGGGAAAACCGCAAATAACGTCAGTTGAAAGAGTTAACTGCGGAATCTTTTTCCTAAAAGCTCCAACAATTGTCTTGAACTCCTGTGCAGTGTAGTGTCGATTCATGAGCCCAAGAACATTGTCGTCCCCGCTCTGGACAGGCAGATGTAGAAACTTGAAAACTTTGCTGCACATGTAGGCTTCAACTAGCTCATCAAGTATATACAACACATGATCAGGATTCATCATCCCAATCCGAACGAAAAACTCGCCCTCAACCGCACACACTCGCCTCAACAGCTCCGCCAAATTTGCCCCAATATCCCGTCCATAGCATGCCGTATCTTGGGACGTCAGCCATATCTCCTTGGCGCCTGAACCCAAATCACATCTGACCCTTTCAATAACATCATCAACAGAATAGCTTCTCAACTTTCCCCGAGCAAAATGGACACAACAGTAAGCACAGTTCCCCAAACAACCATAGTTGATAGGCACAATACTTACAATTGGATTCAAAGGAACCCTGGGAAGACACAAATCAGGCTTAGAAGCGTCCCCAAGAAGAATAACCTTCTGTCCTGCAGCCACCCTACGCAAAATCTCAACAACCTCGCTGCCTGGCGCAGGACCAGCCACCCCATCAAACCCAACCTCATTCTGTAACCGTTCAAAATTTATCAGAGGCAAACAACCAGTAACCACAAGCCGCTTATCTTCCGGAACCTTTCTCAGAATATCCATAACACGATTTTCTGTGGGAGACTTGACAGCACACGTATTGTAAACCAGAATATCTGCATCCTGAGGCTCATCAACAACCTCGAAGCCAGCCTCTGAAAGGCAACCAGTAATTACTTCTCCATCTGCAAGGTTTGCTGAGCAACCAAAACTTTTGACATAGACCCGCTTTGACATTTCAACCATCAAGTTTCAGCCCAATTGACACAGCCACGGTTACAGAAGCCACAAACTGAGTTATACGGTTTTAATCTTACGAGAGAAACATAAAGTTTCTCCAAACCTGCTTTTTTACATGCAGAAACATGGTACCCAAAAACGGCTTATAGAAAGTATTATAAGTAGTGGTATGTTCATGTTTGTCTCATATTTATATCTTAACATTAAGGCATATAAGCCACAAAGAGTCTCTTAAGAGACCATAACAAAGGAGAATCCACAAAATGAAACTAATCACACTACACCTACCTGAACCCTACATTCAGGCACTAGACAACCTAGTCGACGAAAAATATTACCCCAACAGAGCAGAGGCAATCCGCACAGCGGTTCGAGACCTCCTCACAATCGAAGCATGGGGAAGAAGCAGAAATGGCTAGAGAAGTAGAAAAACTACTGAAAGTTGAAAGGTTGGGAGAAGTTCCAAAGTTGAGTCTTGAACCATGTGAAGTTATTTCTTCAATTCCTAAACTAGACCTAGTTAATATAGAGGGCGTCACAGAACCCAAAATGAATGTGAACATTGACTTAGGTCTAGACCAGCTTGAAGAAGCAGAAGAGTAACCTCTTCTAGCATCAAGTTTTTTTAAAACCGTGCCATAATTCGTTCAAATCTAATTTTCCAAGGTATCCCCCTTCCCATGGGAGACACGTTTCCCTTCTTGATGGTGGATACAATTTCATCAACAGCAGCACCAGATTTTACCATAGTGTACGCTGCCCCAATCTCAGGAGCATAATGAGAGTCACTTCCCCCTGTCTGGGGTAACCCTAAACTTTCAGCAAACTTCCGGCTATAATGCGTCAATATAGAAAAAGGCACAGAAGATGCATTCATGACCTCAACGGCGTCATAGGAGCTTACTTTTCGGCTCGGTGGCGATTTATAGAATGCAGTAGGATGCGGCGCCACAGCGATTCCCCCAGCATCATGAATGAGTTGGATGGTTTCTTCGATACCTAGTTTTGCGGGTATGGATGTGGTTAAATTGAGACCAAGAAGATGCCCGTTCAAGGTGGATATTTCTATTCCTGGGATAATGATGATGTCGCGGGTTTTCATTTTGAGGGCGCCTTTAACTGTGTTGTGGTCTGTGATTGCAACCCCGTCCAGTCCACGCTTCTTGGCAAAGGAAACAACCTGTTTAAGTGTTATAGAAGAGTCACGGGAATAGCAAGTGTGAACGTGAAGGTCAATTTTCAGGCTCAAAGGCGTCCCTTCATCTTACCAGACCTAATGTTGTTTTGCGCTCCTCAAATTTTCCAGTTTGGCTTGAAGCTCTTCCTCAGATTCCTCGATTTTGCTGAAAAGAGGCTTCGCCTTGCCTATCTTGTGACCTGGAGGCAACTCCTTTTCTGTTTCGCTCCACAGCTGCTCATGAACAGAACCCTCCAGATTCAGAAGTGCCCAAAGCTTCTCACACGTAAAGGGAATGAAGGGCTCTAGAATAATCGCCAACTGCTTGACAATATGGACAGCAACATACAGGGTATTAGCTGACTGCTGACAGTCTGTCTTTATGGTCTTCCAAGGCTCCTTCTCGTTGAAGTATCTGTTTCCAAGGTGAGCAAGACTTATGGCTAAACGTAGAGCCTCCTGTAGCTTGAAGGCTTCCATCCGTTCTGCATTTTGGTTCACAATCTCTTTAGCCTCCAAAAGAACTGCCTTATCTTTTTCGTCGAGGCTACTTGGCTGTAGCACTGTGCTGTCGAATTGTCTGTTTATGAAAGTTAATGTTCTGTGTACGAAATTGCCGAGGGTATCGTTTAGATCACTGTTCACTTTTTCGATTAAGGTTGTCCATGAGAAGTTTGTGTCTTTCACTTCAGGTCGTATGGACATCAGGGAGTATCTCCAGTAGTCTGCCGGAAACAGTTCTAGAGCTTCGTCGATCCAGATTCCGATTCTTCGGCTCTTGGAAAAGGCTTGACCATCAAACATCAGAAACTCTGTGGAGTGCACTGTCCAAGGCAGATTGTATTCCTCGTGGGTAGCTAAGAGGAGGGCGGGTAGTATGATTGTGTGGAAGGGAATGTTATCTTTTCCTATGAAATACAGGGTTTTCGCTTCTTTGTTGAACCAGAACTCCTTCCATCGCTCCTCCTTCCCAAGTTGTCTAAAATATTGGATAGTGGCTGAAATGTACCCCAGAACGGCTTCAACCCAAACATAGATTGTCTTGTCTTCGGAACCAGGAAAGGGTGACTGAATTCCCCATTTGTTATCTCTGGTTACTGGTCTAGGCTTTAAGCCTTCCTTCAGAATGTTCAGTGTGAAGGTTCGGGCGTTGTCAGGCAAATTCTCGTTATTTTGAATATATTCAGTAAGCTTCTCGGTTAATTTTGGCAAATCAAAATACCAATGCTTCCTTGTCTCCTTAATTGGCTCCGAAGTACAAATAGCACAACAAGGTTGCAGAAGATTCGTAGGCTCCAGAAGGCTCCCACAAGAATCACACTGGTCACCCCGAGCACCCTCAGTTCCACAGATGGGACATGTTCCCTCTACGAACCTATCAGGCAAGAAACGGTCACACTTTGGACAATAAAGCTGCTCAGTTTCCTGAGTGAAAATATAGCCATTCTCGTAGATTTTCAGCAACAGGTCTCGAACAAAGACCTTGTGTACAGGGTTTTCTGTGCGGGTGTAGTTGCTGAAGGCTATGCCCCATCTTTTGAAGAGGTCTGACACTTGGGCATGGTTCCTGTCTGTCAGCTGTTTTGGGGGAATATTCAATCGCACAGCTTCTATTTCGATGGGTGTTCCATGCTCGTCTGAGCCTGTGACGTACACAACCTCGTTTCCTTTTAGTCGGTAATAGCGGGCTACAACGTCCGCTGAAAGGATGGAGCTTACAATGTTGCCTAAATGAGGAACATAGTTGATGTAAGGCCATGCTGAAGTGACCAAAATTTTAACTAACGCAACACACCTCCAAACAGCATCCTAAACACAATTAGTTTCCATACGAAGCATATGTACTTAAAGACAACGGAAACAAAAAACATCAACGAAAAAAGAAGCAACTTAGCTCTCGCAGTTCGTGTGCATTTTAGTTCCGATACACTATTCAATCAAGACAAGACATTATGGGAAGAGGAAAATTTCCAATGGTTAACGGGAAGGAAACGGGGCAGGACACAGACTCTTTGGTTGTCTTTGATGTCGAAGGCATTCTGATACCAAAGAATCGTTACATTCTCTTCGAAATCTCAAGAAAGCTGGGGTTTCTAGACTTCATAAGAATTATTGTATTAGGGCTTCTCTACGAAACTGGATTGTTACCTCTTGAGTCAGCCTTAAGCAGAATCTTTGTGATGCTCAAGGGACTAAAAGTTGAAGAGGTCCTTGAACTCCACAAGCGGATACCCTTTATGCCCGGCACTGAGGAAGTTTTCAGAACATTAAAAGAGAAAGGTTACAAGACAGCCCTCATAAGTTCAGGGCTTCCCACACCAGTTGTAGAAGATTTAGCCGCGACACTGAAGGCAGACTACGCTTATGGTCTGGAACTTGAAATAAAGGATGGAAAGTTAACGGGTGCAATCGGAGGCGATGTTCTCAGGTCCGGAGGCAAGGCTGTTGTTTTGCAGAACATACTTGAGAAGCAGGGATTAACTGTCAAAGACTGTGTTATGGTTGCTGATGACAGAAACAACCTGTCAATGTTTCCTCTTTGTAGGTTGAGGATAGGCTATAATCCAGATTTTGTGTTAACCGCTAAATCCGATTTTGTGACAAGAGGCGAACTAACTGAGGTTCTGCCCCCAATAACAGAAGAAAAACCGCCAGTTTCCAACTATAAAAAATTAAGAAATCGAGGTCTCAGAGAGGCAATTCACATGGGCAGTTTTCTGTTAATCTTCCCCATACATTTTCTCGGAAACACTATAGTTGCTTCCCTGATACTCGCTTTAACTGTACTCTACATAATATCTGAGATTGCTAGAGTAAGGGGAATTAACATTCCCATATTTTCATCTATTACTTGGAGAGCGGCTAAAAAAACCGAACTCTATGAATTCGCAACAGCTCCCATCCATTTCGCAGTTGGAATCGCAATATCGCTTCTTATTTTTCCAGTGCCTATTGGATACGTGGCAATCACAATATTAACGTTGAGCGATGGCTGCGCTCACATATTTGGAATGAAATACGGAAAAACCCGCATTCCCTTCAACAAAGGAAAGAACTTAGAAGGAACCCTCTCTGGCTTCCTGTTTGGTTTCTTGGGCGCCATGATATTCGTTGACCCAATAAAGGCTTTGCTTGCCACTGCAGCTGGAATGCTGGTTGAAGCAATACCCAATCCCATAAACGACAACTTAACCATACCATTAGCCTCGGGCCTAGCCCTCGCTCTGATTTCCTAAGGTAAGCGAGTATTTACGATAGAATTAATAGATTCCAGTTCATCATATAGTATCGACATTGCAAATTGATAGCATGCAACAAAATTGAGTTAAGGGAGTTTTCTCTGCTTGGCAGAATCAGATAAAGTTGAGTATAGACCTATCTCTGTTCGCGAAGCACTCACCGAAATGAAAGACGTGTCAGAGATAATGATTGACTTGGCATATTCATCAGCCCTATTTAATAGCGATGAACTAGCTGAAGAAGTGATGGAACTCGAAAAAAGGGTGGATTATCTAGATTACATAATAGACATGAACGTTATGCTAGCAGCAAGAGATGCAGAAGACGCAGAGCACCTAACTGCAGTAACAAGTGTAGCCGCAGCCACTAACAAAATTTCTGATGCAGCCGCAGACATAGCAGCAATTGTTCTGAAAAATATTGGAATTCACCCTATTGTTAGGAAGGCGTTCCAGCAGGTTGAAGAAAGACTTGCGCGGGCAATTATCAAACCAGATTCAATCTTTGTCAACCAAACACTTGGAGATCTAGAATTAGCCGCAAAGATAGGTGTTGATGTAATAGCTATCCGTCGATGTCGAGAATGGAAAATAGATCCAGATGATGAAGAGAAGATTTTGGAAAATGACGTTTTGATTGCTAGAGGCGCACCTCATGGAATCGACGAGCTAAAGGAGCTCGCATCAGGCAAATTGAAGTTAATGGAATAGAAGGGATGGCTGGAAGTGGCTATAACTGAGAAGCATTTCAAAGAAATCGTTAATAAGCTGGTAGTTATGAAGGACACCTCTGAGCTTATGATAGACCTTGCATACTCTTCCCTCTTTCTTAACAACATGTCTTTAGCTGAAGAGGTTGCGGCACTAGAAAATTTCATGGATGACCTGCACACAGACTTTGAGCAGCTTGTTTTGTCCAGCGGCTTCACATCAAAAGATGCCAGAGACTTCATTGGTTTAATCAGGCTGGGAGTAGTCACAGAGAAGATAGCGGACGCAGCCATGGAAATCGCTGATGTCGTGCTTAGAGGACTGGAACCTCACCCAATACTGAAGCTAGTAATTGAAGAAGCAGAGGAAACAGTAACCAAAGTTACGGTCTCAGAAACATCCACATTAGTTGGAAAAAAGATACGAGAAGCCCAAATCCAAGAGGAAACAGGCATGTGGATTCTGGTCATACGAAGAGGCAACTGGTGGCTCCGCCCCCGCGCCAGCACAGTGATTAAAGCAGGCGACGTTTTGATTGCCGCAGGCTACGCTGAAGGAGAAGCCGACTTTGAATCATTAGTTTCTGGCAACAAAATACAGCCAGAAGACGAATAGAGACAATCACACATTTTAGACTATGAAAGCAAGCGCCAGTAATGCAGCAGCGGTTGTGACCGTATCTGCTAAGGAGCTTTCAACTGGAATTACAAAGTTATCTGGGTTTAAACCACGTCTGAAAGTAGAAATTGCAACAGCGTATGCTACAAAGAGCATAACCGCGACAGCTACAAAATTGGTAGTCAATAGTTGACCCGTGAAAACCAGAAGTTCTTCTAGTGTGTTTACACCACTGATAAGCACCGATAGAATGGCGTAGACAAGGAACATCACTATAGAAGCCAGCCATGCTCCGCTTACTTCATTGATGTGTTCTTTTAAGGAGGAAAAGGAAGGCTTAATCAAACCTAAGGCCAGTTTTGTGGTGGCAGTTGAACCTATTATTGAGCCCACGCCTCCAATGGTTGCGATTATGGCAGGATAAACGGCAACCATTCTTGTTCCGTTGATTCTGTCGAGGAGAGAGCCAGTAACATTGACGATAAAGCTCACAAAAAGTAGGGTTGGAATAAATTCTTGGATCGTTTCAACAAATTTTGTTTCGCTAATGTTTCTGACTATGATATAGATGACCCAAGAGATGAAAATTATGTCAATAAAGAAAATCAAGTAGCGCCCAATTAAGCCAAACAAGAAGAAGAGACTTAAACTTAGACCATAGCAACCCGTGTTGATTATGTCAGACACTGGAGAAGTTATCGGATACACAACAACATCGGGGTCTAGTCCTCGCCTGAAAGAAAAAACAGAAAACAACATCGTTAACGGTGAAACAAACACCACAGACAAAGCCATCGTCGAAATAATCACCGCCAACAACGGAAAAAAGTCCATTATAGCTGCGTCCCAAAGAAATACACCAAAGACCCAAGTCCCAGCGCCCACACTGATTCCGCTTATGAGAGCCAAAGTGATGACCACACGCAAAAGAGCACCAAACTCTTTGGTGTTCTTAGTAAAAACGGGTTTAATTGTACCCAAATGAAGACCCGTGCCTAGGTGCCCGCTAAAGAGACCACCTATGGCGCCTCTGACGCTTAGAATGCCTGGAAATAGAGCAATTACCCATGGAGCTTCGTCAATTGACAAATATAAAAGAAGAAAGAGGGTCCCAGTTGCCAACCCAATCAGGTCAAAGGATAACGAGAACAGGGACTGTCCTAGGCTGGCTTTCAGTTTCTTTCCTGACAGAGCTCCAGCTATGTTGGTCTTCGTCATCGCTTTCACTTCCGTCCATCAAGCTTAGCCTCCCTTGTCCTCTGATCTTACCGTTTGCCATGAAGAGCATGCAGCCGAGTGTATAGAGTTCTTGACCCATTGCTGGATCGGCAGTCCTCTGTAACTTTAACACTGCTTTCTGTCGCTCCTTCTACAGCATAAACTAAACAATAGCCTTTAAAGGCTTTTTGTCCACAGCTACAGGCAATCGCTAACTTGGAAGAAAAGCATCTAAGATAACACAACAAAAAATTTGCCCAGATATTTGCCCGTACCTCTTTTGCAGCCGATACGATCCATAGACTACGCTAACTCAATCCTTTAACACCCAATATGGTGCATCAAGAAAAAAGAGTGACCTGCCAGAAAGTCCCTGAACTAGACCTTTATCAATTTAAGGCTCTTCATCAGATCCCTTTTTCTGTTTCTAACAGTAACTTCGGTTACGTTTGCTGCCTCAGCAAGCTGAGCCTGTGTCACTTTTTTCTTCAACATCCTTGCTGAAAGATAAAGTATTGCAGCTGCTAGCCCTGAAGGGTCTTTTCCAGTGGTGGCGTGTTGGTTTTTTGCTTCCTTTAGCAATTTTATCGCTAAGCCCTCGACGTCACTTGAGACTTTGGCTTTATCAGCTACTTTTGTAACATACTCTGTAGGGTCATCTATTGGCATCTTCATGTCTAAGTTTCTAACGATAACACTGTAGGATCGTGCAATCTCCTTTTGAGACCTGTTACTGGCTTCCGCTATCTCTTTCAGAGTTCTAGGGAGTTTGGTGAACCTGACAGCCGCGTAGAGGGCTCCTGCAACCATTCCTCCGATGCTACGACCCCGAACCAAGCCTTCGTTCAGGGTTTTTCGGTAGACTATTGCTGCCATGTCATGGACTGAGGATGGCATATGGAGTATTTCGGAAAGGCGTTGGAGTTCGCTCATGGCGAGCATAAGGTTTCTGCTTTGGGATGCATGGACTTTTGAGCGTGTTTGCCATCTTCTGAGGCGCCACATTTGTTGTCTGACTTTTGGGGATAGGGGTCGACCGAGGGCGTCTTTTTCTATTCGGATGACTGTAGATAGACCTTTGTCGTAATGGGAGTAATTAGTTGGTGTGCCTGCTCTTGCTCTGGCGTCTCTTTCTTGTGGGGTGAAGGCTCTCCATTCAGCTTCTTGGCTTGGGATGTTGTCTTCGATGACTAACCCGCAACGACTACAGACGTATTCTCCCATCTCTGGGTCTAATACAAGGTTTGTACTGCCACATTCTGGGCATCTGACGGCAACTACTTGCTTTGTCACGATGTTTCATCCAGCTTTTGTTAATAATTATATTGTAGTAGAAGCAATATTTAAATATGACGTATGTCATATTTCATCTCTCCGACCTCTACCAAGACAACGGTCCATGATAGGCATCAACAAAACTTATTTTGTCTGGTTCATAAATGAACAGAATGCGATACTAGATGAAGTTCTCGTTTATAAACCCAAGCCCCCCGTCGGAATCAATGTATATGGTTCCAACAGCTTGGCCACCATTAGGGATTTTATATTGTGCAGGGGTTTTGCGGGAGGCCGGAGTTGAGGTTTCTTTGCTTGATCAGCCAGCCTCACGTTTCTCTTTGGATCAGGTAGTTGATTGGGTGAAAAGGGAGGAACCGGATGTTGTGGGGTTTTCTGTTTTGCTTAGTGCCGCGAGAGAGGCGCCGAAGATTGCTGAGTATGTTAAGACAGAGAATCCGGATTTGACTGTGGTTTTTGGGAGTCATCATTCGTCTTTCAATGCTGAGAGGATTCTCAGGAAATATCCTTTTGTGGATATTGTAGTAAGGGGTGAGGGCGAGTTTACGGGTGTTGAGATAGTGAGATGTCTTGAGCAGCAAAAGAAACTAGACAATGTTCAGGGTGTGACTTTCAGGAAGAAAGGCAAAATTGTTTCTAATCCTGATAGGCCACTGAATATGGACGTTAATTGTCTTCCTTTTCCTGACCGTGATCTTGCAAGAGTTGAGTATACGTCTACGATTTTTGGGATTAAGATAAACAGCCAAAGGTTTACTACATTGCTTTCGTCTCGGGGCTGTCCCTTTAATTGTAGTTTTTGTGGAATCAAAAAGTTTGCTAGGAGAGCGTGGAGACCAAGGTCGGTTGAGAATGTTTTGGAGGAGTTAGATTATCTGCAGAGTAAGGGGTATGAGCAGTTTCTTTTTGTTGATGACAATTTTACGGTTGATCCTAAAAGGGTGTCGAAGCTTTGCCATAGCATTAGGAAGGAGGGAATGGATATTGATTGGTTCTGTGACTCTCGGGTGGACCACGTTAGCTATGATATGTTCAGGGATATGGTGAAGGCGGGTTGTAAGTGTATCTTTTTTGGCATAGAGAGTGGTAACCAGAGGATTCTGGATTATTACAGGAAGGACATTACTCCTAGGCAATCTAAGATGGCAGTGTCTAAGGCAAGGAAGGCGGGTGTGGACATTATTGTGGGTTCATTTATTGTAGGAGCTCCTGACGAAACTCTGCATGAAATCGTAGATACGTTGCAGTTTGCTGACAGATTAAACATTGATGTGCCAAACGTCAACATTTTGGGTGCTCATACTGGAACAGACATATGGAATGATTTGGTGGCGAAGGGTTTCATAAAGGAAGATGAGCAGTGGGAGGATGAAATCTGCATTCCCAGAGACTTGCCAACACCTGTTCCTTACGATGAAGTGAGGATGCTTATATACGAGTATTTCCGAGGCTTCTATCTGAATCCTAAACAATTATTTACTGAGATACTGAGGACGTCCAAGAGCGGTTTCAGGATGGCTGCTGCCATAAAAAATTTGCGGGGTTTTCCTCATTTAATCGATAATCTTGCCCATGCCATCAGACGAGATGAGAACTGAAAAGCTGATAAGTAAAAACGTATATTCACTGAATGTTTGCATAGTTGGGAAGCGGGCTTATGTCGCAGGGGAATGAGAGCGCCAGAAAAGAAATTGAAATCTTAAGGATTTTGAGTGAGTTTGATAGGCCTGTCGGTTCTACGCTGCTGAAGCGGGAGTTGAGAAAAAGAGGATTTCTTCTCAGCGAAAGGACGGTCAGGTATCATCTATTGTTGCTGGAGGCAAAGGGTTTCCTTTGTGGACATAACCGAAGGGGAAGAACAATTACTTCACAAGGCATGGAGGAGCTGGGGAGAGCCCTTGCTTCTCAGAGGCTCGGTTTTATTACAACCCGTTTCATGTCTTTAGCCTATTCGGCAACGTATGATCCCACCGTGGACACGGGAACAGTCGTGGCCAATGTGTCTCTGCTTGACAAAAGCCTTAAAGATAAAACAGTGGAAACAATGAAGGCTCTGCAGAGCATGAATCTTTTGTCGGCGCCATACATCAAAGTGCTGGACGAAAAAAGCGAATACTGTGACATTTCTGTTCCTGAAGGAAAAATTGCCCTCTTCACAGTCTGCAACTTAACTTTGGACAGCATTCTGATTCATTCTGGAATTCCGTTAGTTTTTGGGTATGGGGGTCTGGTTCAGGTGGTGAACCATAAGCCCATCAGATTTGTCGAGATAATGTCGTATGAGGGAACCACGATACCGCCTCTAGAGGTTTTTGTGTACAGAAGAATGACTTCGATTATGCGAATACTGAGGACTGGCTCAGGAATGCTGTTGGCGACTATGAGAGAGATACCTGCGGAAGCTAGAGAAAGAACCGTGAAGATACTTGATAGTCAGCAAAAGAAGGGATGGGGAGGAGTCTTGGTTGTGGGAGAACCAAACGAGCCTGTACTTGGAATTCCTGTTAGCATGGACAGGTTTGGCATCTGTGTCGTCGGCGGCATTGTTCCTGGAGCAGCAATGGTGGAAGAAGGCGCCCAGATAGTCACCACTGCGCCCCACTGTTTTGTTCCCATCGAAGAGATGACCCGAATCTAAACAATTCTAGTGCCAGTGTGAACTGTCTTCGCATGACGTGTGTTGTGTAGAAGAATTTCAAAAAAAAATCTTCAAAAATATACTGCTATTAAGCGAGTAATATACAGAAAGAACCAGTGAGCATCAGTCACAGAAATGTGAATAACCATAACGGCAGCAAAGGACAGTTGCTTTCATGAATCGAAGTTTTGCGTCTGAAAGAGGCTAGATTTCAACCCCCAAACCTAATAGATATTTTAAGGAACTAATATGAAGGATAGGCGATATTGTTTGCTGTAATGAAGATGTTCTGTTTAATGATGGAGGAAGAAGTGAATGAAGATTCTGAATTATAGTTCTGTGGAGCCGAAGGATGCTGGAGAAGGAACATCAAAGGTGACAATCAGATGGTTAATTGATAAAAAAACTGGAGCTAAGAACTTTTTCATGAGACTGTTCGAGATAGAAGCTGGAGGCTACACTCCCTTACATCAGCATGATTGGGAACACGAAGTCTTCATAATAGAAGGGGAAGGAGTAATAGTCTATGAAGAAGAAACAAAACTCTTTCGCGCAGGCGACGTCATTTTTATCCCTCCAAACGAGAAGCATCAGTTCAGAAATAGCGGAAAAAAATTGGTAAAGCTCCTGTGCTTGATTCCAAACAAGAAAAATGGAGAAGCAGTAACTTCTTGTGGATGTGGACAAAAAGATTGCCAGAGTTGTAAATGAGTGCCCGTAATAATTTCATGGGTAGCCAAATTTTAGTCCTAAACCCAAAAACAAATTAGAATCTTTAGTACATATATTAATGAAAGATAATTTACGTCTAGTTCTTGTGATTTCAATGTCAATGAAAAAAAGCACCATTGACCTGCAACTTCATATGGCAGTAAAATCTTTAGCGATTTTTCAAGGAGATATTAATTGTAAAATTGATGAACTAATTACAAATGCAAAAGTGCTAAAAGAAAAAGAGGAAAAGAATGAAAAAACGGATAATCTGCTGAGAATGATTTATGAGAATCTAAATGAGATACAAGAGTTGGTTAATCAAAGAAATAATTTGAGCAAACAAATTGAAAAACTGGAACAAAAAGAAATTACCCTAATGAAGTAGACTGCTGGGTTACAAACTTGAGTGGAATTACGCCACGCTTAGTTTTTAAGTGCCCAGCGTACAACTTTAATAATTAGCAAACTCAAGGTTTAGTTAAAGGCATTACAAGTTGGAGAACTAATTTTTGCGATCTGCTGAAAATGAGAAACACAAATTCAGCAAAAACGTACACATAGTGGCAATAGGAAAATGTGCTGGTTGTTTCTATTGCGTAAATGCTTGCAAAGAACACGCTATAAAAGAATTGGTGCCGCCCATCGTGGATCATTCTCTTTGCACGAGATGTA
>JAFGGM010000030.1 GCA_016930555.1 Candidatus Bathyarchaeum sp.
AAATTCTAATCTCTGAAATAAAGCTTGAAGCGAAACACAAAATTAGTAATAAACTAAGGATTGCTTTTTCCTTCCCCATTTAGTGTACCTGAATAGCTTTTGATTAAGATAAACAGAAAAGGATTTTTGTCAAGAAATCTTGACCAACTGTTGAAAACAGTCTTTTTTCTGAAGAACCGTAGCATCGGCACAGCGTTTTATCCCGCTTTCTTGTTTATCAGCAAAGAATGTGGGCAGACAAAAGAAAACAGAGTTTAATGCTTATATGTGGGTAACAGTTAGAGACAGAACGTAATCGACAGTTGAGAACAAGGTTGTTGAGGTTGCGGGAAAAAGTAGACGAAATCTTTAGAAAAGCTGAAGCTAAAGGAAGAAAGTTCCTTCTTGAGCATGAAGCAAAAACTGTTTGTAAACTGTACGGAATACCAGTCACAGAATTGAAGATAGCAAAAACTCCAGATGAAGCAGCAAAATTCTCTGAGGAAATCGGGTACCCAACAGTCCTCAAGATAATTTCTCCTAATGTGTTCCACAAATTTGATGTGGGCGGAGTAATGCTCGACATAACCGGTCCTGAAGAGGCGAAAAACGCATTCAACAAAATCATAGAGAACGTAAAGAAGCATAAACCCGACGCTCAAATTGACGGCATCCTTGTACAGGAGATGGCGCCTTCCTCAACAGAAGTTATAGTGGGAGCAATCAAGGACCCCCAGTTTGGACAAACTCTAATGTTTGGGCTCGGCGGAACATTCGTAGAAATCATGAAGGACGTGTCGTTCAGAATCGCCCCCATCAATGAAGATGATGCACAGCAAATGATTTCGGAAGTGAAGGCATCCATTATCCTCCGGGGGTACCGCGGTCAACCACCCCGTGACATAGATGCAATAATGAAAATTTTGCTGGACACATCAAAACTGGTGATGGAGCATCCAGACATCAAAGAACTTGACCTAAATCCTGTGATGGTCTACGAGAAGGGAGCAAAAACTGTTGATGCACGGATTATATTGGAATAAACCTCATATTTTAGAACGCACATCATTTTCAGTTCCGTCAAAAGACGCATTAAACTCAGAAAAACCATGATAAACAAACCCATGCAATGGACGTGAAAGAATTTGTCTGACTCACCTGAACGCAAAATCGAAGCCCTAAACCAAGAATTAACTCCTCTCAAAGAAGAACGAGACAGACTTAACGAGGAAGCAAAAAAGTGGGCTACCAAACGAGATGCCCTTAATGAGAAAACCAGAAATCTGCGACAACAAGCAAACAGCATAAAAGAAAAAAGAGATGCCTTAAACGAGAAAGTTCAAGAACTAAAAAACCTCCGCAGCCAAGTAACAGATAGACGCAAAGAAAAATTTGACAAGATTTCGAAGTTAAGAAAAAAAATTAGTGAACTGAACGAGAAGATTCCTGGCGGAAACTTGCGGCAGGTACAGAGGGAGATTGAAGAGATTGACTGGAAGATTCAAACTAACTCCCTGCCAGTAAAGGAAGAACAGGAATTAATTAACCGGGTAAGACATCTTGAAACCCTGCTTGTAGATCAGAAAAAAGTAGGGAAAGTTAAAGACGAACTCTTTAAGCTGCGAGCCGAAGAGCAAAAGTTTGGAGCTGAAGCAAAAACAATTCATGATAAACTTTCTGAATTTGCTGAACAGAGCCAAAAATGTCATGCTCAAATGATTGAAATCCTAGAAAAAGCCCGCGAACTCCAAGGTGAGGCTAGTGAAGCTCACCAAAAGTTTGTGGAAGCAAAAGAGGAGGCACAGAAAATTCACCAGAAATTTGTTGAAGTTCTGGGAAAAATAAAAAGTCTTCAGCGGGATTTGAAGGAAACCGCTGATAAGAAGCAGGCTGCACGTCAGAGCGAACTCAAGGATGAGCTGGAGAAACGGGCATTAGAGAAGTTGAAAAGCGGCGAAAAGTTGATATGGGAAGAATTCCAGCTTCTGGCTGAGAAAGGTCTCATCTAATCGTGACAGATTCGATGGTGACACTTTTTCAGCGCGTTCTTGAAATTAATAAGAAAGATAAGATTAAAGTGTGCCTCCAAATAATATGGAGTAACATATAGGAGAGCAAACATGCCAACAGCAGCCAAGTCCGAGCGCATTCTTATTCTATGCGTTGATAGGGACGACGATTTAGGCATGAAAGCTGGAATAAACACGCCTATTCTTGGAAGAAAAGAAAATGTGAATGCTGCTGCTAGTCTAGCTCTCCGAGACCCTGAAGAAGCTGACGCAAATGCCATGTTCGAGGCTGTCCGCATCTACGACAACCTGAAGAAGAACAACAAGGGAGACGAAGAGCATGAGGTTGCAACAATAGCAGGCTCTGACTTGCGTGGAATAGAGGCTGACAGGCAACTTGTAGCTGAATTAACTGAAGTTCTGGAAGCCTTTCCTGCTACAGACGTAATTCTAGTTACTGATGGTTACACAGACGAGATGGTACTACCCCTGATTGAATCTAGGGTACCTGTTACATCTGTTCGCAGAATTGTTATACAACACAGCAAATCCATCGAAGAATCAGCTGCTCTCTTCAGTCGTTACATGAAACTTCTTGTAGAAAATCCACGTTACTCCCGAATGATTCTTGGTCTTCCAGGAATCCTTTTCCTAGTTTTAGGTATCCTATGGATGGCTAACCAGTTGACGTATGCTATACAAGCTCTCACACTGATTATAGGCGGTTTTCTTGTTGTGAGAGGCTTTGGACTTGACAAACAGGCTCTAAACTTTTACAGATGGGTCAAAGAATACTCTCCTCCTCCCTTAGCTGAGCAAATATCAGGTTTTGCAGCAATTGCAGGAATCTTGCTGATTCTTGTTGGCGGCTACTTAGGCGGAACCTCAGTAGCTGAGGCAGCTGCAGGATTGGACGCATTTTCACATATTCCAAGGCTTATAGGCGAGTTTTTCTTTGCCTCAACATATTTCATATCCATTGGCATATGCGTTATACTTTCAGGCAGGGCAGTTCGCTGGTTCTTTGAACACGATTTAAGGCTATGGAGCACAGTTGTCATCATAGTTGGAGTTGCTTGGTCTTCAGTCATGTTTGTTGAGGCCTCAAAAATTCTCATTAATATACCTCTACCAAATCCTGCTGATCCTCTTGCAGGTTACGGAACATTAATTTGGGCAATTGTTGGAGGAATACCCGTAATAGTGGCAACGGTCCTAACAACAATAGTTTTACGTAGAAGATACAGCAGCTACTTCGAAAATAAAGAAGATGCACTAGGGGACCTTGAGGAAAACTAAAGCAACAAAGGTTGCAGAAAATTGAAAAGTTTATTATCTGAAAACCCTGTCTATATAGCCCAGCATTCAGATTAAACTGAGAAAACCATAATATGACACACGAATGTGATGCTGGATTATAACCCTATGTGGTAAAGATTATGCTTGAAGGTTTGCTCTCACTGCTAGGCATCTACAAGATATACGAAAAATGGCTTTGGTTCCAAATCAGGAATGGAAAGAAACCAGACCACATAGCCATTATCCTTGACGGAAACCGCAGATGGGCATTCCATAAGTCTCTTATTCCTTGGCTCGGTCACCGTCATGGCGCCGACAAGATTGATGAACTGCTAGACTGGTGCATAGAATTAGATGTAAAATTCATTACATTGTATGCTTTTTCAACTGAAAATTTCAACCGCCATGAAGAAGAGGTGGAGGAACTTATGAGGCTGATTGAAGAAAAAATGCGTTCAATCCTTAAAAATGAGAAAATTTATGCAAACAAAATAAAAGTTAAGGCCATAGGACGACTAGACCTCCTGCCCCCATCGATGCAAGAAGCGATTCAGCAAGTTGAAACGTCAACAGAAATGTTCAGCGACAGACTCTTAAACGTAGCATTAGCCTATGGCGGAAGAGCAGAAATCGTTGACGCAACAAAAAAGATAGCAAAAAAAGTGAAAAAAGGCGAACTGAAACCTGAGAAAATAACTGAGAAACTCTTCGAACAATACTTGTACACCGCTCATATGCCAAAACAGGACGCTGACCTTATCATCCGAACCTCTGGAGAAGAACGTCTAAGCGGATTCCTGTCTTGGCAGTCCGCATACAGTGAACTCTGTTTCGTGGACGTAAACTGGCCAGACTTCAGACGCATAGACCTGTTGCGCGCAGTCCGAACTTATCAGAGACGGAAGCGCCGTTTCGGTCAGTAAAATATTTATCCACGTTTCTTGGCGCTGACTATAGAAATCACGTCCCTATTCTTCAGCACATAGTCTTCACCGACTCTGTTTCTCCCACGAATATCAATAGCGTGAATAAAGCTGTCTCCCAGTTCGGTGTGAATGATGTAAGCGAGTTGCCGCGCAGTTGTTCCATAGGGCACAAGATAAACGTCTGGAAGCACCCTGCCTTTATGGTCACTTAGATGCTCGCAGTCTTCCACAGGATAAACAGCAACCATCTGCAGAAGCTCAAAGAATGCTGTGTTAATTGCTTCTTGGACGCCAGTGGAGCCAAATTTGTACAGAATATGCTCCTGAATAGCATCTAACGCTTTTTTCTGGGCATCATTGAGTTTTGCATCATTTTTTGTGGTTAACTTGCAGTCTCCTGGCGTGTAATCGATTAAGCCTTTTTCTCCAGCTCTTCTGAGAGCCAATTCTGCTTCTGCACTACAAGGCACAACAGTGTATCCGCTTTCTTTCATGCGCTCAATGTTATCTTCTGATGTTGGCAAATCAATTTTATTGGCGGCAATCAATGTTGGCTTGGAGACGCTTCGCAGAATATCCAGAAAATGTATTATGTCTTGGTCGCTCCAGTGCTCTGGCTTGTCCATGTTAAGGTCACTTTTTCTTATGCTCTCTATTATATGGTATCGTTTGATGGATAAGCCAGTTAACCGTGCTTCAAGAAGAGATATCAAATCGTCTTTCCCTGAACCCGCAGTTCTAGCCAATTTGGACCAGTCCTTCTTTAGTATCTGGTTCATCCACATAGTTATCTCGTTTTCAAGAAACTTCACGTCTTCCATGGGGTCATGGGAACCTTTTTTGCACATTGTTCCTTCGCAGTCGGTTGAGCCTGAAGCATCAACTACGTGGAGTAGGGCGTCTGCTTTTCTGACTTCGTCTAAGAACTGGTTTCCGAGTCCTCGTCCTTCCCATGCTCCGGGCACAAGCCCTGCCACGTCAATCAATTCAACTGGAACCAGCCTGATTCCGTCTAAGCAGAGGCTGTTTCTTGGGTTGTCTTCAACATTGAATTCTGTGTGGACGCAGGGGGTTCTTAGGTACCCTATTCCCCTGTTGGGTTTGATTGTAGTGAAGGGATAGTTTCCGATATCCACAGGAATCAAGGTTGCCGCAGAAAAAAACGTGGATTTGCCTGTGTTTGGTTTGCCGACAATACCCAGCTTCTTGGAGTAAGATGGCGCACTCATGACTGAATCCTTCCAGTTTTTCCTAGGCTCTAATCTAAGGAGAACTATTCAACCATTCTATTGGTTTATCACGGGTAAAAGCTTTATCAAATATCGCCTTCAGTCTTTGAATCTGCAGACACAGAAAAGAAAAACCGTTTTTCACTGTCCTATCAGATACTTTTCTGCATCTATGGCAGCTTTGCATCCTGAACCCGCAGCAGCAATGGCTTGGCGGTAACGGGGATCTGTCACATCGCCTGCAGCAAAGACACCATCAATGTTGGTTCGTGTATGTTCCTTAACTATAATGTAGCCTGCAGCGTCCAGCTCTACCTGTTCCTTGAAGATTTCTGTGTTAGGCTTATGACCGATGGCAACAAAAACACCATCACACTCCAGAACACATTCTTCGCCAGAAACAACATTATGAAGCTTAATTCCCTCTACAATGTTTTTTCCCAATATCTCCTTGACTGTGCTGTTCCAAACAAACGAAATTTTTGGGTTCTCGAAAGCTTTTTCCTGAAGGAACTTGGTAGCCCGTAGCTTGTCCCTTCTGTGAATAATTTTAACTTCGCTCGCAACTCTGGAGAGGACAAAAGCTTCCTCTAGGGCTGTGTCGCCTCCGCCCACAACCACCACTTTTTTGTTCCTAAAAAAGGCAGCATCACATGTGGCACAGACTGAAACGCCTCTGCCCCTCAACCGTGTTTCACTCTCCAAGCCTAGCCATTTTGCTGAAGCGCCAGCGGCTATGATAACGGCTTTTGCTTCATGACCCATGTTTCCTACAGTTACTTTGAAGGGTTTGGATTTGAGGTCTAGAGAGGTGGCGTTTTCGAATACAAGTTCTGCGCCAAAGCGTTCAGCCTGTTTCCGCATCTGTTCCATAAGTTCGGGTCCAAGGATTCCGTTTTCGAATCCTGGAAAATTTTCTACTTCTGTTGTGAGCATCAAATTGCCACCCCACAGCATTCCTGCGGCAACAAGGGTTTTCAAGCCAGCTCTACTTGTGTAGATGGCGGCGGTTAAGCCAGCGGGTCCAGAACCAACAATAACCACATCATACATCATCAATCACTTCCAGCGAATATACAAATTACGCGCAAATATATCTTCACTTACCTTTCTTGGTTTCCTGAAAAACCATTTTTCAAAAATTTTATACTATTAGCTCCGAACATGATGTTTCGTTTGGTGCCATTTTTATGTTGTTAGCTGCTTTTTTGCTACTTTGAATGTTTTTTCTGCTACTGAGATGCATGCTAATAGGTCATCGATTGTAACTATGAGAGTTTGTAGTCGGGTTAGGCATTCTATTTTTGTGTTGACGTCAGAGCCGTTCCTGACTGTTTTGATGTGTAGTCCGGGCGGAACTTGGATGTTATCTGGGGAAACAGCTTTTGCTACTGCTTTTGCTTCCCGTTCATTCTGGTAGGATAGGCAAATTTCAGCTTCCACTCTGTTCGCCCTCTAACTGCTTCTTCACCAAGTCATTGACTGTTTTTATGAAGGCTTCCACATCTTTTATGGGTATCTGGGCTCCTGCCGCAACATCGTGTCCTCCGCCCCTGCCCAAAAATTTCTCTGATGCACTCTGCATGATTTCTCCAAGATTCAAGCCTTTCTGTATTAAGGCTTCTGAGCCTCTGGATGAAACCTTAACTTGGTCCTCTCCAGAGATGGTGGCGTAGGCGATGATTGGTTTTCCGAGTTGAGTAAGAGTTGTTGACAGTATGGTGCATACTGGACTGATAACCTTCTCATCTAAGAAGCCGTCCCCGCGCACAACATAGATGCTTTCAAGCTCCTCTAGCCGTCCCTTTTTTTCAGTTACCCAACGAAGATACTTGGTGATGGTGGCTCGGTAATCCTGAATAACGGCTGTTGCCTCTTCCAGACACTTCTTACGGTCACCCATACAGATGGCTACGCCTAATCCCGCTTTGTCCATGCGCCCAGTCGCGTTAAGGAGCACGGAAAACTCTCGAGCACTCCTGAGGGGCGTCCACGGCTCCTCCTTAGTCAAAGTGTAAACTTCCCCAACCAACTCAAAGGCAGTGTCTCCAGCCATGCCCTTAGATACAAGATGGTCGGCGATGGCAGAAAGCAGCCTCTTCTTTTCTTCAGATGAAAGGTCCCTTAAAGCCCGCCATTTGTCATTCCTTTTAGGTTTAATCCCCAAATTCACAAGAAAGGCTAAGCTCTTGTCTTCTTCTCCGCTAATTTCTGGAATAAAGGGGTTTGTGGTGCGAGCAAGAGCCTGATGGATGGGACGGGTCTCCCGCCCAAAAAACAGCAGGTCTGTTTCAACCTCAAGGTAACCTGATTTTACAGCATCCTCTACTATGGTTTGGTTGACTTTTCCCAGCTTTCGTTCCTTGTTTTTGTCCTGCAGGTCACCTAAGGCACCCACAATACCAAGACAAGCCAAATCTACGTTGTTTTTGTCCATTGCCTTGGCAGCAAAGTAGGCAACACCTGAGCCACTGATGTCACGTGTTCCAT
Organism: Candidatus Bathyarchaeum sp.; assembly: GCA_016930555.1. GTDB lineage: Archaea > Thermoproteota > Bathyarchaeia > Bathyarchaeales > Bathyarchaeaceae > Bathyarchaeum. The sequence goes on from JAFGGM010000030.1 coordinate 7,933, forward strand.
CTATTTCGTGAATGTGAGGATTGACTTGTACAAAACTGGCGGGAGATTCTGCGGCGGGTGTATGATGGTCCAGAATAATTACGGACCTGCCAGCTAACCGTTCGCCTAGCAGGTCAAGGTAACCGCTTCCCATATCAGTGAATATGGTTAGGGGAACCTTTTCTGCAGCGATTCTGTCGGCAACTTTCTCGTCCATCCACCTTTCAAGACGTAACCGAAACCTCGCTCCTGCCCTCAACAACGCTTTTCCCATGATGCCGGCAGCTGATAAGCCGTCAGCATCTACATGCGAATGCACATGGATGCTGTCACCTTTTTTGATATGGTCTAGAATAAGGTCAGCTGCCTTAGTTGCATCGTTTGTGAGGAGGGCAATCTGTTTCTTGCTTATGGCCAAATTAAACCCCAAAGACTAGAAGAGGGTAATTGCTTTTGGCGTGTATTTCCAGTCAGCAGGGAGCACGCCACGTTTCTTGTAGTATCTGGAGAGCTTGTAGATTTTTGCCTCCGTTATCTGGAGTGCCCTTTTGTTGTGCAGGTCTGCCTTGTTTTTATCGTAGTGAACATGAAGGCGTGTAGCCTGACGTAAAAGATTCTCTAAATCTTCAGGAAGAGTCGAAACCATCTTTCTTTCTTTAAGTGTCTGAGTGACGGATTTTCCTGTGATGGGCGTCGCCAACGGGATTCCATGCTGGTCACGAAGAATGATTCCAATCTTGCTTGGAGGATGTCCCTCTTTAGCCAATTTCACAATTAAGGCTTCAACTTCTTCAGCCGTATATCTACACCATGTTGGTGGTCTCTTTGTTACAGGTCTTGTTTGATGGGACATTCCCTTTTCTTGTTTTGGCATATTACTCGCTTCTCCGAAGCTCCTTTATGGCGGAGGGGACGCAAGTATTTAAAATCTTCGTTTGCCAGCACCCGAATACCATTCCGCAAACTTTCTCAAAGCCTTTCCACGATGAGAAAGCACATTTTTTTCTTCAGTTGTCATCTCCGCGAAGGTTCTGCCATCACCCTCATGAGGCTCAAATATTGGGTCATAGCCAAAGCCAGAAGTTCCCTTTTCTTGTAAAAAGATTTTTCCTTCCACCTTGCCCACAAAACAGATTGGATCCTCCTCGGGTGTGACGAAAGCAACAACTGATTTGAAGTATGCGCTTCGGTTTTCAATGTTTTTCATTAGTTTGAGAATGCCTTTAAGTCCAACTGTGTTGTAGACATATTTGCTGTAGGGTCCAGGAAAACCCTTCAGAGAGTCCACAAACAGTCCAGCATCCTCAACTAAGACAGGCAATCCACAGTTTTTGACAGCATCTAAGGCACTGTATTTGGCAATGTTTTCGAGGCTGTCATCCTGAATTTCAACAGCTTCTACTTTGAGTTTTGCTGTTGCCAGTCTGTATTCACTGAGGACTTGGCGGGCTTCCTGAAATTTGTGAACATTACTTGTTACAAAATAAGCTACTTTGCCGAGTGGAAAGCCTGCTGAAACTTTCGTTTTCATGTTGCCGTCCTCTCAGTTTTTCACTCATTTTTGTTTGATGTCAGGATATTTTTCTCGGATTTTCTGGTCTGCTATCTTAGCTATCAAGGCATTAGAGATTAGCACATATTTTGCGTCTTTGAGGTGCATCAATTCTGCAGGTTTCTGGTCTTCGGTTACAAGAAGCAGATTATTTTCTGCAGCATACTGGGCAACTGTTTTGTCTTTTGCTCCCCGTAACCCCGCCTCATGAACCGTCAAAACATTCCAGCCTAAAATCTCAAAATACTCCTTCAAACCCGAATACATTTCATCAAGCAGAATCTTCAACAAACAACACCTCAATTGACTTTAAACATTAACGCATCAGTATTAGAAGCTTTCAGCTTTTTGGTGTCGACCTCATTCTCTGTCTGCGACGTAGCGTCCTCGTTTTTCAATTTCCCGAATCTTGGCTGCAACCTTTTTTGTTTCTTCCTGTCCCACAGATTCAGCGTATCCTTTCATGATCTCTTTGAAGCATTCTGTTGCGTGCTTGTAGTGGGTGCTCTGCAACGCCCGCTTCATGAGATGCAGGTCAACTCCCTTGGGCTCCAGCTCCACGGACCTTTCACTTAATCCAAAGTCAACAAAAACAATCTTGCCATATGGACTCAATATCATGTTTGAGGTGGTGAGGTCGCCATGGATGATTCCGTGTTTGTGGAGACGGCCAATCATCCTGCCCATGAGAATGCTTAACTGTAACCTTTCTTCCTTGGAGAGAGTGTCTAAGACTTCTTTGACCTGTTTTCCTTCCACAAACTCCATGACAATGTTTGCCTCTTCCATGTCAACCTTGAAAATAGTTGGAGTGGGAACCCCCGCTTTCTTGGCTTGGTGGATAATGTTAGGTTCATGTGCTGTCCGCTGGGAACGAATCACTGTGTCCAGTTCTGTTGTCCGATATAATTTGGGGTGCCGCCGCTTCATGATGACTTTACGGTTATGCCACATCTCCAAGTATAGGCTGGCTTCGGCGCCCTTTTTAATCAGCACAGCTGAGCCTCCACCCATGGCGCATAAACCTCCTCCAAGCGCCACTTCACATCAACATAACTCTTATCTAATGGAGTAGTAATGCCGCTCTTGTACGCAAGGATCCCCGCCCAAGCAATCATGGCTCCGTTGTCTGCGGCAAGCTTCAAAGGAACAACACAGAAGCGGGCATCATGCTCTTCTGCAATCACTGTAAGCATGGATTGAAGCTTTTTGTTGGCAGCTACGCCTCCAGTCAACAGTACCTCAGGCTTTTCGGTGTGAGCCAAAGCCCGTTCAGTCACCTCAGTCAACATAGAAAAGGCAACTTCCTGCAGGCTGTAGCAGACGTCCTCTATGGAGCCATTATTAGATTGAAACGCCGATACAGCTGCTGTGAGAAGACCACTGAAAGACAGGTCCATGCCCTTCACGGTGTAGGGAAGAGACACTAATTTTTCTCCTTTGAGTGCCAGCTGCTCAACTATGGCGCCGAAGGGTGCGCCTTTTTTCTGCTGTAAACCTACTGCACGAGCAAAAACGTCTAGGCAGTTTCCTATGGCGATGTCTAGGGTCTCCCCGAAAATGCGGTATCTGTGGGCTTCGAAGGCTGAAATTATGGTGTTTCCTCCAGAAACATACAATGTTACGGGGTCCTTGGCTCCTGTTGCCAGTTTGCCGACTTCAATATGTCCCACACAATGATTGACTCCCACAAGAGGAACATCAAGATAAGAAGCTAGGGCACGGGCTGCGGTTGCGCCAGTTCGGAGACATGGCCCCAATCCTGGACCCTGAGCAAATGCCACCAAACTAATGTCTCTAGGCTTTACTGCTGCCGTTTCGAATGCTTCTGCAAGAACCTTTTCTGCAACTTCAGCGTGATGTCTGGCTGCTTCTCTGGGATGGATTCCTCCTTTCTTTGGCGTATACGCGTCGTTTGCGTTGGAGAGAACCTTGCCATCAAAAGATACGACTGCGGCGCCGAAATCGTCTGCCGTAGATTCGATGCCTAAGCAGTATGAGCAACCTGAATTGTTTGTGGTCAACCTTTTTTGGCTCCTTTAACGAACAATTTTTGGTGTTTTTCTGTTTTTGCAGAAAAGATATTGGTTTATGGAGGTGTTAAAACGTTTCGCAGTTCTTTCGAGAAAATGGCCAGTAACTCTTCTTTTTCAGTAATATGCTTAATTCAACAAAAACATACACCTTTTTATGCTTTAACATGCCCATATAATATGACGACTATAAGGACAGACATTATATGCCAAGACGCAACGAACTCGAACACAAAGCCCTTGATGTTATTTCCAACAACGGAACCGACGGAGTACTTCAATCTGAACTGTGGCGGGAACTGGACGCTACAAGCAGAGAAGGAAGCCGAATCGCACTGAAACTGGAAACTAAAGGGTTGATTCTTCGCGAGAAAGAACTTTTTGAGGGCAGATGGACGTACAGGCTTTTTCCTAAGCGGAAACCTGCATCCCTAAGCTCTATTATTGATTCTCCATGTCTGATGTGCACAAACGATGCAAGATGCGGCGCATGGAGCCCAATTTCTCCTAACGACTGCCCAAGGTTGACTATGTGGATTCTAGGCGTAGAAGAAGAGGAAAACGAAATCGCAGAGTCTTCTGGTGAAACATAGTTTTGCCTAAAGCATGGGTAAATGAGCGGAAAAGAGAATATTATTATAGGAAAGCAAAAAAAGAAAAATTTCGTTCACGGGCATCCTATAAGCTTCTTCAGGCAGTAAAGAAATACAAGTTCATCAAGCCTGGATACGTGGTGTTGGATTTGGGGGCTGCCCCCGGCGGATGGACACAAGCTGCCAGAAAGCTTGTAGAAGAATCGGGTTTTGTTCTGGCAGTTGACCTGAAACAGATAGAATCCTTTGATGAATCCAATGTCCGCACAGTTATTGGCGACGTCTCTGAACCACAAACCATCAAGGTCATTCTTGAGCTTTTACCCCACTCAGCTGACGTTGTTATCTCAGACGTTGCACCTAACGTGTCTGGAATCTGGGAGCTTGATAACGCTCGCCAAATTGACCTTGCACAGCAGTCCTTGAATTTAGCTGCTTCTGTTCTGCGTTACGGCGGAAACTTCTTCGTGAAAGTGTTTCAGGGAAGCTCTACAAACCGTTTCGTAAACGAGGTGAGACAGCAGTTCAGTTTTGTGAAAATGGTTAAACCAAGAGCTAGCCGATCAAAGAGCGCGGAATTGTACGTTCTTGGAATGAACTACACAAAAAGAACATAATTAAGAAACGAGCCTTGGATGGGTTTTTAATCCGCACTTCTGTTATGCTGTTTCAGTGACTATTTTTGTGGCGATTTCTAGTCCATTCCATTTCGAAAATTCTTTCTGAAGTTGCTCCGATTTCTGAATCTTCTTTTTCTCCAAAACTTTTCGGAGGGCTGCCAAAAGCGCCTCTTTGTTGAGGTTTTCCTGCTGGATAATTTCTGCAACTCCTATGTCAGAAGCTTTTTTGGCGTTGTTGTATTGTTCAGTATGGTTTGGTGTAGGAACAAGAACTATAGGCTTGCCATAACAAATCGACTGGGACAAAGTTCCATGACCGCCACGGGAAACAACCACATCGCAGGCTTTCAGGTAATCGAAACGGTTAGGAATCCACCCATGAATAATCAGGTTTCCATTACTTACAGGCTCAACTGAAGCATTCGGATACCCAAGAGACATAACAATCTGGTAATCATCAGGAAAGTTGCTGAAAATCTGCCTGAGCAAGCCTGTGAAGTAGGCGCGTTCCTTTGCTGGTCCACTGATTGGCGCAAAAATTAATGGTTTAGATTCGTCTAGCCCCAGCTTTTTTCGCAGCGCCTTCTTGTCTGGCAGGTCGTTGGAGTGGACAGGAAGAATTGGGCCAATAAACCTGAGTTTTTTGTGGTAAGCCTTTGGAATATGCAGATTTTTGGTTGAGATAGTGTAAGGTGGAGGAAAGTCTGGAATAAGGATATGATTCACTTCTGCCCACACTCTTCCGACAAGAGTTAAGGTAGTGGCGTCTGCTATTCTGGCAAGCTTCAGGAACCTTGTTCGTCTGGGAATGAATACCTGAAACTGGTTCAAAATGCATACTCTTGGGATGTCCAGTAGCTTTGCTGCCACAAGAGAGGATGCCCGCGAATCCGAAACCACAATATCTGGTTCAAAGGCTTGCATGTAATTGATTTCAGCGTCAACTTGCTTCATGATTGTGTAGATGGTTAAGAAGGGTCCAGGATTCACGGTTGTTAATCGGAAATCAATGCTTCCGTCTGGCTTAACTTGAACTCCAATGTCTGGAGCTTCTACGGTTTGGAAGCCTTCCTGCTGAACGTACTTGAAGCCCTCACGGTACGTGGAAAAAAGTATTTCTGCGCCTTCTTTTTTGAGCTTCTGAGCTATGGGGATGCAGCGACCAACGTGTCCTAATCCCACGCCCGAGGGAGTAAAAAGAACGCGCATGTGTTGTGGTTTCCTCTAGATTGTTTTCTGTTTAATTTGCCCTTTAGGGGAGGCTTCCTCAAAAATTATCGCTTGGAACCTGTATATCTTTGTATCCTTCAGTAGCCAAGCGTCAGGAGATAGCCCTGCCTTCATTGCTGTTTGGCACAGAAACTCTTGTTCGTTCCAGTTCCATTCAACAGGCACTTGCGGCAAAAGCAGTCCCTTGTAGTAGCCTCGTTCCATTATGAGTCCGTCGCGTCCAACTTTGATTTTTGTGGGATACTTTGTTGGCTTCTCAACTGTAACCTGTTCAGGGGGAGTCAAGACACTGACCTCAAAAACTATGTTGTTCAGTTCTTCATGGGCAACTGGGGGAAAACGTGGGTCTTGGGTTGCGGCGCTGAGGGCAGCCTCTATCACTGCCTGAACTAGGGGAGTGGTCGGGTAAGGAAGACCAATGCAGCCCCTTAACCGTTTCTCTCCTTCAATGATACTGTTCAATGTAACAAAGACTCCGCATGGCTCCATCAGCTCAGATGAAAGGTCTTCAGGTGCCTTAACCACTTTGCCGCTTTTCAGGTACTCAGTTACTGTTTGTCTGGCTAGATTTACGAGAAATTCGCCTTCTTCGGGGGTCAGCTGAAACGTCATGCTGTTTCGCCTCTGACTTATGCAACATGCGTTTCCTACGGTATTAAAGCTTCTTAACTTTCACCGTGTAAATTTAGCTGAAAAAAACCATCTGTTGGCAGGTTAAAAGTTGATGGTTTCTTCCTTGATTCCTTCCTTTGAGACTATAAGTAGGTCCACGCCGTCGCCGCTCATGGAGTCTCGGCTTATAGCCGATTTGATTGCCCGTAACACCAGGGCTTTTGCGTCTTTTTGGGACATGCCATCTTTGTATCCTTCTTCTAGCACTCCAGTTGCCATTTGGGCGCCTGTGCCAACAGCAGCATATGTGTCAGGCAAAACAGAGCCAATAACGTCAAGCACGTATATTGCTGGGCTTTCGTTTTCCATTCCGCCTACAATAGTTTGAGTAATCAATGGAATCATGCGTCTGCTGAAAAGCACGTTTGACATAACTTTGGCTGCTGCTCTAACAGTCATTGACCTCCTTGAGTCGAATGAGAACAGTTTTGCTTGGGCCTCCACTTCCCTTGCCAGAATTTGCATGTCACCAACTAAGCCTGCGCATGCTGCACCGACTTGGTCAGCAATTCTGAAAACCTTCTTTCCGGTTTTGCTCATAATCATGGAGCCGTATGTAACTCTTTTTTCTGAAGCCAAGATTACGCCGTCAGAATAAACTAGGCCTATGGTTGTGGCTCCTGGGATGTAAAAACGTGATTGGGCTTCGTCACTCAAATGTTGTTCCTCCAGTTCAATGCAGTAATGACCTCTAGGGCACTTTTAAACTTAATTGATTTAAGTTTCTGAGAATTTAAATTATCCTGCTTTCTGGGATAATCCTTCAGCTTAGGTTCTAGTCTGCTGTTTAGGTGTTGTAGGCTGCTGTTTCTCTTTTCTAGAATATTGTGTTAGTTTCCTTATTGCTTGCTGCGTTTTTTCTGCGAGCCTGAACTTTTGGATACAAACAATTAACAGGATGTAAAGGAGAATCCAAACAACAAAAAGTATTTCTCCATAAACATCATGGAACGTCTCTGCGGCACTCAACCCAGAATTCACTCGGATGAAATAGTATGCAATTATCCTTAACACATTAACAAGATATGTTCCGATTGCTCCCATAATGAAGTAAACAAGTTTACGGAAACGTGACATGCTAGACTTCCTGAAGAGCAACATCATGATTAACGTGTAAAGAAACATGCTGTGCACTCCAGCACATGGCCAAGCAATACCTATAGAAACTGAATTACCCGCCAAGTCCCTTGTTCTGATAATTGGCATAGCAGATGCTCCCGGAGTATAGTAAAGCATGAAAGTGTAACCTAAAAGGTCAAGCAGCATAGCTGCACACGAAGCTGTGGGAAGCGCCAATAATTGCAGAGGTTTAAGCACTCCATATGGAAAGATGGTGTCAGTAAGATATATGGCAGTGATTCCAGCGATTAGCCCTATTGAGATGCCAAATTTTTTCAAGCCACTTTTTCCATATGCTAAGAGTATAGTTGCTGTGAATGTAACTGTGAACATCAGATATTCGAGTGATAGGGGCCAAGCTGCTGTAAGGATGTGTTCCCAATCCCCAAAGTTTGCTCTCCAGTATTCGCCGCGGAGAGCTTCTCCAAGTTGTATGATTGCTTGATTTAAACCCAAGAAGTTGACGCTTATGATGTAGATTATTGGAATAAGTGCGCATATGTATGTTGCTAATATTTTAAGTTGGCTTTCGGGTTTGTTTTTTTGATCTGTTTTTGGTTCTGGTTCCAAATTCAGCGAATACTCTAAGACAAGAAGCCACATGAAGAACAGAATGAATAGTCTTCCTTTCCATGTGTAGTCAAAGTAGAATCCCCGTTCATTGAATATGGGAAAACTCTCAAGATTGAAGTAGTCTAGAAATATCAATAACAATATTGCAGCGATAAAACACCCTAACACAGAAACTTGAAGCCACGATTTTTTTGTCAAATCGAATTTAGGAAGCATCAGAGTTTGCCTTCTCAAGTTTTTTGTAGTTGGTTATCAATTCAGGTTTTGAATTATGTTAACAGAATTGCTATTATAATTTGCTATACGTTAGAGCGGACAAATTAGCTTCAATAATTAGTATGTTTTTTTTGTTTGGGGTGTGTAAAGTGCCAAAACTGTTATTTGCTAAAAGATATGAACTAGGTTTTCAATTGAGCGTGCATCAGGGTGAAAACGTGTTAATGCTGGATTTGCTCGTGGAGTGGGCTGGGAATGTTGATGCATTAAAGCTATTTACCTGAATGTGTGCACTGGAGTTTGGTACATGAATATAACTTTCGTAACTGACCCTCTTTTGACTTCATATGGGTCTACGCGACCGCCCTTTCTTTTAGCTACCGAGATGCAGAAAAGTGGGCACAATGTTAAGCTTGTTTCTTCAAGTGTCAGTGAAGAGGTAATGCAGGCGGCGAAGAAAAAAAATATTCGTGTCAAAAGTCTTGGTTCAAAATTTAGTTTTACGAATTTTTATCCTATTGTTGAAGCTTGGGCAAAATCGTTATTCAAATCGGGTGTTTTGTGTTTAGATGATTTGGATGATAATGAGATTGTGATTAACACTTCTGTCTGTATTCGGGTCAAGGCCCATTTGTATTATGGTCAAGGTCCCATGACTAGAGCTTTTGATGACATGAGCTCTGAGATGCCTGCCCACTACAAGTACACATATCGTTTGATTGCTCCAGTATTGAGGTATCTGGAGAAGAAAGCCGTTAGAGCTTATGCGAGTTTAGCTGATTCAGTGATAGCTAACTCAAAGTTTTGTGCTTCTATGTATGAGGAATTAGGTGTTGAAGTTGACGGCGTGATTTCTCCTCCCTTAGATCGCACCCTCTTCAAACCTGACACCAATGGGCCATCACAAGACTATGTGCTGACCTACTTTGGCGTCTACAACAAGGAAACCAAATTCAAAATTCTCAAGCAAGTATGTGATGCTGGTGTAAAAATCAAAGCTTTTGGCTACAAGGCATCAGGGATTCCAGATGGCATCGCAAATCACCCTAATATCCAATTTATCGGGGCAATTTCTGATGAAGAGCTGGTGAACCTTTATAGTAACGCCCTCTACGTCCTTTTTACTTTTAACCATGAACCCTTCGGTTACATTCCTATCGAGAGCATGGCATGTGGAACGCCCGTGCTTACATACAATAAGCAGGGACCCACCGAATCCGTTATTAACGGATCTACAGGCTGGCTCGGAAATGATGATGAAGAGCTGCTGGACATTGCTTTGAAGATTTGGAAAGAAGGTTACCCCCAAAAGATTAGACAGAATTGTATAGCAAGGTCCGAATTGTTTGATTCAAAGAAAATCGCTGATGAGTTAATCGAGGTATGTTCAAAATGGCATTAACCTCTACTGTACACTTATGATTTCAGTAGCTGTTCATAGAGCTTGATGTGTTCTGCTGCTACTGTGCTCCATCGTCTGTTTTTCATTTCTTGTCTAAGGTTTTCTCCAAGACGTTTTCTAAGTTCTTCATTTTTTATTAAAAGGGAAAGGGCTTGAGCCAGTTCCGTTGAATCAGATGATGCCACGGCAAGATAGTGTTCTTCGTTTTGCAGTTCGCTTTGAAATTTGGGGACTTTGCTGCAAATAACTGGTTTACCATAATCCGCAACTGTTGCCAAAGCCCCACTTGCTTCTACATAATATGGTTCTGTGGACTGTAGCACAATTATGTCGCTATTCCAAATGAGTTGTTCCAGCCGTTTTTCGTCAACAAAACCTGTGAATATCACATGTTTCTGTGCGGCTGGTGTTAGAAGTTGCTTGAATTTTTCAGATTGGGTTTTTTTGTCATGGGCATGACTTCCTCCGACGATTATCAGTTTTGCGTCAGGACATGTTTCATGGAATTTTTCGAAAGCTTGAATCAAGTAGCTTATTCCTTTGTCTTTCCTTAGGAACCCGAGGGACATGATGCTGACTTCTTTACTCTTTTGACCTTCATTAGGATTGCATGCAGGCTTCACTCCATGTGGAATTATGGCGATTTTATCTATGTTTGTATTATACTCTTTCTTGAGAGTCGCGGTCATCAAAGGATTATGCACAATCAGGCTGTCTGAAAATTTTACGATGCCCTTCAGAACGAACATAACAGCTGTCCGTGCCAAGAAATTAACTAGGGAATTTTTGTAAAGTTTGGCATCTCTTCGTATCACTGTGTGTACTGTAACCACACAGGGTTTACGGCTTAGACGGAAAAACAGCAGTAAAACTGGAAAAAAGATGGAGGATATGTAGCCCCCATACAGTAGCCATCCATGTTGTAAATGAACCGCATGAGCTCTCGTTTTTAACACGGAACGGAAAATGTCGAAAAGAAACCAAGGACCTCTTCTCCAGCATCTCAAAATAGTGGTGTGCGTTTCTTTACAGGATTCAGATGCTTCCTTTGGTGTCAGAGTGTTTGCAAGAATAACCACGTCCACCAGCTTGGCTATCTGATTGTACAACTCAAAGGAGTATAATGCCACTCCGTCCCTGTGGGGAGGCCAGGTGGTAACGGCACAAATCTTCAAGTTATCCTCCGCCTGTCATCTGTAAAACTTTCATGGAGTAGAAGCTTATGTCCGCTGAATTTGTTACCTTGGCAACAATTTCGATGTAAGTGGGTTGTTCAAGTGTAAAACTGAGCATGAACGTCTGCCATGTGTCTGCTCTCCTGAAGTCATTCCCTCTAATTGTTTTAGTGGCTACTGTGGACTTTTCTGGCGCCTTCAAAGCCGTTAAGGTGATAACTTCATTTCTTGTGTGCACAGATGTTTTCAGTAGCACTGTGATATTGTATGTTCCTGGAGGCAGAACTTTTTCTGGAACCGTAAAGAACAGGGGCGTTGGGTCAGTGGTATTATGAACCAATACATCTGTCTTCGTTACAGAGTCCTCCAAATTGATTTCGTCCTGAATAACCTTTCCAGTTGCGATTTGTACGTCACCATGTTTATATGTGGTTTCTACTCCTTCAAAATATTTCACTGGTCCTGTGTAGCCGTTTTGGTAGAGCAGTACGCCTTTTGCGTTGATGAGTATTCCGTATTCGTCACCAATTTCTGCATTGCGCCATCTTGGAGCTACATGTGCTGGTCGAGGAAGCGCTACGTCATACCACCAATTATAGACGTCAAGTAGCACATAGTCAACTCCCTGCTGGAAGTATGGATAAACTTCAAGCCTGTTGCATAGATGAGGATGAACATCTGGCATAACCGAGACAGAAGCGATTGAAGGGATTTCCTTTAATGCCATCCGCGTAACATTATCAGATGATCTGCCCTCAAAGTCTCCCGCTGCTGGAAACAGCAGTATGCTAATTGCGAGAGTCACGGCCATCAGGTAGCCTATCTTTTTTATTACATTCTTGTTGCCGATTTCGCCTAATTTTTTGATTCCATTGATGGCTGCAATAAAAATGAATGGTGAAACGAAAGCGGGATATTGGGTTCCAATGGCGTAATATAGTGGGTTAACGGAAAGTAGGCTAGCCCCCAGCCACGGCAAGGTCATTATGAGCGTTAATGGGTCCAAGAAGGATAGAAACATTAGGGGTCCAAACAAGGATGTTATGTAAAGGAACTTGCTTTGTCCATCATTCAAAAGTGCAGTAATTGTTTTACCTGGTTTAGTTAGTGCATTGGTAACTATCTCCCCTGGGCTGTTGCCGAATTCTCCCCACTCCCATTTTGTGTTCAACGCATTTGGGTTAAAATGTGAGATAACTACACTAGATGAAATAAACCAGACAATACTTGTTGCTAATAGAAGGATGACAAATATGGCATTTTTCGAGACTTTCTTTGACAGCAAACCGCCAATGATGTCTTTCCGATGTAGAAGGAAGAAGTAAAGTGCCATGCTCAAGATGATTAGGGGAACAAACTCGTTAACCATTAAAGCCAGCACAATAAAAGGGTAAGCATTCAGAAGCTTTCCTTTTTTCAAATAGTATATTGCAAAAAGGAATAGTGCAGGCAAAAACACCTCCACGTCAAAGTTCGAGACTGGCGCAGTAACTGGAGGATACATAATGTAGATTATTGCGACAAAAAAAGTCAGCAACCTCCTGTTCGAATGCTGTTCGCGGAGAATCCAGTAAAGGGGAATTAAACCTAACGAAATAGCAATTGGTCTAAGTACAAGTAATGTAATCGGATTCTGGAAGAGGGCATATATTGGAAGTAACAGAAAAAGAAATGGTGAAAAATGTATGCCAAAAAGGCTTCCAGCTGGGTTGCCTGGAAGCTCGCAGGTATTATACAGTAGTTTTCCGTGATTCAGTGTAGTGTATAGTGATTGGGAATAGATGCTGAGGTCCCAAGCGTTTGTGCGGAAGGCATTGTGGCGGACTATTGCCACGCTGGAAATTATAATTACATAAATTAGGGCAATTAGAAAAAGTATGAAGTAATCGGAATGTAATATTGACTTAATTCGATCTATGTCAATTCTAGTTTTAGGTAAATTTGTCGTATGTACCACGGCTTTCCTTACAACCTAACGGTATATTAAACATGTGAACGTACGCGAGCAAACATCGGGACTGGGTAAAATCGTCGTTATCACGCTCTTAACAACTCAGTAATAAGCATTCGAAGTTATTTTATAATATTTTTGATGTTATGGCATATTCTGGGGCGTCATTCCGTCTTTACTTACAAAAAAGGTCAAAGTATTTCTTTAGTAAACTTCATTTTTAAAACGTAGAAAGTTTAATAAACTTTGAATTCGAACACATTAAACATTCAGCAATTCGGGCTGATGAAAATACTTGAGCAACAAACTAATGGATTCTAGTGCACCTATTGCGATCATTCTTCCAACTTACTGTGAAGCTGAGAATATTGCAGACATAATTACTGCCATCGAAAATTTGCAACTAGATTCTACTATTTTGGTGATAGATGATTCAAGTCCTGATGCAACAGAAAATATTGTTGAGAAGCTGAGAGAAAAATACGGCAACATTTTGTTTATGAAGAGACCACACAAGATGGGTCTCGGAACGGCAATAACGGATGGTTTCCGTTATCTTCTGTCTCTTCCCAAGTCGCCTAATTACATAATCACGATGGATGCAGATTTTTCCCATGCCCCCAACGACATTCCAAGACTGTTGGCGCTAACCGAAGAGGGCAGCGACCTTGTTATCGGAAGCAGGTACTGCAATGAAGGAAAAGTTAAGGGCTGGAAACTCACTCGAATACTGATAAGCAAAATAGCTAACAAAATAACTGGTAGAGTAATCCGTCTTCAATTGAGTGACTTCACAAGCGGCTTCAGATGTTATTCCAAAGGATACCTTACAAAGGCGCTTCCCAAACTTCACTGCGAAACATATGAAATCCAAATAGAAACACTCCGCCAAGCCAAACTTCAAAATTCGAAAATTGGCGAAATTCCTATTGTCTTTGAAAATCGAAAGAAAGGAAAATCAAAGCTGAGTCTTACAGAAATTGCAGCTTTCTCTAAATATATCCTGAAGGTTTCATGGGACCAACTTCGTGAAAGAGACAACTAGACTGATTTTGACTTGTAACTGTGTTGTAATATCATCTTCCCCCAAAGACTTTGTTCGAAAAAAGGTGACTATGCACCAAAAATACTATTACAAAAAAGGGAATTTAGGGATAACACAAACGCTGTTGCCTGCGTTTATTTTATCCCCATTTTTCAAACTTTTGTTTCTTCCGCTTTACGTACTTGTAGCCAACAATTACTGAAATGGATGACAGCAGCGCCATAACTCCAAAAGTTAAACCTTCTGGGATTGGATCCATAGTGTAGCCTTCTACTCCCCACTGGTTTGGTACTTCTGGGCTGGTGGGTGGCCAAGCTAGAACTCCAGCTTCGGGATTGCTTGCGTCGTAGACTCCTACATAAAGATTCCACAACTCGGCCATTTGGACGGTTCCTGAATTCTTTACTATTTGGAATTCCAAAATCCAGTGCGGCGTGCTATTAGTTGGTGAAGCACTCAATGTTGCAGCCCATTCTATTTCGCTTTCGCCCAAGCTTACTGGTCCGGTCCAAACATTTACTCCTCCTGTATACCATTCCAGAGTGGTACCTCCTGTGATCTCAAACTTGTAATCACTGGGCTGAGGAGAAGCGCCTCCGCTCTGGTCCCCATCAATACAGAATTTCCAAAAATCATCAGCGTCGTCGGTTGTATCGCTGAGAAATTCGATAATCCATTCTGTCACAACAAAATCACCAAATTCCCATGTACTTCTGAAAGAAACATCTTCACCTATCAAGGTAGCTTCAGTGTCAGTCCATTCATCAGGTGAAGTCCATATACCATCAATCGTGGGCGATACAGCAGCCATGTATGATGTTCTTGTGTAGCCTGGTTCAGCTGCTATTGCGGTTCCAACGGTTACCATCACAACTAAACTGCAAAGCATCAGTGTACAGAAAGCCGTAGCTATTATTTTTCTCATTTTTATGTTCCCCTAATTTAGTATGGTTAGTGGTTTGCCCATTTAGCTTAAAAAATTATCTATGTACTTACATGAATGATAGTCTAGGTCAGTTTTTGATGTTGAAGTCAGAAGCTTATTTAGTCATAGCGTAGACAACAATGAAGTTGCACCGAAGGGTAGCTTGTTGTAAGTTATTTATTTGGTTAGAGACACATTTACTTTGAATGTTTATTGTGAGGAAACGGGTTATGAAAAAGATTGGGTTGGTGACAAGTGGTGGCGACGCGCCGGGCATGAATGCTACTATCAGGGCGGTTACTCGTGTTGCCTGTTCTCAGGGCTTGGAAGTTTTAGGTTTTGACAGAGGCTGGGAAGGTTTGCTGACTGACACCTTCATGGAGTTAACTCCACGGAATGTTGGCGGGATACTTCATTTAGGTGGCACAATTCTTCACACATCGCGAAGTCCAGAATTCAGAACAAAAGAGGGTGTTAAGAAGGCTGCGGAGACTCTTGCCTTGAATGGGGTTGAAGGACTTGTTGTGGTTGGCGGTGATGGCTCTATGCATGGAGCTTTAGAGTTAAGCAAGAAAACAGATGTTTTAGTTGTAGGGGTTCCAGCAACAATTGACAACGACGTGTTTGGGACAGAGGAAACCATAGGCTTTGATTCTGCCGTGAATACAGCAGTCATTGAAATCGACAAAATCAGGGACACTGCAAATTCTCATGACCGAATTTTTGTTGTAGAGGTTATGGGCAGGTTGCGGGGTTTTATGGCTTTGACGATTGGCTTGACTGTGGGTGCGGAAGTGATTCTGGTTCCTGAGGTGCCCTTTAGTCTGGAGAATATTGTCAAGACATTGAAGGTTAATGGCGCTAAAGGCAAAAAGTCAGGCATAATTGTTGCTGCGGAAGGAATCGGCGATACCCACAAACTACTGAAAGAGATTGAGGAAGAAGCTGGTGTAGAAGCTAGACTAAGTGTCACAGGTTATGCTCAGAGAGGAGGCAACCCAACAGCAAGAAGCAGACTACTAGCTAACCTGTTCGGAGAAAAAGCCGTAGAACTATTAACAAACAGCCAAGGAAACAGGATGGTTGCCCTCCAAGAAGGAAAAATAGGCAGCATAGACCTCAAGCAAGTCTGCAGCAACACAAAACAACTAGACCTACATTTGATGAAATTAGCACAGACACTAGCAACATAAAAAAGTCTTTGTAGAAAGAAAAAAAGAATGTTTAGTCGATCTAAGATACCGCGAGTAATGGTAACTCATTCATGAAAGAAAAAGGGTTTGTTGAAGTTTACTCGCTTGTTTCTAATTGGTTTGTTATTTTGTTGATTTCGTTGGTTGCTTTGTCGATTACTTCTTTTGCTTGCTTTATTGCTTCTTCTGTATGTTTTTTTCTTAGTTTGTCAAGAAGGTGCCAATTTGCCTTCATGAAATTTTTTCCAGCGTCAAAAAGTTCCTTTGCGTTTTCAGGGTAGAAGTTCATCCATGGTGCCATGAAACTAGATCTGAAACCTCCAAATCTATTTCGAACTTCGTTTTTTCTTTCCACTAATTCTTCGAGAAATGCTTTTCCTTCAGCGGTAAGAGAATAGCGTTTGATTCCTTGTTCTTGGGAATCCTCAATTTTTGTGTAGCCTTTATCTTGAAGCCATGCCAAAAGTGGATAGATTGAACCGGGACTAGGTTTCCAATGTCCCTCTGTTTGTTCTTCAATTGTGGTCATCAACTCAGAACCAGACATTGGTTTTTGGTCAAGCAATTTCATTGCATTATATTTCAAATAGCCCTTTGGAACCGATGCCATGTGTCGCATCCAACGATATGGACGATGATTATGTGATTCTCTCATTTTTTTCACCTCACTCAATATTGATATCAACATCAATATCGATATTGATATAAAAACTTTTTGTCTGTCACTTTGGTTTTTGTTATTTTCTCATGTTTAATGCGTCTGTTCAATTTGTTTGTGCTATCCCTAGTGTTAGGTTGTTGCTTTTAAGTTCGTCAATTATCTTTAGGGTTTCCTCTTCTGAAGGATAGTACGCGCGAATTTGCTTTGGTAATTTGAAATGACTAGCGTAGACACTCGAAAATGTTGAAAAATTATATTGGTGAAGGAGATTTTGACATATATGGTTCGCGTTTGTGTGCACCTACATCAGCAGATTTATCTTGTGAAAGCAATCCCCAAAACAATGCTAAGAAACCAATTATTACAAGAGCAATTCCTGCATAGCCCCACTCTTCACCAATACTCATTTCATATGAAGAAACCAAAATAACTGCAAGACCAATTATCAATCCAATTAATCCAATTAATACAAAATTAAGTTTCAATCTTTAACTCCAATTAATAATATAGTAAGCATTCCATATAAAACTTGAATAAGAATGTCATTACTCTAAACACTTTTGACCGGGAAGCTCCTAAGAGCTAAATTATCATCTGAGGTGCTGATGATAAAAAATAAAGAACTATACCATGCTCGCGCGAACGTAACTTCGCCACATTACAGAATTGGCAAAAAACTACCAGACTGAAATTTTTCCGTATATTAGTTTTTCGCAGAAGTTTTCTATGTTTGCGAGTTCTGCATCGATTACTTCGTTGACTCTGCCTTGGATTTTCTTGTCGTAAACTGATCCTTCGTTCATCACGATTTGGGCTGCTGCGATTGCGGGTTGGTCGATGGGTTTACCTATTTGGCTTAGGAGCCAAACAATTGTCTCTGCTACTTCGGGTATTTCGTCACAGATTTTTCGGGCAATTTGGTGAGATAGGGCATTGTAGATTTTTCCTACGTGGCTGACTGGGTTTTTGCCTGCTGCAGCTTCAGTTCCAATTGGCCTGTTAAGGGAGATTACTCCGTTGACTTTGTTTCCTCGTCCGACTTGGCCAGAATCTGCACCATCGGCACAGGTTCCCAGAACAGTCAAAAAGACTCCGTCAACTCCACGGTCGTCTACATCTAAGGTGTTGATGTAAACGTTAACCTTATCGAAGGCGCCTTTTGCGTTCACCCATTCCTCTACATCAGCTGTAATTTCAGCTTTTCTTCGCATATAATCTTTCACGTCAGAAACCAGGTGGTCAACAAAGGCGTTACAAATAGTCAAGTTCAAGACATTGCCGTTCTTGTAGCCCATGACCTTAATGTCTTCACCGCTCATAGGGAACCGTTTCTTGAAGTCCTTAGAATTCATGTAGCGTTCAGTGGTCAAAACCATGTTT
This sequence comes from Candidatus Bathyarchaeum sp., assembly GCA_016930555.1. Lineage (GTDB taxonomy): Archaea > Thermoproteota > Bathyarchaeia > Bathyarchaeales > Bathyarchaeaceae > Bathyarchaeum. The sequence goes on from JAFGGM010000030.1 coordinate 26,252, forward strand.
TCTGTGCGGGTTAAGGGTGCATAACCTACTGCTGCTGAAGTGTCGTTGGCTCCAAAAATGCAGGTTTCACGTTTGAAAATGTCAGTGAGTCCTTGTGAGCCTTGTCTGATGGCGAGTTGGTATTTCATGTGTTTTTCAGGGTCGACAAATCTGATGTTTTCTTTTAGCCATTTTTTGGCTGTGTTTATGGCAATGTCTTCCACAGGGATTTCTTTTCCGTTGGCTTCAAAGGTTGCTCGGTC
>JAFGGM010000003.1 GCA_016930555.1 Candidatus Bathyarchaeum sp.
ACCGGTTGTCTGACAGGGCACTGCCGGGCAGCCACGCTGTCGCGGATAAGAGCTGAAAGCATCTAAGCTCGAAGCCGCTCCTGAAACGAGGTAACCATTCCCTGACACGAGACCTGGTAACAGGCCTCAGTCATGGACGAGGGCTCCCATAGAAGATGGGTTTGATGGAGCTGGGGTGTACGCACCGAGGCTATGGCCGAGGTGTTCAGCCTGCGGCTTCCAACCGCTCAAGGTGTTGGGCTGAAAAAGTTTTCTAATGTCTGAGCAATTTTGGATAAGCACGTATGTATTGTTTGGTTTGTGTTCGGGTATTATTTACGAAAAATGAATGATTTAGGGTATTTTCTGGCTGGAAGAGCCTCTGGTGGTGCAGAGATAGCGAAATTCGTTTTTCTTTGTTTTCCCTACTTTTGTGAGTTTTTCTTTGCCTTGGTTGCTTCAGCTAAAGCTGACATACCAATGATTTCACCGTTAACGATGTCCATGGGTACTGCGAAAACGATTGTGTTGCTTTGGTCGAAGCTTATGTCTTCGAGGCTGGATAAGGTACGCAGATACATTGCGCGGTTGCTCATTTTGTTTACTGCCCGTTCCAGGTTTTCGGCTGCTGTTAGTTCTCCTTCGCTTTTGATTATTACTGCCCGTTTTTCTCGTTCAGCTTCTGCTTGTCTTGCGATTACGCGTTTCATGTCTTCGGGCAATTCTACAGTCTGGAGATTCACTGAGGTAATGTCTACGCCCCATTCTGCTGTTTCTCGGTCGATTATGGTGGCGATTTTGCTGGCTACTTCGTCTCTGCGAGCAAGGAGTTCGTCCAGTTCTACGTCTCCGACCACGTCACGCATTGTTGTTTGTGCCATTTTCATGACGCTGTCCCAAACGTTTCGGATGTTAACTAAGCTGTCTTTTGTGTTAACGATTTTCATGAAGACTACGGCATCGACGGTTACGCTTATGTTGTCTTTGGTCATTACATCCTGTCGGGAGATGTCTAGGGTAGTGATTCGTTTATCTTGCTTCAGAAAAGTTTCGACGTATGGCCACTTGAAGAAGAATCCTGGACCAACGAGCCTCTGGAACTTGCCGAACCGTAGTATTATTGCTTCTTCCCATTCCTGGTTGATTGCCAATGTTGCAGGCAGAGGAAAAAGAGCAAGTACGGCTAAAAGACCAAAAACAAAAGCAATTGGGTCAGGATATATTATGAGAGCTAAGACCACAAACACTATAGAAAGTATCACAAAGAAGACAAAAGGAGCCGGAGAACGTGAATATTCAGTAGTTTTTTCACTCATATTCAAAGCCTTCCCAGTAAGTAAATTTCAGATGATAGATTTATGTGGCTTGACTGTTAAAGTTTTTTATCTTCAGAAACTTTATGATCTCAGGGGATTACTTCGCAGCTGTTGTATTTCAGGTGTTCAAAATCTGAGAGGCGGATTCTTTCCTCAGCGATTAAATTTTTGACTCGTGGCAAAGAGTTCTTCATTGATTCAACAAGATTATTGACGGTTTCACACACTAGACTGTAGGCTTCGTTGCTCCACCTCTGCGTTATGTTGGCGTAGAGGCATCTTCCTCCGCATTCACCCAAAATTCGGCAGCTTGTGCAGGGCTCTTGAACATAGATTTGTTTCAGGTGCAGGGGATGAGAATCTTGGATGTGCCCCAGGTAGTAGTCTTTCATCCCATTCATGGCTGGGCACGGTATTATGTGACCGTCCGTTTGTATGCTGTAGTTAGCCCATCCTGAGCCGCACCTTAGGAGGCTTTCCTCTTCAAGAAGAAGGGAATGCATCACCCCTAGAAAGGGATAAAGGCGCAGCACCCTACCTTCCGTTTCCATTGTGTTGACCCAAAATTCGGCAAGTTGTCTTATCTGGGGATTATAATTTTCTTTTACCCATTCTTGGAACGGTCTTTTGTGGAAGTCGTTTTTCCAGAATCCTGCGTCAAGTTGCCAGTGAATCGATTGAAAGGAGTAATCGGGGTTGTTTAGGAGCCACTTGATGTTGTCGTAGATGTTTGTTTGTTCCATGAGGGTCATTCTAGCTATTATTTCGCCTTTGAAGCCATTTTTTCTTGCTGCTTTGATGTTTTCGGTTACTTTTTGGTAGACTCCTTTTCCTCGGTAGTGGTCAGTTAATTGTTCGGTGCCATCTATGGAAACAAAGATTGATGTCAACCTGTTCACGTAGTCTGGTTCAAGCCTATTCAGGTGTAAGCCGTTGGTTTGGATGTTTAATTGTTTAGCTTTTACGTTGTCCATTATCTGTTTTATTTCTTCGATGCACAGCATTGGTTCGCCGCCATAAAAAATTAGCACAGCCTCGGAGTCCTTGCTGACGAATTTCGTCAAAAGTTGGATGCTGTAGGAGATTTTGTCTGGAACATTATAGTCTACAGCAAAGTCTCCGAAGTCGGCGTCCATGTCGCCAATTGATTTCTCATAGCAGTATCTGCATTGTAGGTCACAGTTTGGAGTTAAGAGCAGATGAAAGAACAGCGACGACACCCCATGAATGAATTGTTCCTTGTTACTATTTCACGAAACATTGCTGCACGTAAACCTTTCTAAACACAGTTTGTGCCTTCAAACATTTTAAGAGTAAATCTAAAAAAGCAAAATGTTCAGTATTGATGTTGTGACAAACAAAATTAATCTGGTCAAGGGTTTTTTACGGTCGCGTGTACATTCACTTCTGAGTGAAAAATCTGTTCATCCATTGTTTGTCCATTTTGAATGCACTTTTCGCTGTAACATGAAGTGCGCCTTCTGTAACATTTGGAGAAAAAAAGTCTTCGAGACTGAGGCACCAACCCGTGACATTGAACAGAGACTGGCTGAAATCTGGAACTTGGGTTGCTCAATCATAAGTTTCACTGGTGGAGAACCACTACTAAGGAATGATATAGGAAAACTACTGGAGTTTTCAAGCAAAGAATTGGGCATGTTCACGGGGTTGGTTACGAACGGAATTTTGTTGGATAAGAGAATTGACGACCTCTCTAGACACACTGACGCATTGGCTGTGTCTTTTGACGTAAACAATAAACAGGTATTCAATAGGACTAGAGGAGTTGACGCCTTTAACAAAGTCAGAAAAAACATACAGCAGGCACGAAGACTGGGAGTTGAAATAGATCTGCTTTCTGTGATAACCAAAGAAACATATGAATACTTGGACGATACAATCGAGTTCGCAAAATCCCTCGAGTTGCCAATCCACTTCTCGGCTGTTGACAATGTGCCAAGAGAATCAGTGAATGAAATAGATGCCAAAGAAATGAAGGTGTCAGGAACTAGTCGCATTTTAAAAAAGCTTGAGGAAGAGAAAAAGAAATACAAAAAAATCCATTTTGAAAGTGACTACTTCAAATTTCAGGCTTCAGGCGGATTCAACAATTTCATCAGATGCTCGTCTGCATCAAGCACAATTTCCTTGAAACCTGATGGCTCTGCTGCTTTACCTTGCCCCTTTTTCACTCTAATGAAAATCGAGAAGGATGAGAAGTTGCGAGATGGGTTAGAGACGAAGAAGGCAAAAACAATCATCAAGGAATGCGGCAAATGGGACTTCTGTAAGAATTGTTCAGTGAATTGCATGTATGTTGTTTCTTTGATTAAGAACCCATATTTCTTGATAAGATGGGTTAAAGATAAACTCTAGTGCAACTTCAAATAAAGTTTAGTATTAACTATAGAAAACATGAAAAACTATTAAATTCTGTTATTGATAGTTATTTTGGGGTTATTGTTTATCTGAACTAGAAAAACAGTTTAGACCGTTAAAAATTTAGGGGATGAAATGAAGTGCCAATAATAGAGAAAGTTGCTTGGGATTTCGCTGGCGATCAAGATATTGCCTACAGATTTCCCAATCTATCCTTGAAGTATGGAAGCCAAGTTATCGTTAAGGAGAATCAGTGGGCTGTTTTCTTCCGTGATGGAAAAGCCTACGACGTTTTTGGTCCAGGTAGACACACCATAACCAGCA
>JAFGGM010000004.1 GCA_016930555.1 Candidatus Bathyarchaeum sp.
GGCTCCAAGTATGAATGTAAGTTGTGAGGTGCTTGGTTGAAACTGCGAGACCGTGACGCGATAATCACTGACGATGGGATACTTTTCAGGGTATATGGTTACCTTCACCCCAAAGGCGCATACGTGTGTGACCCTGAATATGCTTCTCCAAAAATCTTCCAGTCAAGTAATCCTCGGGCACTAAGAGGCGAAAAGGACACAGTTTATTACAAGTTTTTTGCGGACGAGGGAATGAAACTAATTCTTAACAAGTTTCCCCAGTACACAGTTTTTTATGAGCCTCTTCAGAAATGTCTGGTAGGCGTAAATGAGGTCGACATAACAGAAGTCCGTAAACCAGAGTATGGCTTACAGCAAGTGCTACAGAAAAAGTCTAATGATGTGCTCCTGAAGGCGTTACATGACTTACTGGACCGAATTTTATCCCAGTCAGGCCTAAAGACAACAGATTTTGGGGTTTTTGGTTCTCTGCTTCACGGCTTTTATCATCCTGACCTCTCAGACTTGGATTTTATTGTTTATGGCAGAGAAAACATGGACAAGCTCTGTATTGCACTGGAAACCCTGTACAGGGAAGATCCGTCGCTGTGGAACGAGTTTGACAGCATGAAAGCTGTTGAATCAAAGGATTGGAAGTTCCTGAACTATAGCCCAGAAGAGTATCGTTGGCATCAGCAACGAAAACTGATTTACGCTTACTTTGATTCAGCGGATGCGGGAAGAGTTGTTAAGGCAGAGTTTGAGCCCGTCAAGTCCTGGAAAGAAAACGTTAACGAATTCAACAATTTTGCGCGAATCTCCCATGCAGGCTGGATAAAAGCAGTAGCCGAGATAACTGGCGACAGAGATGCACCCTATATTCCGTCTATATACCAGATTGACGTAAAAGAGACCTTAGATGGACCAGAAGTTCCGGACATCATGCGGATATTTTCGTACATGGAAGAGTTTAGGATGCAGGCAAAAAAGGGCGAAAAGGTGCTAGTTGAAGGAAATCTAGAAAAAGTCATTGATGGAACCAACATCTACCATCAAATTACCCTGAGCTATGGTCCACGATACTACGAACAAACCATGAAAGTAATCTAAATTAGGCTAAAGCCTATTTTTCTGGCTTATTCGACCTCAAGACCAATACTAGACCCAAAAAGAACAATGTGAAGCACCAGAAGTAGGGGTTGTGAAGGGGACCAACTACTTCGTACCAGACACTGGGATTAGCTTCATATCCGCCAGTAAAATAATAGAAGAACATATTAAACACAAAATACCCCCCCAAAAGAGATAGCAGTGCCCCGATATGTTTCAGGTTGAGCTGAACTGACTTTTTTTGAATGACTGGTAAAGATACAGCTAAACCATAGAAAGCCAACAAAAGAAGACCAACAAAGGTTAGAACAAAACTGAGCAAATTTGTTGGGAAAAGCAGGAAAGATAACCCATACTGAACCCGCGGATAAGTAACCATAACCCCAGCCCATGACATGGAGTAGTTAAACCAAAAAACTACAAAAAGGTAGGCAACTCCAGCTAAACAAGCCCATTTACTAACTTCCTTTTCTCCAGCATCTTGAAGAATCTTTTTTCTTAAATTAAGCAAAGTAGGAGCAACAAAAACAATCATTGCCAGCAAGGGCAATCCAGCAACTAACACATAGATTAAACCTGGGAGCCCATCAAAATAGTAGAATCGATCACCTGTAAAAAAGTATGCAAGAGATGCAATCACTGAGAGGCTTAAAGAGATGAAATAGGCAGCTTCAAAAAACAAAGCTTTGGTAACTTTCGATTTAATTAGACTCATTCCGTCTTTATTTCGCCAAAAAAGAAAAGCTGCAGAGACTGCAAAAAAGCCTGCAATAGCTCGGAAGAAGCCACATAAGAATCCAACAACTCCTTCGCTTCCGTAATATAGAACAGCCCACCACCACGGGTCCTTTGCCAGTTGATCGAAGACGTAATGATCAGAAATCAGCCCAACACTGAAAGATAATCCATAGATGGCAAAATATGCTGCATAAAGAAAGTAGGCAGCTGCACCAATAAAGATCCAGAACCTGTAAGAACCTAAAGTTTGCTGAAGTCTCCTTTCCATATTTCATCACTTTCAAATAACCATTGTTATCTTCACATTTAGTTCTATCCAAGGAACATTCTGTTCCAACCATGGAACAGCCAAGAGCAAATCGATACAGGATTAATCATATTGTATGTTAGTGTAAACTTTTCTTTTGCATTGTCAGGACTCGATAGTTTAAAGAGTGAAAGAATACTAAGTTTTTGTGACAGACACAACAAGTGAAGAGGAATCAGATTTGAGCAAAAAGAAATCCTTTTGGTTTGATGAATTGAGCATGCCAGAAGCGGAACAGGCGGCCAAAGACGGAAAAGTCGTGATTATCCCATGCGGAAGCATAGAAGAACACGGTGATCACCTACCCCTAAACACAGACAGTATCCAAGCAGAATACGTGGCTTTAGGTGTTGCCAAAAAAACAGGCTGCCTAGTTGCGCCACCTCTACGTTATGGTCTCTGCAATTCCACAAGAAACTTTCCTGGCACAATCACAATAAGCTTTGATTCATTGCGCAGCATAATGACTGACATCCTAGATGATTTCATCCGCAACGGCTTCAAACGATTGCTTGTCATAACTGGTCATGCTGGCGGCTCCCACATGACTGCCATTAGGCTCGCAGCCAAATCGGTCATAGTTAAGCACATGAATGAAGCTGATAGACCAAGAATCATGATTTGCTCAGACTACGACTTTGCTTTTGACCTTAGAGGTATCGAGTTCGATGACCGTGACTCCCATGCTGGCACCATCGAAACATCAAGAGTAATGGCTATCAGATCAGATTTGATAAAGGGAAAAGGAGCACCAAATTTTCCAAATCTCCCCCGTTTTGAGGTTGTTCCAGACCCTGAACGGTGTTTCCCAAGCGGAGTTATGGGCGACCCGACAGTGGCATCTTCTGAGACAGGAGAAAAAATAAATGATTATGTCATAGAACAAATAGTTAAACTGGTTAAGGAGCTAGAACAATAACAAAGGTGAATGAATGTGGCTAAAGCACTAGTTTTTCTTGCAACAGGCTTTGAAGAAATTGAAACAGTAACAGTCGTCGATGTCCTCAGAAGAGCCAACATAAACGTAACCGTTGCTGGCTTAACATCCGCCGTTACTGAAGGCAAACATGAAATGAAAATTATTCCCGACAAATCAATCGACGAAGTGTCAGTGGAAGAGTTTGATGCAATAATTGTTCCCGGAGGCAACCCAGGCTACAAAAACCTCAGAAAAGACCCCCGAGTCATCGCCATGGTCAAAAAGGCAGCAGCATCCAACAAGATATTAGCTGCAATCTGTGCAGGCCCAACAGTTCTCTCAGACTCTGGCGTCCTCGAAGGCAAAGAATGCACAATCTATCCAGGAATGGAAAAAGAACTGGAAGCAGGAGGAGGCAAACCAAACCAGGAAATGGTTGTAGTTGATGGCAACATCGTAACCAGCAGAGGACCAGCAACAGCCCTTCCATTTGCCCTGAAACTGGCAGAACTTTTGGCTGGAAAACAGGTCGCTGAGGTTGTCAGCAAAAAGACGATTGCAAACATTCTGCGCTGGTAGTTTCTGAGTTATTCTGGTGGCTCAACGTGAATTGTCAGTTTCACATTTGGTTGCTCTTCTTTTAGTTCCTCTTCTAGATGGTCTGTTAGGTCATGAGCTTCTTTAACGCTCAGTGAACCGTCAACAGAAAGATGAAGCTCAGCAAAAACTTGGCTTCCGTGCCTGCGGGTTTTCAAGTCATGAAAATCAATAAACTGGAAGGAATGTCTGTCAAGAACCTCCATTATCTTTTCTTCCTCTTTTTTGCACGACTGGTCCATCAGACGATTTGAGGACTTAATAATCAGCTCTATACCTACTTTCATAATCAAAGTAGCAACTATAAAAGCCAAAACAGAATCCAAGAATCCCCATCCAGTAAACTGAGCCACAACTAGTCCTACCCACACGCCAACAGTTGAAATTACGTCAGAGAACAGATGCTTCGCGTCTCCTTCAAGAGCTGCTGAGCCATAGCTCTTAGCAGTTCTGATTAGCATCCAAGAAAGCGCCCCATTCAGAGCAGTTGCGAATATTGAGATGCCAATGGCTACATCGAGTTGCATCAGTTGTGCTGGTTCATGAAGGCGTCCTGTAGCAGCATGGATGATAAGGGCGGCCGCTATGATTACTAAGATGCCTTCTATCAGGCTTGATATGTCTTCGATTTTTTCGTGACCGTACTTGTGGCTGCTGTCTGGGGCTTTTTCTGAAACACACACTGAAAAGAACATCAGCCCTGAAGCCGCTATGTTAACGATAGATTCTAGTGAATCGGAAAGCAGAGCAACAGAATCGGAGATGAAGTAGGCTACCAGTTTTATTGTAAAAACGGCGACGCCACAAATTAAGGCTAAAAGTGCAACCTGTTTCTTTTCCATATTGGCATGTTCGGGTATTTCCTGCTTTTAGGTGTTGCCCCTTTAACTTGTGGTCAACATCTACAGAATTCTTCATTTATCCTTTTCTTATTGCTCCACAAACAGGACAGACATTCACTGTCTGAGGCATTAGATCTCCACAAAATTCAAAATAAGCATTTTTTATACTCTTTTATTTGAGTTTTAGTCAACTCATTTCTCTAAATTTTTAGTTTTGTTTTCAGTTTCTGCCAACTTTTTAGCCTTGAAATGAGGACAAGCTTGCCCTTCAGGGTCCAAATTAGTAAAATGAAAGACTTTACAAGTTCCATTATCGAAATTAGCGCAATCTCCATGCTTGTTTTTGATAAAGTCCATTTTTGGAAGACCCTGTCGGATTCTTTTAAGAGCTTTCCCAAATAATCCCATTCTTGAAACCTTCAAAGTGTTTATGCCTTACTAATAGAAGAAATTTGTCCTTACAGCATTTCTATATTTAAAACAGCTAGTTTCAGATAGGTTAATTTTTTATCCAGCTTTAACTGATTAATTATTGTATGACTCGTACAAAGGGGGAAAGAAGACACACCAAATTTTTTGTTTTCCTTCTTCAGAGGAAAAGTTTTGGGGGAGGTGAGAAAATCGAGTAGTGAAGATATTCGTGTCTATGTACTAATGGAGATTCAACCTGGAAAAGAAGGCGATTTCGCCAACGATCTTCTATCCAAAGGATTGATATTAGACTCTAAAGTAGAACGGCTAGATTTTGTTCACGGTTACTTTGATTTTATCGTCGCACTTAAGGGAAAACTTGTAGACATCGACCGTTTAATTATCGAACTACGAAAATCTCCTTTCATTCTGAAGACACAAACCCTAATCTGTTTTGAAATGTTCAATTGGGATTGGGATGAAATCAAAGCTAAACTAAACGAAGAAAAGAATTAATTCACCATACCACAGTGCCATTTTTGTGGACGGTCTGCTGTTTCCTAGTAAACTTTATTGCGTTTGTCGAACAATAAAAGACAGATGAAACTCCATGATTGTTGGCATATGCGGGAGCCCCCGAAACGGTGCAACAGAATATGTGCTCAAAGACGCCTTAGCCACCCTAGAACTGAATGGCTTACACACCTCATTTTTCACTGTTAGAGGCAAACAACTTGGATTTTGCAGACACTGTGACCACTGCCTAAAACACAAAGAATGCATAATAAACGATGACATGAAAATCCTCTATGGCCTCCTAAAGCAGGCTAAAGGCATAATCATAGCTACTCCAGTCTATAATGGGGGAGTCAGCGCCCAAACCAAGACTCTTTTAGACCGCTGTCGAGCTCTCTTAGCTGCAGACCCGAATGTTTTAAAATACAAAATTGGTATGGCTATTGCCGTGGGGGGCGACAGACTCGGAGGACAGGAACCTGCAATCCAGCAAATTCACACCTTTTTTATCCTGAACGGTGTCATACCTGTGAGTGGCGGCCCCTTTGGAGCAAATTTGGGAGCTAACTTCTGGTCAAAGGACACTCTGCAAGGAGTAAAAGATGACAAAGAAGGGTTCCGAAGCTTGAAGAAGACCGTAAAACGATTCGCTGAAGCTCTAAACAGAATCGAGATAAAAACAAAAGAAGTGAAGAAAGATGATTGAATCTACAGAAATAGAAAAGAAAAAGGTAAAACGTGTTGCGTGGGGAATCACAGGCAGCGGAGACAGGCTCATTGAAGTAATAGAAATCATGAAGCAAATCAAGAAGCAGTATCAGGATGATGTTAGAATAACGGTATATCTTTCGAAGGCAGGATACCAGGTAGTAAATTTCTATGACCTAGCTAATGATTTAAAGAAAAACTTTGACAAAGTTAGGGTTGAAGTCAACTCCAATATACCCACTCTTGCTGTTCAGCTCCAGAGCGGAAAAATCGAGTTTCTGCTGATTGCCCCAACTACGGCGAACACTGTTGCAAAGATTGCAGCTGGAATAACGGATACGTTACTGACTAACGCTACTATAATGTCTTTGAAGAGTTTTGTGCCTGTATATGTGGTGCCTTGCGACTATAAAGAAGGTACAGCAGTCACACAGCTTCCAGATGGAAGCGAAATGAAACTGCGCGTGAGAAAAGAAGATGTGGAGCACACCAAAAAGATAGCTGCTATGGATGGAGTTTATGTTCTGGAGCAGCCTGAAGAAGTCCGAGGAGTCTTTCAAAACCACTTTAAGCCTTGAGCCTGTTTTCGAAGTTATACGTGTGAAAATAGGTCGATTGTAATCTATTGTCAGTTTTTATGTCTTTTGGACGAAATATTGTTTTGGAAAAAGTAAAGTTTATCTATGATACCAACAAGAAAAATTACGAGATATCGTAATTTCAAGCGAGTGAAACATTTGAACACTGAACTAGAAACAGTCTCCAACCAAGCTGAAGAATATCTTGAGGCAATCTACCGTCTGGAACAGAAAACAGGTTATGCCAGAACCATGGAATTAGCAAGAAGCTTGAATGTTGTTCCAGGCTCAATCACAAACACCATAGATAACTTAGAGAAGAAAGGTCTTGTTATCCATAAGCCATACAAGGGAGTGAAGCTGACTGATAATGGACGAAAAATCGCCTCAAATGTTCTTAGAAGGCACCGGTTAGCAGAGTGTCTGCTAACAGATATTCTACATATAGACTGGAGCCAAGTCCATGACCCCGCTTGCAAGTTAGAGCACGCTCTATCCCCAGAAATCCTTAAACCATTAGAGAAAGTCTTAGGACACCCGAAAAGATGTCCTCATGGAAATCTGATACCAACAAAATGTGGGGGAATCTTTAAAGAGGAAACAGTGGCTCTCAGCGAACTTGACGCTAAAACAGCTGGCGTCATAATCAAAATAACTAAAGAGGAATCCGAGGCGCTGCAACAGCTGACTCAACTACACCTTATTCCTGGAAAACGAGTAGCTGTTGAAAACAAGAACCTGTCTAGCGGTTTAGCAATTTGTGTTGAAGGAAAACACTTCACAATCGACTATGACTTAGCCGCAATCATTCAGGTTAAGAAAACTGAAGGAGACGTAAAGAACTGATGCATTTACCGTTAACTGCCTTACGGAATGGCGAAACTGGAGTAATAACCGCTACATACTGCAGTTCAGCAGGTCAGCAGATGTACAGACATAAAGCAAGAAAACGATGGATTAAACATGCCATGGCCGAGCGTTGCGCCAGAAGACTTAATGACTTAGGCTTAACTCCAGGAACAAAAGTGACTGTAGTCAAGTCAGCCCCCTTCAATGGACCCCTAGAAATAAGCGTTAGAGGCTCACTTTTAGCCATAGGCAGAGGAATGGCAGGCAGAATTCTGGTCGATGTTAAAAGATGAACCACAACCATTTTCGAATTGCGTTAGCAGGAAACGCTAACGTAGGTAAATCGGTAATATTCAATCAGCTTACAGGTCTGCATCAGCACATCGGGAACTGGCCAGGAAAAACAGTTGAAAAAGCTGAGGGAACCCTGCACTTCAAAGGCTATACAATAGACTTCATTGACTTGCCCGGAATCTACTCGCTGTCAACATTTTCTATGGAGGAGCTAGTCTCAAGAGAATACATAGCCACTGAAAAGCCTGACTTAGTTATAAATGTTGTAGACGCTTCAATTCTTGAAAGAAACCTCTTCTTCACTTTGCAGCTTCTTGAACTAGAAACCCCCCTACTTATATCCTTAAACCAAATTGACATGGCAAAGAAAAAAGGAATCACCATTGACATCAGGAAGGCAGAAGAGATTCTGGGTGTGCCCGTTGTTCCAACAGTTGCCATTAGCGGAAAAGGCGTTTACCAGATGCTGGAAACAGCAATAGAGGTTATCGAAAAAAAACAGAAAACAGATCCTCTGAAGCCACGGTATGGCAGAGAAATTGAGGAAAGAATCGAAGACCTGATAATACTTCTTAACAAAATTCAATTGAAGTATCCCACCAGATGGGTTGCAATAAAGCTTCTAGAGGAGGATAGTGAGGTTGAGAAAGAGGTTCTTGCCTTAAGTCCTGAGATTGTGGCAACCGCAAAGCGAATGCGAAGAGAACTTGAGCAACTTCATGGTCACTCATGTCCAACTGTTATCACTTCTGAACGGTACAATGTTGCAAACATGATTTCAGAGGAAATCCAGACGATAACGAAGCCCCTGAAGACTCCCCTAAGCGAGAAACTACACACAGTAACAACCCACAAAATGTTTGGCTACCCAATAATGTTGGCTTCAGTTCTCGCAGTCTTTGTTGGTATATTCAGTTTCGGAGATTTCACTTCTGCCCTTCTAGGCGACACCTTTTTCGCTTTGAAGCCAATTTTCGATAGTGTTCTCGGAACAGGAATTGTTGGAGAACTAGTTTGGGGCGGCATCATAGAAGGAATCATCGGTGGAGTCACAGTTGCGCTACCCTACATCCTTCCATTTTACTTCATCCTGTACATATTCGAGGATTCAGGATACCTCAGCCGAATCGCTTTTCTGATGGATAACCTAATGCACAAAATGGGCTTACATGGAAAAGCCTTCATTCCAGTCATGTTAAGCTTCGGCTGTAACGTTCCAGGCTGTCTAGGTTGCAGAATAATGGAAACCACAAGAGAAAGACTGCTGACTGCTTTCGTTGTCACTCTTGTTCCCTGCGCCGCAACATCAGTTATCATCCTTGGATTGGTCGGAGCCTATGTGAGCATTGGCTGGGCGCTGGCTCTCTACATCATCAACCTAATCATCATCTTTGTGCTTGGAAGAATAGCCTTCAAAGCATTGCCCGGTGAACCAACAGAACTGATAATGGAAATGAGCGCCTACAGAATGCCTCACATAAAAACGGTTGCCAAGCAAACATGGTTCAGGCTACGAGAATTCATAGTCATGGCATTTCCTCTTATAATCGTAGGCAGCCTTGTAATCAAACTTGCTGAAGTCGCAAATTTGCTAGACCCAATTGCAAACATCATGAGCCCTGTAACTGTTACTTGGCTAGGATTACCTGCAGTCACTGGAATAGCGCTGATTTTTGGTGTGCTACGAAAAGAATTAACCTTGATAATGCTTGCTACTCTATTTGGAACAGCAAACTTTGCCCAAGTCATGACGCCTGTTCAGATGATAGTCTTCACCCTTGTAGTTATGCTCTATATACCCTGCGTAGCCACCATAGGTGCCCTAGTCAAAGAATTTGGCGGAAAAAAAGCGCTACTAATCACTGTTCTGGAAATACTGCTAGCACTGCTTGTAGGGGGCATAGCCTACAGGCTACTAACAATAATGTAAAAACACAAAAAAGAAGAAAGTGTGGGCGAAACACTGGGGTTTCTGCCCAAGTTTATCTGGCGACATACTGCTAAGTTGTTTATCCTGCACGAGTTGACCGGGTCATCTTCTTTGGGTAAGTGATCAGGGTCCAGAAGGGATAGCCTGAAATCTTTTTGGAGATTGCCTTCGGGGTTATGGCATTTGTTGGACAGTAGTGAGCACATGCTAAACAGTGGGCGCAGTCGGTGTTAGCGAAGTTGTCGTTCAGTCCCGTTATTGTGACTGTGTTGCTTCCTCTGTTGGCGAAGTTGATGACTTTCTGACCTGAAAGTTTAGCGCAGGCACTAACACATCTTCCACATAGGATACAGCGGTTCGGGTCTCTGATAAGAACCTCATCTGAATCATCAACGGCTTCCTCTTGTTTGGAAAGCTTGAATCTGTTTTCTGTTATCTTGTATCTGCGTAGCCAGAAGCGTATATCTCTGCTTTGTTGTATTTCTTCTCCGCATTCAGCGACGATCATCTGCAGAATCGATTTCCGAAGCTTTTCTATCTCTTCGTCCTCTGTTGTGACAACCATGCCTTCTTCTATCTGAGTGCAGCAAGAGGGAACTAAACCACGTTTGCCTTCAATTTTCACTAGGCACATGCGGCATGCTCCTATAGCACCCAAGCTTGAGTCATAGCAGAGATGTGGAATCTTCATTCGGTTAGCTAACAATTCATCCAGCAAGTTAGCGTCCTTCTTAACATTAAGTGGCTTTCCGTCAACGGTTATCGTAATTTTTTCGGGGTTAGGCACTTTGTCGAAGTCGAAGAATCCTTGCTGCAAATCAAATGTTTCCACCAGATTCTTGAGGCTGTAACCCTCTGGATTCAGTTCTAAACCTGTGTTTGGTAGAGGTGAAGTTAAGATTGGACCTTTTTTGTTGCTGAAGTTTCCTGACCCAAAGGTTTTCGCAGTTCCGATTACCTTAATTTTTGGGAAGACGTTTCTTACACATTGATAGCCAAGTTCGCATGTAAGAGTAATTATGGCAGTGGCTTCGTTAAAGAGGTCTTCTTGGGCTGCTTTGTGTTTTTTGGCGAGGTTGACTTGGCAGGATTCGCTTATTAGCTCCTTTTTAATGACCGTGTAGCCGTCTTCTTTTAGCATATCCTCTAGGGCAGTCATTTTGTCCATTCCTGCGATCCCACAGTGCTTTACACACGTGTCACAGCTCCACAGCACAATTTTGTCGTCCCGGCTTAGGTTCCGTTTAAGCTCATCATATGATAGTGAACGAACAGAGATTATCATGCTACACACCTCAGTTTGATTTTTTTGCTCGCAAGTGGCTCTCCAGTGTATGTTCTATACTCCTTGCCGAGTTCCGATTCGTGACCTTTATAGGGCATTACAACTTTGAAGATTTCCCTGTCAGTATCAGAGATGACTAAGCCGATGTCCTCAGTGACCATCAACACTTTCTTGTCAGGATAGTTACGTGTAAAACATGACCAGCCCGCGGAACAGGAGAGAACAATGATTGTGTTAGCATCGTCTATGTTGAGTTTTGATTCTCTGAGTATAGGTTCTGAGCATGCATACAAAACAACAGCTTCGTCGGTGACGTTGTAGCCCTCCCGTATCAGCCTAAACCCTAACTCGTTGAGTTTATTTATTCCGCCGTTTCCACAGGTTCTTGCACAAGTATTGCAGCTTATTATGGCAATCTTGTCTTCTTTCTTATCCAACTTTTTGACTATGTCTTCATAGGATTCAATTTTTGAGAAGATCATTGTCGGCAGCCCTCCTCAACTTTCACGGATTTCTCACACACCCTTCCAGAAACCTTCGTTATTGCACCAAACGGACAGCTATCTAAGCAAGTTCCACACTTGACACACTTACTGATGTCTATGACGGGTGTAGAGCCCTTCTCGCCTGAAATCGCCTGCAAAGGACAGTTTTTAGCACAAACCAAGCAGCCTTTACATTTCTCTTGGTCTATACAGTATGTCACAAGAGACTTGCAGACCAGTGCTTCACATTTCTTCTCTTTGATGTGCGCCATGTATTCATTCTCAAAGTATCGTAGTGTAGTAAGTATCGGATTTGATGCGGTTCTACCCAAGGCACATAAACAGGCTTTCTGCATGACGTCGCTGGTTTCTTTCAGCAACTCAATGTCGTCGATAGTACCTTCACCTTTAGTAATACGCTTCAATGTTTCATACATCAGCCGAGTTCCAATCCTTCCCACAGAACATTTACCACATGACTCAGCGGTAGTGAATGATAGGAAGAACCTTGCCATATCTACCATACAGTTCGTGTTATCCAGCACCACCATACCACCGGAACCCATAATTGCTCCAGCGCTCTGTAGACTATCATAGTCCATCGGCAAATCAAACATGTCTGCTGGAACACAACCGCCGCTTGGTCCTCCAAGCTGGACAGCTTTGATAACTTTGCCCTCAGGTGGTCCTCCAGCAATGTCATACAATAGCTTCTTTATTGGGGTTCCAATCTGAACCTCGTAAGCTCCAGTCCGTTGCACAGCACCAGTTACACAATACATTTTTGTTCCTTTACTCTTCTCAGTGCCCAATGCTGCAAACTTTTCCCAGCCTTCAGCCATGATTGTCGCTACGTGAGCAAGGGATTCAACGTTGTTGATTATCGTTGGCATTCCCCAAAGACCCTTAACTGCTGGAAAGGGTGGTCTTTGGATGGGATTGGCTCTTTCACCCTGTATTGCTGCAATCATTGCAGTTTCTTCACCACAAACGAATGCTCCAGCACTCAGAAAGACTTCTATGTCGAAGCAGTAACCGCTGCCAAGAATGTTTCCGCCTAAGAATCCTTTTGCTCTGGCATCTTCAGCCGCTTTCATCAGCCTTTTAGCTGCTAAGGGTTTTTCTGCACGCACAAACACGAAGCCTCTGTTGGCGCCGATTGTGTGCCCTGCAATTATGAGTCCTTCTAGTATTCGATGTGGGTCAGATTCGGCTAGAAGGCGGTTCATGAATGCGCCTGGGTCACCTTCGTCACAGTTTGCGATTACATATTTCACATTTCCTGGCTGTTCTTTGCAGATGTTCCATTTTATCCATGTTGGAAATCCTGCTCCGCCTCTACCTCTTAGGTTTGCTTTCTTTAGTTCTTCGATTGTTTCTTCAGGTGCCCTTTCGAGGCATTTTTTGAGGCCTTGGTAGCCGCCAACGGCAATGTATTCATCTATTGATTCAGGATTGATTATTCCACATTTGCCCGATATCCATCTAACCTGGTTTTTCCAAACATCAAGTTCGTCCAGCGCGGGAACAGTTGAGTCGTTAGGCTTTCCAGACCTGAAGGCGTAGGCGCTTGAGTAGTCTCTGTCTAAGTATTCACGAATGATTTGCTCGACAATGTCAGGTGTTACGTTGCCATAAATTGTAGAAGGATAACCTTTCTTTGACAGTTCAATCCACGGATCGATAAAATCTAGTCCCATACAGCCTACTGGAGTTACTTCAACATGTAATCCCATCGATTCAACGACAGCATTGATGCTCAACAGAACTTCGTTGGCTCCAGCAGCGATTGTGCAGCTTGCCATTGGAACCTTGATTTTGAAATCTTTTTTATCATTGACTATTACTTTTGGCAAACCATCATTTCGCACTTTGTTTCACTCTCCTCCTGTTCTTTCGCCTTTTTTCTGTATTCAGCCAAAATTTTCTTCAACCCCTTCTGGTCAACATGACCGTAAACTTTCCGATATGCACCAGTACTGTCAGTGACCACAATTACAGGTGCTAAACTGCAGCACCCAAAGCATCTTGCAGCTTCAAGACTGAAAACCTTGTCTTTACTGAGGTGCTGACCAGGCTTCATTTCAAGAAGCAGCTTGAGATTTTCAAAATTGTCTGCGTTTCCTTTTGCATGGCAGCCTGTTCCCATACAGACTTGGATTACATACATTCCAGGAGGTTGAAGCCTAAATTGGTGATAGAATGTAGCTACACCATAAACTTCGCTAAAAGAGACTCCCAGATTGGTTGCGACCAGTCTTAAGCTCTCTTTCTCCAAGTATCCGTACTTTTCTTGTACTGCTTGGAGAACTTGAATTAAATCCTTCCTTTTGGCGTCTGCTGTTATGTTTCTGATGAACTGCTTAAGTTCAGTCTCTTTAGTAGGAGGAAGGATGATTGTGTTCTGCATTTTGGGAGACTCCTAACTTTTATTTATTACAATACTCTGAAGGGCGATTTCTCTTCTTTTTCAAGAAGTTTCTTGTAGGCTTGGGCGGTGATAAGCTGGCTTAGGTCGCTTTTGGCTTTTGGAGCAATGGTTACTATCCAGCCATCTTCGTAGGGACTAGAGTTTATGATGTCTGGATTTTCCATGATTTGTTGATTCAATTCCACTATTTTGCCGCTGATGGGTGCAATAAGATCAAAAGCTACGTACTCACAGCGCATTTCATCAAGGTCTGCGCATGGTCTTCCATATATGGTGCCAAAGACTTCTCCGACTTCCACTTCTTCACCGACGGTGGTGTTTTTGTGGATTTCTACTAGTCCAACTTTTTCTCGTAGATGTTGCTGGGCATAATCGGTTACGCCAATCTTCTGGTCGCCTTCAACAGTGTTCTTTATCCACATGTGAGTTCTTGTGTAGTCTCTGTTGGTTTTAACACAAACTGCCTTTCCCTCACACTGGACGTAGTAGTCTTTTAAGTTCTGGTTTTCTCCGTTTTTCAACATCGAAACGTTTTTGTACATTTTTACCATCTCGCAGAATAATAACATCACAGGCCTGAGTATATACATTCTGTGATTAAAGTACTAAAGTATATATACCTATTATTACTGTAAATACCATAAAGAGGAAAAAGCATGGAATCCCGAAAAGTACAACGCGTCGGATCATCCAGCTTATCTGTTTCATTACCCAACCAATGGGCCAAAGAAGTAGGACTAAAAAAAGGGCAACTTATATTCTTCGATGAAGGCGAAGGCAACATACTCAAAATGATGACCGCAGAGCAAATCGAAAAACGACCCGAATCAATAGTTGAGGTAAACGCAGACTTCTGCAAAGACCCCAAACTGTTGGGCAGGTCTCTCATGGGCATCTATTCCCTTGGACACGACAGCATCAAAATAGTTTCGTCAACTAGACTGACCAGCGAGCAGGTAAACACAATCAGAACTGTCACACGCGAACTGATGGGCATGGGTATAATGGAGGAAACCCCCAATTCACTCCTAATTCAATGCTCTATTGATACAACAAAGTTTCCAATTAACACTCTCCTTAGACGACTATACATAATCAGCTCCACAATGCACAAAGAGATGATGGATTCTCTTCCATCATTTAATACGGAGCTTGCATCTGAGGCAATACGCAGAGACAAAGAAGCATTCACAATGTTCTGGGTAATAGTTCGGTTATTGAACAGTTGCCAACGAGACAGGAGCATAGCCACTCAAATGGAAATAGTTAACCCTTCCCTAATCACATGGTATAGGCTGATAGCCCAATATTTACGGCTCATCGCCGACTGGGCACATCAATCTTCAGAAAAAGTCATTGCTTTGAACCAATCCAAAGAAAGATTGGGAACCGAGTTAATTCAAAAAATTGTAGACATCAACGAACGTTCATATGGAATGTGCCATGAAGCAATGAACAGCTTTTTTTCAATGGACATTCAATTGGCAAACAAAGCAATAGATGCTTACCATGAAATTCAGCGAACCGAGGAAATGCTCCAAGAAAGGGTATGTAGTTCCGCTTACCTCCATGGAAAAAACTTCTCAGTAAGCAAATACTTCAAGGGCAAAAAACCAATAGAAGCCTGTGCCGTTGCCCAGATAAGTTTTCTGATTTGGGGTGCTCGAAGAATAGCAGAAATAGGGTCAGAAATAGCTGAAACTGCAATACACAGAGTTCTCTGTAAAGACACAAAAATGTGCAGAACTCTGAAGTAAATAATTATAAAGACAATTACTCAATCTCATTCGGTTTCCCCCAGAGCAATCTTTATAACTAAACGTTCTTATTGAAAAAGACGAACTGGAAATAACAAAACAAGAAGGATATTAACCATGGGTCATAGAAAAAAGAGCGCACCTAGGCATGGGTCATTAGCTTACTTACCTAGGGGACGCGCCAAACGAACAGTTGGAAGAATACGTTTCTGGCCCAAAGTAGAAGAAGGGCCAACAATGCTCGGATTCATGGGCTACAAGGCTGGAATGACTCAAATCGCGATGATAGAAGATAAACCTAACTCCCTGCACTTAGGTAAAGAGATAGCGCACCCAGCAACAGTGCTGGATGTTCCACCAATAATCGTTTTTGCAATTCGTGCTTACACCAAAGACCAATACGGCTTACACACATACACTGAGGCTTGGATGAAGACCCCACCCAAAGATTTTGACCGCGCCCTTGTTTTACCTGAAGAATTCAACCCTGACGAGAAACTGAAGAAAATTGAAGAGAATATAGAAGATATTGCCGAATTCCGTATACTGACTGCAACACAACCAAGACTTGCAGCAGTCCCTAAAAAGAAGCCGGACATTTCAGAAATCAAAGTAGATGGTGGTTCAATCCAAGAACAATTTGAGTATGCAAAAGGTCTACTTGGAAAAACTGTTTCAGTAACAGACGTTTTCAAAGAAGGACACTACATGGATGTAATAGCAATAACCAAGGGAAAAGGCTTCCAAGGTCCCGTGAAACGGTGGGGAATCAAGCTTTTGCCTCGCAAATCCAGAAAAACCAAACGAGGAGTAGCTGCAATCGGTCCATGGAAACCCCCAAGAGTTCTGTACACTGTACCCCGAGCCGGACAGATGGGTTACCACCAAAGAACTGAATTCAACAAGCGCATCCTAAAAATTGGTGTTGACGGAAAGAACGTTACTCCAAAAGGCGGATTCATGAACTATGGCGAAGTAAAAGGAACATACATTATTGTAGACGGGAGCCTTCCAGGTCCAGCTAAACGTCTTGTGCGGCTACGATATCCTGCTCGAGCACCAACAATGATGCCCGAGGTCGCACCAAACATCACTTACATCTCTTTGGAGACCATGCAAAAATAGGAACGGTGAAAATTCATGGGAAAAATTTCAGCTAAAGTTTTTGATCTGAAAGGCGAAGAAATGAGCACACGGAATCTTCCTCAAATCTTCAATACACCCACCAGACCAGATGTAATAAAGCGGGCAGTAGTTACCATCCAGTCCCACAAGTTTCAACCACAAGGCAGAGACCCCACGGCTGGAAAACGAAACACAGCAGAGTCTCGCCACGCAGGATTAGGAATTGCTCGTGTGCCCCGATTGAAAGAACGAGGTCAACGAGCCGCCTTTGCACCAGGAACAGTGGGAGGCAGATCAGCTCATCCCCCTGAATCCAAGAAGAACATCAGAAAGAAGCTTCCGAAAAAAGAGATGCGACTTGCTTTACGTTCAGCAATCGCTGCAACAGGTTCAAAAGAGACTGTGGCTTCGAGGGGTCACATGGTCGAAGATGTCCCCGATTTTCCATTGGTTGTTGTGGATGACATTCAAAGTTTGAAACGAACCAAAGACATTGAAGAAGCCCTTATGAACCTTGGAATATGGCCAGACATATTGCGCGTCAAAGAAAGCAGGAAGATTAGAGCAGGCAAAGGAAAGATGCGAGGACGAAAGATGAAACAGGCTGTTGGACCATTACTGGTCATAGCAAACAACGATGGTGTAGCTGAAGCAACACGAAACCTTCCAGGAATGCAAGTTGCATCCGTGGAAAACCTCAATGCAGAACTATTGGCGCCTGGTACTCATCCAGGGAGACTGACTGTTTGGACAAATTCCGCTTTCGAAAAGTTGGAGACAGTCTTCGGAGGAGAATAAATTGGACCCATACAAAACTATCAATTATCCCGTGATGACAGAAGTTACAAGCCGCCTACTTGAGGCAGAAAACAAACTTGTTTTCATTGTTAACAGAAGCGCTACAAAACGGGATATCAAAGAAGCGGTTGAGGAGCTTTATGATGTGGTTGTGGATAAGGTCAATTCAACCATAACTGCTGAAGGTACAAAGAAAGCCTTTGTGAAGCTTAACCCAGACTACAAAGCAGTTGACATCGCCATCAAACTGGGTATCCTCTAGAACAGAGGAACTTGCTTTAGATGCCAACATCTTCAAAACTTTTTCCTGCTATCGTTTTTCTTTTAATTATCGGAGTTTCATTGACTCTTTTTCTTTATCCCCAGCTTATCTATGACATTCTGATTTTGGTGATAGCGTCTTTCGAAGCAGGAGGACCGCTCCTTCTCTTTGTCATGATGATTGTCCAAGCCTTAGCTATTCCCATTCCCTCGGAGCTTGTCCTGATTGCTGGAGGCTTAGCCTTCGATTTCCTCGTTGCGTGGCCTGTCGGTGCACTAGGCTCAATAGTTGCTGCTTTGATAGGCTTCTACATTGCCCAAAAAGGTGGCAGGGGTCTTGCTATAAAGTTGGTTGGCGAGAGAGGAATCACCTTCGCGGATAACTGGTTTAACCGCTGGGGAGGCTGGGCGATTCTTTTAGGAAGATTTGCGCCTTTCATACCCTTTGATGCTATATCCTATAGTGCGGGGTTGACTTCGATGAAGCTGAAGAAGTTCATGATTCCCACAATAATTGGCACTTTGCCTCGGACTTTCTTCTATACGTATTTAGGTCGCTTTTTTGGAATGTCATTCGACGATCTATTACAATATTACAGGGAATATGGAGAGATACCTGTTGAACTTCAGGGCATGGTTTCTCAATTCAATTATGTTCTATTGGGCGTGGTTGTGGTGATAGCCGTGATTTTTGTGGTATATTGGTTTATAACAAGACGGTATTCAGAAGAGAAAGAAACTAAAAGTATTTAAACTGTCTTGTGTGTAGAACCTAAACGTTTCAAAGGAAGATGTAACAATTGGGTAAACGTATTCGAGTTCAAAGACGCGGAAGAGGAACATCAACTTTCAGGGCATCATCCCACAAGAGGGTAGCCCCAGTTCAGTATCCTTCAATGTCGGTCGCACAACAGGAAGGGGTCATCAATGGAGAAGTCAAGGGTATAGTCCATGATCCCGGAAGAGGCTCACCCATGGTTGCCGTGAAGCTTGAAACTGGAGAAACATACTATTCAGTGGTTCCAGAGGGCGTCTATGAGGGTCAGCCTACTCAGGTCGGTGAGGAAGCTGTAGTGGATATAGGAAATGTTCTTCCTTTGGGTAAGATTCCTGAAGGCACCATGGTCTGTAATATTGAGTTGTCTCCTGGAGACGGCGGCAAACTAGTTCGTTCCTCTGGAGCATACGCAACCGTCGTGGGGCATACGCCTGAAGGAACCCTTGTGAAGCTTCCATCCAAAAAAACCAAATATGTGAACGATAATTGCCGAGCAACAATTGGTGTAGTCTCAGGAGCTGGACGAACAGAGAAGCCTTTCCTAAAGGCTGGCACCAAGTTTCATCTAATGAAAGCTAAGGGGCATTTGTATCCTCGCACTTCTGCTAGAGCCATGATAGCTGCTTGTCACCCCTTTGGTAGCGGCAGAAAGGGTGGACGTAAATGTACAACAGTTTCGAGGAATGCTCCTCCAGGCAGAAAAGTTGGTTTAATCGCTGCACGAAGCCCAGGCAGCAGAGTCAAACGAAGACAAGTCTAGAAGGGAGCAAATAACCTGATTTCGTTGTCATGTTTCAAATTGATTAGCGTTAGAAATGTTTAATAAATCCAGATACAAAAGAGGGGATAAGTGAACAGAATATGCCAAAAAAAGAATTCAATTACCGTGGGCATTCAATCGAGGAACTGCAAGGCATGTCTATGGACGAGTTCATAAAGTTGCTTCCGTCGCGGCAACGCCGAAGCCTACAGCGAGGACTCAATCCTGCACAAAGGTCACTCTTGGAGAACATCAGAACTGCCAAGAAAAATCAGAACGAGGGCGAAAAGGCATCAGCCAAAACCCATTCCCGCGACATGATAGTCCTACCAGAGATGGTGGGCGCCACTATTCTAATTCACAACGGAAAAGAGTTCACGCCAGTGGACATTGTGCCAGAAATGATTGGCAGCTACTTGGGAGAGTTCGCCATCACAAACAAGCCAGTGAGGCACGGTTCTCCAGGTATCGGCGCATCCAGATCATCAATGTATGTGCCCCTGAAATAGAAACCTGTCACTGTTATATTCGAAAGCTTGACTTCCAGCTTCCGGAGGTCAACGCCCGAAATCCATTATCACAACTATTTGGCTAATTTCTTTGTCTTTTCTGCTCTGGCTTTCATATTGGTATCCTAATTACAGCAGATTGTTGAAAATAACAATTTTTCTGTGAAATCTAGGAGCAACTAGGATAGTTATACTCCTGATTTCTTTGTTGTATAATCTTTGTGTAGTTTATCGACTTTCTTTTTGCTGATGTATCCTTTGTGGGGACGAAACCCTCCCCTGAAACCCCTGGGGATATGTAATAGCTCGTGAATCACTGTTTTTTCCTTGTCTTCTTGGCTTAACTTGTCGTACCGTTCAGAGAGCACCTCAATAACATATGATGGAGGGAGCCCAAGTGCTCTTTGCCAGATTTTTCCGAATCCATGAATCCGTGCGATTATTCTTTTAGATTTTGAGCCTATACTTCGGTAACAGTATACAGATTCCGCAACAATATAGAACAAGTCAAGGCTTTCGATAATTTCATTAGCCAAACTTTTGACATCTGGAGCTTCATGATATTGCACAGGTAACTCTCCTATCTTCTGAACTGGCTGATGAGTTAAGGAGAATGATTAATATATAGTGTTCCGCTAGAGCGTTTGCATTTGTAAATGTTGCTGTAATGCTTGTGAATTAAGGAGATTTTTTCTGTCTATTATTGCATTTAAGTCAACTATGGGAACTCAGTATTGTGGTTTTATTTAAAATTTTACAGAGAATTTTAGCGGAAAGTTTATCTGGCAACTTGCATACGACAGATTTTCATGAACACAGAATTAAGCTTTGTTTCATCGCAAAGTCTAACAAATGAACAGCCAACAAAAGATGGCTACGTAACAAAAGAAGAATACGAACTTTCCAAAGCATGGGGATTAGCTACTGCCATTGACCTTCATGACTGCGACCCTGACCTCCTGAAAAATGCCGAGGCAATAAAAGAATACACTAGAAAAGTTTGTGAAGTTATAGATATGAAGCCTTGGGGTCCATGCCACGTTCAACACTTTGGAGTAAATCCAGATGTTGCAGGATATTCCATGATGCAGCTTGTTGAAACCTCTTTAGTCTCTGGTCACTTCGCAAACAAAACAAACAGAATCTTTTTGGACATATTCAGTTGCAAATACTATGATGCCATCAAAGCGGTCGAATTCTCAAAAGAATTCTTTAAAGCAAAAGACGCCAGTTTTAGATGCATGATAAGACTGTAATCAGGTGCACACAATTTTTGGGTTAGAACAAAATTGCTACCCAAACTGGACATATTTTTTCTCTATATGTTATAATCTGGTTTGTTCATAGCATTTCAAGCAATCGATTTCACAATTGGATAAAACATATCCTTTGGAGATTGGATTACAAATTGGGCCTATTTTCCATGCTCCCTTTGAACCTCGTTTTCCTCTGTTTTTCCATACAAGGGTCTTCCCACAGATCATACATTTCCCGCCAGTTTTGTCCCACAATTCTTCTATAATGCCACTTGGAAACAACTTTTCTTCGTCATGAAATGTCCTCTCAAGTTCTAACTTCAGCAACTCTTCTGTCCCTCAAGTGAGAATTTCTGCATGTTTTAAATTAAGGTTTTTTGAAAAAAATTCTTTAGTATTTTGCAAAATCTTTTTTGCAATAAAAAAATAGCTAATATCATAAAATCAATCCACTTTATCGCTCTGTTTGAATTAAAAACAATGGCTACAGAAGTTTAGTCTAAACTCAAAAAGTGTTAGTTTGTTTTGGTTGTATGCCTTTTTGTGAGAGTTTTTAACTGGGTTATGTTTTCTGGGTTGAGTATGAGAAAAAGGGAGAATGTTAAAAACCATAATATGGTTATTTCTGTGCAATTTTGGTAAAATAGTCAATCAAAAAAATTGCATAACTAGAAAGTTTTAATATAGTCACATTATATCTTGCCTTAAGGAATTATGATTACAATGGCATCAACATCCGCTACTAAACGAAAGAAACAGATAACATTACCTAAGCAACCTGAAGTTAACATAGGAACCATAGGCCATGTAGACCATGGAAAAACAACCCTAGTGGAAGCCATAACAGGCGTCTGGGCAGCAAAACACAGCGAAGAACTAAGACGAGGAATCACAATAAAACTCGGCTACGCAGACGCACCAGTCTTCAAGTGCCCAAACTGCGAGGAGATTCAAGCATACTCTTCAAACCCTGAATGCCCAAAATGCGGTTCTAAGGGAGAGTTTGTTAGAGCCATCAGTTTTGTTGATGCTCCCGGACACGAAGCCCTCATGGCAACCATGCTCTCTGGAGCAACAGTTATGGATGGAGCCATGCTAATAATCGCCGCAAACGAAAAGTGTCCCCAACCTCAAACCAGGGAACATCTGGCAGCTATTGAACTGGCTGGAATAACAAACATTGTTATCGTACAGAACAAAATTGACATAGTTGACGAAAAACGAGCCTATGAAAGCTACAAAGAAATTGAAGCTTTCGTAAAAGGAACAGTGGCGGAAGGAAAACCCATCATTCCTGTTTCAGCTCAACATGGAGTAAACGTGGATGCGGTTATTCAAGCTCTAGAGGAAAATATTCCTACGCCACACCGTGACCCAGACGCTCCCCCCAGAATGTTTGTTCTCCGCTCATTTGACGTGAACAAGCCAGGTGCTTCAATTGATGAACTGAGGGGAGGAGTTATCGGCGGAAGCATCTCCCAAGGAAGATTCAAAGTTGGAGATAAAGTTGAATTTCGCCCAGGAATCAGGGTTGAAAAACAGGGTAAAACATTCTACGAACCCATCTTTACAAAAATCACAAGCCTAAGTGCAGGAGGAAAAGATGTCAACGAAGCCCAAAGCGGAGGTTTAGTCGGTATAGGGACATACTTGGACCCATCCCTGACCAAAGCAGACGGACTCACAGGAAATCTTGTAGGAAAACCAGATTTGCTTCCTCCAAGCCGAACTGAACTTGTACTAGCTACAACACTTTTAAAACGGGCTATCGGAACCAAAGAGCTTGTGCAGGTTGATCCGATAATAAAGGGTGAACGCCTACTCCTTGATGTTGGAACAACTATAACCACCGGAATGGTCGAATCCTCAAAAAAGAACTCTGCTAGCCTTAAATTAGCTAGACCCATCTGCGCCGAAAAGAGCGCCAGAGCAGCCATAAGCAGAAAAATTGCAAACCGATGGCGCCTCATAGGATACGGAATAATATCCTAAACGAATATACTACTGAAATCTAACCAAAAACTTTCTCTTCATGAATTTCGTGGGTGCGTTGTTTAATCTTCTTTTCAGTTTCTTTTCAGCTCGCTTTATCTAAACATTTTCTTTGATTTTTTTTCTGGAATTCTAGTCCCCTACGCAGTGAAAATAATAACAGATGAACTTTACCAATTTATATTTAGCACAAAAAGAACTTGTTGATAATCTAGTGAGCCTTCTTTCTTCTATTGAAGACAATCATGATTATTGTTGCTATGAATAATATCAGCAAAAGTGCAATTGATGTTAGTTCAGGGATTACTGTGGTTGAATGGATTTCTATCGTGTGAGTGCTGTGATCGTATGTGAGGCTGAAAGTATATTGGGTGCCGTTGAAGGATTGAACGTAATCCAGGTTTTCAACTAAAGGCACATCGTCTTTGAAGAGTGAAAAAGTTCCTGACATCAACTCAGAGGGAATAGTGATATCACAAAAGCCACTTGTTCCAGAAAGTCCGTCAACAGTGAAGCTGAGTCTAGCTTCTCCTTGACTGAAAGTCAGGTCTGAAACGGTTGAATTACTGAAGGTCAAGATCAAATATGTGTTCTCGTCAACAGAAACATTATGAAATAGTTCCACTGGACTAATCAGCGTCATTGTTACATCCATTGTTGCCAGAGTGATGACGGTTGTGCCATCAATGCTGCGCACTTCAACTTTGCGTGCGCCGCCCCATGATTGAGGCACAACAAGTGTTTGTTGCCAAACTGAGCTTGTTATTGTAAAGTTAAGTAACATGATGTAGTATGGTGAAGCAATGCTGTTCTCGAAATATAGCGTCGCTTGTTCACCGATGTAAGGGAGGAAGTTTATTCCGGTGACGGTTAAGGAGTCACCGACATGTCCAGATGCTGGAGTCAGATATATGTAGGTCCACATAAACACGTACACTGTGAAGTTGTATTCGATTCCAGAGTTGTCAATTACCCTAAATAGGTACTTTCCTGATTGAAGCGGCGGAACAGTTATGGATGCGCTGGCGCCACCAGTTGCATTAAGGGAAATTCCACTTTTTAGTAGAGTATCATTCAAGTATATGTCGGCACTACCCATGTATGGGAACCACTCAAGCGTGAGTCCGTAGGTTGTGCTAGTGTTTAGTGTCGGCGGTCCTCCGCTGTAGTCCCCTTCATGTGCCTTGAAGCTGGAGGAAGGCAAATAGACTTCTCGGCAGATTTGGATGAAAGAGAAAGTGGCTACTGTTATGGCTGTGTCGTTTTGAATTATGTTAAGGGTAACGCTGCCTGTCTCTGTAGGTGCGCTGCCTGTTTTTCCTTTCAAGTCCAGTATATTGAAGGTAGCGCTGAATCCGGTCCAGATCCATCCAGCAGCGTCATTGGTCGTTGAGCCAAGTAAAGCCAGAGCAAGCTGACTATCCTGAGTCATGTTATAAAGGGCTGTTGATGAAACAGCGTAGCCGCTAACAGTTACTGGAGTACCCGGAGCACCTGTAAGTGGAGTCGCACCGAACCCTGCATTGAACCTTATTCGGTTAGTTGAAACGCCAATTTCTGATCCTGCAATTACATCAGAAGGTGAAACATCAGCAATCTTTATCCAGTAATCGACATCAGAACCTTGAACAAGAAGAGGAACCGAGCCGTTAATCCATCTGCCCCCTACCACGTAAGTGTATGTTACGCCTTCAATGTTGAATGGTGCAGGAATGGCGCTGTTGTCGAAAATGTAAGTGTGGACAACAACAGTGTCAACAACATCACTTAGTAAAAATGGACCCGCGTACCATCGGTCTCCTTCAGCTGTGTTTATTTCTGAGCCTCCTTGGGAGGAAAGCCAAAGCCACACTTGGGCTCCAGTTATCGTCATGCCTGCTGTTGTTATGTTGACGTAGGAACCTGCATCAACCATCAGTGGGTCTGTAGTTGTATTGTGGAAATAGAGGGTGGGTCTGTTGGTTATTGTCGATAAGCCAAAAGGAATCACTATAGAGACTATTGATATGGCGAGTATTGTGACAATAATTAGAGCCAACTTCTGTTTTCCATACATAATACATCACTTCTTAAACAACACAGAATCGTGTTTACAGTTTTGTAATAAATCATTTAAGACTGTTTCTTTAACATCACATGCCATGGTCTTGACGGTTATAATCTGAGTTTTTTGCCTTAAATTCAACTTTAACCCGATACCAATTTAATTATATATCCCAATGTCTGCCAAACCTTGCCCGACCTTCTTCTTGATGAAATGGGGAACAAAATAGTCGGAACTCGAAATTGTTGAACTAAACTCACCTCCTGAATGATTACTTCTTGTTGCAAAAATGTCAAGAGGTCATTGCAGTATTTTTCCTCAATTGAATATTTGATTTGTGGGTTCCAGTTGCTGATGGTTTGCAGAATCTCATAGAAAAAGCTATCCAACCCCCAACCTTGTATAGCATATATTGTTTCTTAATATAAGTGTTTTGAACTGGGCTATCCAAAACAAGGAAATAACAAAATAAAAACAAAAAGCTTACGTAATATTCAGAGCCATAAAACAGTGAGGAGAAAAAGTGGCTGATGCAAAAAAGGAACAAATCAAAGTAATTTTGGACACTAACTTCTTCTTTGTTCCATCACAGTTTAATCTAGACATATTCAAAGAATTGTCAGAATTACTAAACCAAAGGTTCGAACCTATCCTTCTTTCCTCGACACACAAGGAACTGCAGGGACTAACAAAATCAAGTTCTCCAAAGGAACAGAAACAAGCTCAACTGGCACTCACCTTAGCACAGAAATGCATCTCGGTCAACATAGAAAAAGCTTCAGACGAAACCTATGACGACGTGATTGTTAGAATTGCAGAAGCGTGGAAGGCTACTGTTGCCACAAACGACAGGGAACTTAGGAAACGACTGCGAAAAGTTGGGGTATCCGTCATTTTTTTGAGGCAAAAACATCGTTTGGGGTTGGATGGTGCAGTATAGGCTTATAAATGGGTCTGTGTTTTATTTGGAAACGAAGGCTCAATATGTGCTTTCGCATAAATATCGTCAATTTAAGATATGGGTGATAATGAGTGTTTAAACTTGTAACCCTTCAGGATGCGATTCGGATACCGCCAGAAAGGTTTGGAGAAGACCTCGATAGTGTAGGTTATGAACAGCTGCAAATGAAGTATGACGGCATGGTAGACGAGGAACTAGGCTACGTTATAGCTGTTACACAAATCAAAGTTAACCCCTTCGGAAAAATAATCCCTGGAGACGGAGCAACCTTCCACAAAGTCGAATTTTCTCTTCTCACATTCTTCCCAAAGATTCAGGAAGTAATCGAGGGAGAAGTTGTAGAAATTGCGGAATTTGGTGCTTTCATACGTATAGGACCCGTTGACGCCCTCCTTCACGTATCTCAGCTAATGGATGACTACATCTCCTATGATGAACGACAAGGAGTTCTTATGGGCAAAGAAACAAAGAGGCAACTCAAGAATGGAGATCGTGTGCGGGTTCGCATAACAGCGGTTTCTTTGGGTCGCAGTGGAGGCTCTGGAAAGATAGGTGTAACTGCCAGGCAGCCATTCCTTGGAAAGCTTGAGTGGATTCAGAAGGATGTGGAAAAGTCTGAAGGCGCTGATGCAGAAGCTGTAGGCGAAGCTAAACAAGAAGGAGAGCAAAAGAAATGACAGATAAAGCGTGCCGCGAATGCCACTTAATATCCGATGGCTCCATTTGTCCAGCATGTAATGCCAGCAACATGAGCGATGATTTCTCTGGCATAGTGGTAATCATTGACCCTAAGGGTTCGGCTATTGCCCGTGCCATGAAAGTTAAGGAGAAAGGGCACTACGCGCTTCGAGTAAGGTAGGTAACCAGAATTCGTCTCCTAACAGATGAATTACGTAAGGAATTGAAGAAGCCTCAGGGATTGCTGGTTGAAGGTCCCTTTCAGGATACCATGAAGAGGCTGAAAGAGCTTGTTGAGATAGTCAAGCCTTCTTTGGTTGTTTCTGTTGGCGACATAGTTACATCTCATATGCTTGAAGAGGGCATCTCTTTGGATGTTCTTCTGGTTGACAACAAGACTATGCGTAAACCAATCCAGCCCATAATTGTTGAAGTTGACCAAACGTTGTATGCAAAGAATCCTCCAGGAACCATAACTGACGAGGCTTGGGCAACAATAAAGCAGGCTATTGCACAGAAGGGACGAACAAAAGTAATTATTGACGGCGAGGAAGACCTGCTTACCGTCGTAACTGTGCTGTCTGCGCCAGACAACGCTTTTGTGGTTTATGGTCAACCGCAGGTGGGAATTGTTGTGATTAAGGTTAGCGAAGAAGTAAAAGAAAAGATGCAAAGAATCATAGATTTGATGATTGATTCTTCGAAAAGCTAAAGTAAGGCGAATGTGTGAATTCACCAAACTGCGGAAGTGTGTTAATGAAGCTTAAGATCGTCTCGAAAGAGAAGAATCCACTACTTAAAAGAACAGAAGTAACATTTAGCATCGAGCATGACCAGACTGGAGGCACTCCAAGCCGCGCTGAAGTAAGATCACAAATTGCAGCCCAGCTAAATACGAAGCTTGAGCTGGTTTATATTAAAAATTTAGAAACAAGAACAGGCACAATGGTTGCTTTGGGCGAAGCTAATGCCTACGATTCGGCTGAGCAAGCTAAACTCGTAGAACCAAAACACATAATCGCCAGAAATGCAGTTCCAGAGGAGCCTGAGGAACCTGAAACTCCAGAATCTCAGGAAGAAACTCTAGAAGAATCAGCAACGGAAGAGGAGGAAAGTTAAAATGCCAAAAAATGAGGGTGGAAAAGCCAAAAAGAAACGAAGCGGAATAGCTTCATACTACCAAATTGAAGACGGCGCACTCAAGAGACTACGTCCCAATTGTGAACGTTGTGGACCAGGATACTTCATGGCTGATCATGGTGACCGTTTCACTTGCGGACATTGCGGTTTAACCCGATACAAGCAGCAATCCTGAACTTTGCCAAGTTTTAATGGTAAAGCTTGGAATACAAAGGATTAAGTGGTGGGTCTGAAAGATGGTTAATGTTAGAGTTTTTGTGCAAAACATTTCAGCTGAGAATTTCTGGGAGATAGGAAAACCAATTCCCTCTGTTCAGATAGCCACTAATCTCAATGTTGTTGGAATCAAAAAATTAGCTGAAGACATGCTGGAAGTTCCGTTTGTTTTCACAATAAACTATACTCCGGGTGTGGCTCAAATCAGCATGAAGGGAAAGAGTCACGTGACAGGGTCAAACGATGAACTTGAGCTGATTCTCAAGGAGCACAAAGAAAAGAAGCCTCCACCACCAGTTATTCTTCAGTCTATATCTAACATTGTTTTCTTAGAGTCAGTGCTCATTTGCCGAAGCCTAAACATTCCCCCACCCATTCCACTACCCAAGATAAATCCAGCCACACAGCATAAAAAACGTTCTGAACCAACCTATAGAGCCTAAACCCGTTGACTTTGCTGGCACAGCTCTCAGTTTTAAGAAAACGCAATTTTTCAACAATCTACTGCTATTAGGTTCCTAATATGCTATTTTTAGCGGTCACAGATAGGACATACAACATACGTATAACCTTTATCTTTGGCGATTTCGTTACCTTTTCCGATAACTTCTTCGCAGTTGTCTGAAAACCAGACTTCTCCAGTGTTGTTCTCTCGCGCTTTTGACGGCTTGATGCCCACTTTGCTGATCGGGTCAGCAAGCATGCAATCAACAGTGTGTAGCTTTACCTCTTTTTTTAAGTAGTCAACATACACTATGTAACCGTTTGAAGTGTACAAATCAATCAGTTGCTTGTCAGTCAAGATTTCGGTTAACATGATCAAACAACTCTGAATGTTAATAGTTTACTAGGTTGCTTCGGCAGTTTCTTTTAAGGGTGTGGTTTCTGCTTCAGGCTTTGAAGTTTTTTTGCCTTTGGGTTTCTCAATAACTTTCATGTTGACTTGAACAATCGAGTCTGTTATTACATTGCCGCGAAGAGTCTTTCGTTTTCTTTCGCCTTTGTTAGATGGGTGAAAGCCTACGCCTTCACTTAGGATGGCACCTACGCGAACTCCGCCGTGGATGTTCGGTCTTATCGGAAAGCCGTCCTTATCAGATCCTCCAGTTATCTTCAGTTTATATCCAGACAATTTAACAGCGGCTCCATCAATAACTTCTCCAAGTTTTCTGCCGATTAGGGGAACCGCTTGACTTTCTTCAACTTCTATGAATTGTGACTTTCCTGTTTCTGGGTCCGAAACTATTATCTTGAATTTAGCCAAGAGCTTTTTACTCCTAATTTCTTGTGACGCTAACTGAATGGGGAGCAGCTATTTATTAAGTATTACTAGGGTTTACTCATATTTTCTGAAGAGTTTCTCGCCATCAATTTCGCAGACATATTAAAAACTGATTCTATGAGCTATTTTGCTTCTTTCACAGTTGATGCTGTTTCACAGATGTAGTTTTTTGGTTTCATATCAGCATAAATTTCTTCGTAAAGGTCTAAATATATTTGAGTTGTCATTATGGACTTGTGACCAAGTATCCGTTTTAAGTGTTGCATTGAGTTAGTTTTATGATATTCTCGTAGGGCTTTGCAATACCGAAGTGTGGCAATTTATCTTTTTAGGAATCCGAGGTTTTAGGTAAGTCTTGCCAAGTTTTTCATTTGTTAGCGAAACTACCTATTGCCTTGTTTGTGGCGAAAACTTGAAAGACCCGCACTTTTGAAAACAGAATCTACTTAAGGCACGCTATAGAAAACGAAGAATAAGGTATTGGGTATGTCTTTTTCGATTGCCAGAAAGTTTCATCCTTTTGCATTGTTAGCTAGCATGGGAATATTTCTAGTGATTATGCTAAACTTAAACAATAATACACCACTTGCCGAAAAAATGCTGTTTCTGGGAATTGCTGGTTCAATATACTTCCTTATACTAACATTTGAATCTTGGAGAATAAAC
>JAFGGM010000031.1 GCA_016930555.1 Candidatus Bathyarchaeum sp.
ACATTTGCTCAAGAATCCAAAAAAGAACTGGATGAGTCCGGGAAGTTCGCCGGCCCAATAGTAACAGAGATTCTTCCCTTCGACAAATTTTATTCTGCTGAAGAATACCACCAAGACTACTACAAAAAACAACCAGAAAAATTTAACACGTATAAAATTCTGTCCGGAAGAGAAAATTATATCCAAGAAACATGGAACAACTCCCAATGCAGTCAAACTGTACCAGAGTGGAAAAACTTTACCAAACCCATTGACGAAGAACTGCAAACAATGCTTACACCACTCCAATACGCTGTTACACAAAAGAACCAAACAGAACCTGCATTCAACAACGAATATTGGAACAATAAGCGAACAGGAATCTATGTGGACATAGTCTCAGGTGAACCACTATTCAGTTCAACGCAGAAATTCGATTCCGGAACTGGTTGGCCAAGCTTTTTTGATACCCTAGAACCAGAGAACTTGGTGATATTAGAGGACAAAAGCCTAGGCATAACAAGACTGGAAGTGAGAAGCAAATATGCCAATTCTCATCTGGGTCATTTATTCTATGATGGACCTAAACCAACAGGAAAGCGATATTGTATAAACTCAGCAGCATTAGAATTCATCCCTCAGGAAGAAATGGTCGAAAAAGGGTATGGAGAATATCTTATTCAAACATATGAAAACGTTCCAGAGTACTCAGCATGGCTTCTCCCAACTTTGCTAGTAATCGGAGTCCTAATTATAGTAGTCAACAGAAAGATGATACTTGGTCGTTCGCCGTCTCGGACTATCAGTAACGATTAACCTTGGCGAGCACTTCAGATATTATTAAACTATGAAGAATCAAAGTAGATGAACTGAAAACTCCGAAAAAGCATCCCTTGCACCATCTTTTAGGTGGTAAGTTTTCATTACTAACCTCAAACTTTTCCATTTGAACTAAAAACTGGAAATACCCAACTAGAAGATGACTATTTTATCAGATTCTATTGGCAAAAAGGTTTTTTGAGCCAAACTTGGCGCTTTTACCATATAGACTATAAGTAGTTGTGGTCGGGAGGGCGGGATTTGAACCTGCGACAGTCCGGTGTCTGTACGCTTGATAGGCTAAATGATGCCCACCATACTGGTAGACGTCTACAGCGTCTCCGTCAGCCTCGTTATGCGGCTGGCTCGGAAGCTCTACCAAGCTGAGCTACCTCCCGACAGACCATAACAACGAAAAATCACAATTTATGCGTTTCGTTAACTTCCAACAAGGCAATGTTGTGGAGGTGACATTCAAAAGTAAAATATTTGAACTGTCACGTTTATAGTAGCACATTCGATGTCATAAATTAGGCTGTGTGGGTAAAAAAGAATGAAACGTGAACAGATTCAAGAAATTTTGTCAAACTATAATCCCAAGGAAATCAAGATTGGGGTCCTTGGGTCCCACTCTGCTCTAGAGATGGGTCATGGCGCCAGACAGGAAGGCTTCGAAGTAGTTGTTGTTTGCCAGAAAGGCAGAGAAAAAACCTACATGAAACACTACCGCAACCTCTTCGATCATATGCTGCTGCTGGACAAATTCGTTGACATAATCAAGGAAGAGAACCAAGAGAAACTGCGTGAGTGGAACACTATTTTTGTGCCAAACAGGTCCTTTTCAGTCTACACAGGCTACGATAACATCGAACAGAAATTCAAAGTTCCCCTCTTAGGGAACAGATTCATGCTAAGAAGCGAAGAAAGAAACGTCCCCAACAACCAATATGACCTAATCGTACGGGCAGGATTGAATCTGCCAAAAATATTCAAATCACCCAAAGAAATCGACAGACTGGCAATCGTAAAGGTCCCAGAAAAAACAAGAAGCATAGAACGAGCCTTCTTCTACGCCTCATCCCCAGAAGAATTCAAGAGAAGAGCAGAAGACCGGATAAGGAAGGGAATAATCGCCCGCGAAGACCTGAAAGAGGCAATCATTGAAGAATATATTGTCGGAGCCAAATTCAACGCCAACTACTTCTGGTCCCCAATAACCGACGAAATAGACCTACTAGGATTTGACAGAAGAATTCAAACAAACCTAGACGGAGTCCTAGACCTCCCCGCCGACGAACAACTAGAAGCAAAAATTGCCACACAAAACGTAGAAATCGGACACACAGGCGCAACAATGCGAGAATCACAAATAGAAAAAATCTTTGACGCAGGTGAAAAATTTGTTAAAACATGCAAAAAAGAGTACCCCCCAGGTATAATCGGATTGTTTGCGTTGCAAGGTGCCGTTAACAAGAATCTGGAGTTTTACATTTTTGATGTGAGCCCAAGAATTCCTGGTTGCCCATGCGTTGAGCCCACTTCTCCTTACATGAAGTACAAGTATGGGAAAGAGGTTGGTCCAGGAAGACGTGTTGCCCTGGAGCTCAAGAAAGCTGTTGCAGAAAACAAGCTTGAGATGATAGTCACGTGATAACAAAAACCCAAATCGACACTATTCTAAGCGAGTATGATCAACAAAAAATTACTGTAGGAACCATCGGCTCCCACTCTGCCCTCAACATATTCAAGGGAGCAAAAGAGGAAGGCTTCAACACAGTTTGTGTATGCAAAAAAGAAAACGAAATCATGTACAAGCGGTTTCCGTTGGCAGACCAAATCATCCATATAACAAATTACACTGACCTTTTGGATAACAACGTACAGCAGGAACTGAAGCAATTGAACACGATTCTGGTCCCCCACGGCTCCTTCAACGCCTACGTTGGAACAGACCAGATGATCGATAAGCTGCAGGTACCCATGTTTGGCAATAGAGAACTTCTCCACTGGGAAACCGACAGAGAAAAACAACGCGAGTGGCTGAAACGAGCAGGATTAAGGTTGCCCAAAATCTTTAATGATCCATCAGACATTGACGGCTTGGTTATCGCAAAGTTTCCTGGTGCCATGGGTGGAAAAGGTTACTTTCTTGTAGAATCTCCGAAAGCCTTTCACAGTAAAGCCGAAGACATGCTAAAAAGGGGACACATAACCAAAGAAAACCTAGAAAACATCCATTTTCAGGAATACATCATCGGAGTCAACGTTTATCCCCTATACTTCTATTCGCCCCTCACCAACGAAGTTGAACTGCTGGGAATGGATAGACGCTACGAAACCACAGTAGACAGCATAGGAAAAATCCCAGCCACCGAACAATTAGAAATTAACGTAAACCCCACATACACGGTTGTTGGCAACTTTCCCATAGTCGCAAGAGAATCACTGTTACCTGACTATCTGAGAATGGGTGACAACGTAGCTAAAATATCAAAAGAGATTGCTTCTCCTGGAATCATTGGTCCCTTTTGCTTGGAAACGGTCATCACGGATGACATGAAAATCTACACCTTCGAAATTTCTGCCCGAATAGTTGCAGGAAGCAATGTGGGCATCGGTACTTCTCCATACGCGTACCTGAAGTACGGCGAAGGAATGTATATGGGCAGAAGAATCGCGCGAGAAATAAAGAACGCAACAGAAAACAACGAACTGAAAAATCTGGTCTATTAGACCATTTTTACCTTTTTCTGTTTTTGATTTCGTGCTCCAATATGCCACGGTAGAGTATGAGGGGTGCAATCTTGTCGTTGGGTGCCGTTTTCATAATCATCTGCTGTATGTTTTCGTCCAAACGCTTCTTGTAAGCCTGCAGTTCGCCTAAACTCATGGATTTAAGTTGGGTTTCAAAATATTTTATCGGGTCACTCATGAACATTCACTTCCTTCACTATTCTGTATGAGTCTTCGCTTCATTAGATTTTCTGCATGTGCGCATATGCTCCAAAGCGTAGGCAAGCATTTTATTCGTTTTGGGATTTCAAATAACCTAATAAAAAGCGAGAATTTGTCTCTTTTTGATTATTGGCGGTCGTAATCCTCAACTGTGTCGTTCATAACAACCAGTTCAACACCCGCCACCTTGAACAGCTTTATAGTGTCCTGGTCTGCATGATAATGCTTCTCGCAGACAACACGTTTGATGCCCGAATTGATTATTATCATGGCACACGTTCGGCACGGCGTCATCTTACAATATAACGTGGAGCCATCAAGAGGAATCCCGAACTTTGCCGCCTGAATAATGGCGTTCTGTTCCGCATGCAAAGTACGTACACAATGCTGTGTAACAGTGCCGTTCTCGTTCAGGACCTTTCTCAGGTCATGCCCTGCCTCATCACAGTGGGGTAGTCCTGCAGGCGCCCCTACATAGCCTGTAGTCATGATTCTGCGGTCCTTGACAATCACGCAACCAGCCTTTCCGCGGTTGCAGGTGGCACGCTTAGAAACAGCTTCGCACAAATCCAGGAAATACCTATCCCAGTCAGGTCGCGGCTCACAATCCATACTTGTTGTCTCCAGCTTTTGATTATACACCTAGCACGCAGAAATAAAACTGTTTTTTCCTTGTAGACAGTAGATTCCATAACGTTAAATATTATCCTTGATTCAAACGGTAAAAGGGGCTGGTAGTTTAGTCTGGCTGAATGCCGCCTTCGCAAGTCTTGTTCCGAAAAAGGCGGAGATCGCGGGTTCAATTCCCGCCCAGTCCACCATCATTTATGTTTTGATTGATGCTGGTTCAAGAGAGTTTGTTTCTGGGCAACGTAGTCGCCACCAACCACCCAATCTGTTGTAGATGATTTGTGCTGGGATGATGTTGAGTAAAGCTTGGCTCAGATTGAACACTGCTAATGGAAGCAGTATCCCAATTACAGCTGCCTCAGATGGGTAGTACTTGGGATAAAAGAATGGGAGTGCAAAGTAATTTACTGTGGTCATCACGAGAACTCTAGAAGCGGTCGCAGCAATCGATTTAGTGACTATGCCTCTGCGGATTGCAGCAAACGCCAAAACAGTTGCTAATTCTGCCACTAGCTTGAATATGCCACCAGCAACGTTTCCTCTGAGAAAAATGATTGAACAGCCGATAACTGTTGTGTAAATTCCACCTATTGGACCAGTAAAGAGTAAACTGATCATCATGGGCACTCCAGTTATGTCCCATGAAACAACGTTTGGCAAAAGCGGAAAGGGGATGTCAAAAGGTGGTCCTTTTATTACTTCAGATGCTGCAGCTAGAGCAGCCAACACACTGGCTAATGCAAGCTTTTTTGTGTCTAGTTTCAGCAACTGTACTTCACCCATAGAGAAGATAGGGGTGTACGCTAAATCTTATTTATATTTTTTGCAAAATAATATGTTTTTTTTGTTAACTTATGTTAGCGTGTTGAAAGCATTTCCTTGGCTTTTCGAATAAACTCTTTAATCAGTTCCTTGTTTTTCAGGTAAATGACTCGTGAGCGTCCAACCTCGTAAACTCCCACCAATCCGCATTTTTCCAGAACTCTGATGTGGCGGTAAACTGCAGCATAATCCTTCTTGAGCACCTGAGCCACAGCCTTGATGTGTAGAGGTCTCTCAGTTTCGCTTACCAACTCAACAATCTTCAGCCTTGTGGGGCTCCCCAATGCACTGAATATGGTAGAAACTTGGCATAACGTCTGTTCATCAGTCACTATATAACCCACCTTTATTGTCTCTGCATCTAATTTATGACATTTTCGCTAAATATTACAAAAGTAATTGATGGGAAATAAAGAGTTGTCTAAACATGTTATCAGAAAAACCATTTAATTGGGCTGTGCTTAAAGTGGTTTGACTTGAAATGAACCCAAAGACTGCTATTCTGGTATTCCTGTTGACTGTTCTTCTGGCGGGAACCATTGCTCTAGCCCTCAAACCCGCTTTTGCCACATCAGAGCCAAGCACAATTACTGTTCCTGACGATTACCCGCGAATACAGGATGCCTTAGCTGCCGCAAACACTGGAGACACAATCATCGTAAAGGCAGGAACATACAATGAAGAGTGGGTTTCTGTAAACAAGCAGGTTTCGCTAGTTGGAGACAACCAAAAAAGTCTTGTTTACTATAGCGGTGCCGTGGGTTTCATAGTAACAGTGGATAATGCTCAGATAAGAGGATTCACGATAGTGAGTAAAGAAGCCCTCCAAGGGTATGCCATCAGCATGTCGAGCGTTACTGGTTGTATTGTTGAAGACAATTTGATAGAGGATAATCTTGTGGGAGTTTCTGTCACGGGATCTTCTTCAAGCAACACGATTTCTGGCAACATCCTGAACCACAATGAACGGTCCATTGAACTGTATAACTCTCCAGACAACACCATCTCAGAAAACAACATAACTGGAGCCATAGTTTCCGCCATTTCTCTTGACGAATCTTCAGGCAACACTGTTTCAGGAAACTGGATATCAGAACTTGTGGACGGAATGGGAGCCCTTATGCTCTGGTCCTCCTCAAACAACGTAATTTCACGAAATGTTCTATATGGTGGAAACCCAATGCTTCTCCTAAGCAGCTCAAACAATATCTTTTCAGACAATTTTGTTGTTGACAGCGAATACGGCATAGTTGTGGGGCTTTCTTCAGACAATGAAATCTACACCAACTACTTCATCAACGTGATGCAGTTGACAATGGACACCGACATCAGCGAGGGGACGCCCTCAACGAATAGTTGGGACAATGGCAGCAAAGGTAACTACTGGAGCGATTACGTTGGCACAGACGGTAATGGTGATGGCATCGGGGACACTCCTCATGTCCTTTATGAAAATAACCAAGACAATTTTCCTCTTATGAAATACCCATCTATTTCCACAAATCCTCAAACAGACTCTTCGTTGCCCACAGAAGTCGTAATCGTAATTGTCGTGGCAGTAGTCGCTCTTATGGTTGCTGTGGCTATACTAAAACTCAGAAAACACTAAAAAGGTTCACTAACCCCTAATTTTTCAGTTGCCAAAGAAGCTTGTTAGCGGCTTTTGCTGATTCTCCTTTTTGGTCAAGTTTGAGAGTTTGACGCCGACTCTTCGTGCCACAACATCATTTTCATTCAGCAACTTTTCAAAAAGCTCTTTCACCGTCTCCTTGAATGTTATTAGGTTGCGTGTGGGGTTTTCGAAGGTCTTGGATCTGCTGTGGACACTGAGGTCGCCTGCAACCAAGTATATGCTGACTGACCTGTAAAGAAGCTCCCGCTTCAGTAGCCTAGCGTGAACTTCATCACACAGTTTGTAGGCTTCATCGATGATGTCTGTCAACTCTTTTGTGTCGTTTTTGAGGGTGGAGATTCGGCTCACAGACTCAGGTTCGCCCCTTTCCTGAACAGGCTCATCATCTATTCCACGGGATGCGTTATGGAAGTATGTTCCCAGTTTTCTTCCAAAAACGTCGACTAGTAGCTGAACATCAACTTGTGCTAGCTGACCCACGGTTCTGACGCCCAAAGCCTCCAGCTTCTTTTCTATTATTTTTCCAATGCCAACAAGACGGCGAACAGGCAAGGGCGAAAGAAAAACGTTCAGCTCATGGGGTTTGACCACTGTTAAGCCGTCAGGTTTCTGGACGTCAGCTGCTATCTTGGCAACAAGCTTGTTAGGTCCAATTCCGATAGAGCACGTAAGCTGCTCTTGAGCTAAAACGTCGGCCCTTATGATTTCTGCCAGATTCTCTGCTTGTTGGTAGTCGCTTTTTGTTCGTTGCGTCACATCAAGGTAAGCTTCGTCTATGCCGACCTGCTCGAAAACGTCAGCGTGGCTTCTCAAAATTTCCATTATATTGTCTGAAATTTGGTGGTAAAACTTCTTGTCGACAGGCAGAAAAACTGCGTCCTCATCTTTTAGTTTCTGTTTAGCTAATGATATGGGTATTCCAGATTTCACGCCATACTTTCTTGCTACATAGTTTGCTGTGCTTACAGCTCCACTGTCTTCGGTGCGCCCAGAATAGACGCATACAACCACCGGCTTGTCTTTGATGGATGGGTTTCGTCTCTCCTCGGATTGGGCAAAGAAGTAGTCCAGGTCAACTAGCATCACGATTCTAGCTCGCAAACTGAAGTCAGCACCACATCAAGTGACGATGATTATGCTTAGATCTTGATTGCTTGTCTCTTAAAACAATAATCCATTTAATGTCAGGGTATTCAAAAATCATATATTCTCTGTTAAGTCTATTTGATGTCATGAAAGCTTGTATTCTATACTTTTCCCAAACAGGCAACACAAAAAAATTTGCAGAAACTATAGCCAAATCTCTAGAAACAAATGCAGTCTTCGATATAACCACAACCGAGCCCACAATAGTTAACGACTACAACTTGCTAATCTTTGGAACTCCAGTTCACGGCTTCAATCCCTCAAAAGAAGCAATGGCTTACGTGAAGAGCTTACCCGAAGGCAACGGCAAAAAGGCAGTAATATTCTGCACTTATCGACTATGGAAAGG
Source organism: Candidatus Bathyarchaeum sp. (assembly GCA_016930555.1). Classification (GTDB taxonomy): domain Archaea; phylum Thermoproteota; class Bathyarchaeia; order Bathyarchaeales; family Bathyarchaeaceae; genus Bathyarchaeum. The sequence continues at coordinate 8,334 of JAFGGM010000031.1, forward strand.
CGGAACCTTAGGCAAACTCAGGAAAGAACTGAAAAAGAAAGGCTACACCACAATTACATGTGCTTCAGCGAAAGCCAAAGAATTCACTGCAGAAGACTTCTTGGAGCCCACTGCGCAGATAGTGACTGCACTAAAAAAATAGTGAATCTTGGTTGCATCATTTCTTGTTTGGCTTATTTTCTGCCTGAATCAGCGATTCTCGTAGGTAATCTTCTAGAGTTTCGCCTGGAACCACTTCGATGCTGTAGTCTCTTGGGTCTATGGAATGCTCGTAGTTTTTGGCTGGAACAATGACTTTCTTGAAGCCCCACATCTCAGCTGCCTTAATCTTTTCATGTAATCCGCCAACAGCCGTTACCGGAACTACATCATCTACGCTGACGTTGATTTCGCCAGTCACTGCAACATCCTGTCTTATCGATTTTCCCTCCAGCAATGAGCACAGAAGAATTGTCATGGTTACGCCTGCACTTGGTCCATCTACCCTGTAGGCCTGAGCAAAATCTATGTGCGTAAAGAATTCTTGAGCAATATCAACCCTATACTTCTGTAGTATGACACTTCTGACCTTTGCTACGCTATCCGCAATAAATTGCTCATCTCCCTCCTTTGCTATGCCTGTGACTTTGTAGTATCCTTGCATGCTTTCACATTTCATGTCCTTTTTCTCTAGGAAGCCCTTGACTGTAAGAACGTTGCCCGTCATCTCTCCGCTGTAGGGGTCTTTGACGACTGCTACACCGTAAATCTGTCCAAGTTTGGAACCTTCTGGATTGATCTCTAATAGTTTTCCTCTTTCGCTCATCTGATGTTCAAGCATCTGTTTCTGGATTGTTTTACAGTGCTTTTCGATGGCATCTTTGACGTGCCGTTTTTCAACATGGTCTAAGCCTTCGTTTATTGCTAGCGTAGCAGCGGTTTTGACCAACGAAATCATTGGACGAAATTTGGTGCTTAATGCATCTTTTTTGTTGCTTCTTCTGCGTCCTTCATCAACTATTTCTTCGCATGCTTCTCTGCTGAAAGGTAGTAGCCTGAACCGCGAAACCTCTTGGGCAATAAATTGGACGTACTTACGGCGGTTCTCGACATTGTTCTGCATGTCATTGTTCATTCTGACTACTTTTCCATAGCCATAGATTCTGTCCATCAGAGCTGGATGAACCTGCCCAATGCTATCAAAGTTCCCTGCGCCAACCAAGAAGCACATGCACGGCACAGGTTCAGTAGACACTGCCATAGCAGCTGTTCCCCCTGCGTTGCTCCATCGGCTTCGCATAGTAATAGGCAGTTGCCCGTCTTCCAGAACTGTGAGTAGTGTGATGGCTTCGTCTGGTGCCATGTTCTTAATTTCGTCTATGTAGAGAATACCCATGTGGGCGCGGTGGACGTCTCCTGCACTTACTCTTTGATGTTCGGG
>JAFGGM010000005.1 GCA_016930555.1 Candidatus Bathyarchaeum sp.
TATGTAGCAGAGAACTGTGAACGGGAACTGAAACTCCTGAATCACACAGTTAAGGTGCCAGAAGTTCCATTCAAGCGCCTGGCTTACCGTGAGATTTTGGAGGAGCTGGAAGCTAACAAACTCCACGTTAACTGGGGCGAAGACATCCCCACCACCGCATACAGGATTCTCGGAAAACTTCATCCCTATTACTACTTCATTACTGACTGGCCAACAAAAACCAAAGCTTTCTATATCCAGCCCCAAGACGACAACCCAGAACTAAGCGAAGGCTTTGATCTTATGTGGCACTGGGTAGAACTTTCTTCGGGCGGAGCACGTATCCACTCCAAAGAACTACTGATAAAAAGGCTAGAAGAACAGGGACTAAGCAAGGAATCCTTTAAGACTCATCTACAAGCATTCGATTATGGCATGCCCCCCCACGCAGGATGGGGACTAGGTTTGGCACGACTGGTTATGGTTCTAACAGGCGTAAAAAACATCAGAGAAGTAGTGCTTTTCCCAAGAGACCAATTCAGACTAACACCCTAAATCGTGTTAGTATCCTGCTTCAATCAGGTTCTGGGGCTTCATGAATTCTCGTAAAACTACCGTAGCATAAGCCCCTCTGTTTAATGTGAAAGCAACCTTCATCGTTTGCTTGCCTTCATTTTCTTTGTCTTCACTTATTTCTTCTTGTTGCAGATTCCAGACTGGATTCAGCATGGCTCTTACTCTGCCTTCTGCGGTTGCTTCTGGCATAAACGGTATCTTAAATTGTTCTGGAGAGACGTTTTCGGCTTCAAGAATCTTCTCCTCCATTTCTCCCTGTATTCCCTTGGATGGAGGCAAGTTTGGACCAACTAGCGGCGCAGCCACACACATCTTGTTTTCCTGAACTGCCCTTTCTATTGTTTGGATGTTAGTTACTGTTGCTTGATCATAATCTTCTGTTGGCAACTCATGCTCGTCAAGCTTAATCAGGTAATCGCCAATCTGGGGTTCATTTAATGGAATGCCATTTCGCAAACGTTCACTGATAAACCTGTTAAAAAGATAGGACTGATAGCCTTGAACAAAGAGCTTACGGAGTCTCCGAGGTAGCGTCCTGAAGGACCCTACAAAATCGTTCGGGTACCTTGTCAAGTGACGAAGCATCAAACGTTCATATCTCAAAAATCGAGGGAAGCGTTCTAGAGCCTCCTCAAAGTCCATTGTGTCCTGTAGCTGCTGCCGTGCTTGTCGGGCTTCTGGATGCTCATGGATGCTGGGCTCTGCAAGGAAGACCATAGCCGCTTTCTTGGTATCTCCTAGTGTTAAATGCTTGCCTATCTCATGGGTATTGGGTCTAATGGTGCCGAATCGTTGGTGCCCAAAAAAGTTTGGAACCCCGCCCCTCTTCTCAATTTCCTCTTTGACGCCTGTTGTTCGTTCCTCAATAACCGAAACTGGCTGGTCTATGTTCCGCACGGTTATGTGGAATCTGTTTCCTTTGATCAACTGAGAATATACTCTCTCTTTGGAATAGTGTTTGGGGTACACTGTTATGTCTTTGATTTGAAGATCCAAAACATTGCTTGGCGACACACTCTGCAGGCTTATATGCTGGGCAGTGAGGGCTTTCGTGTCTTTTATGCCCGCAAACATGATACGCTTTTGGCTTATTCTCAGACTAGATGCAACTTGTCTTACTGCCAAAAAAGTGTCCCATCTCCGTTTAACCAAAATACAGACAAGATAAGCACCCTCCCCAGCAGGCACCCACCCGTCAACTGGAACATTAACCGAAGCCAAGGAACCGTTAACCAATAGTTCCTCAACAACAAAATCGTCAAGCAGCTGACGGATTTTTCCTCCAACCCCACCAGATTGGGTGGCGTAAGTCTCTATTCCAATTTCGTTTTCAAGAGCCGGAACTTGCAACGTTTCAGCCTCAGAGGAGACTCAATTTTCCTGTTATGGCATCAACTTTGTCTGCTGGAGCAGGTCCAATTCCTAGACAGGTCATGGTTTCTGGCGGCAGTTGAGTTAAGCCTCTGTCAACAATTAGGGCTGCAGGCAAACCTGCGTTTCTGGCTTTTCTTTCAAGGTCCATAAGTTCCTGCTCAGACTTTGCCTTTACAGCGATTTTGCACTGTCCTTCTCTAGTCCATGGTGTCCACCATTCGGGACGATTTTTTCGTGCATACTCAGCGGCGGAGACTGCAGCGTGCCCAGCCTGAGCTGCCACCTTTCCTTTGCTCATTTTGATGTCTGTTCTCACGACTATAACCTGCTTGTAAGAGAAAGCTGACGAATCACAAGATTTTCTTCCAGTCATATGTTCCTGCAACCTCACAGTAATTTAATGTGTTCTTTGTCCCTCTAAAACGCTTTCATGCCCAATGGAAAAACATTACTGTCTTGTTGTCGATGTCAGCCATGAAAAAATGAAATAGCTGATCACCGCCGCTGTGCCCGGATACTTAGCTACTGAAATCAGACTTCTTCCTTGGAAGTCAAGGTCTCCTGCCTTCTCAAGTACATTATTCACACCTAGTCTACTGCATAAACCAATTACGTTGTCCAGTCTGCGATCAGAAAGGCTATCCAGCATCTTCCTCATCCGAAGCATAGTATTCAACTCGAAACCCGCGACCTGCTTCCATCGTCTTTGATAGCCGGACAGAAATGTCTCCGAAAAATCCTGTACATCTACAGCCTCACTGGCAACTTTACCTGCTATCTGGGCACATGTTAATCCAAAGATGACGCCGCCTCCTGTTGTCGGTTTCACTTGGGATGCTGCGTCTCCAACAGCAAGAAAGCCGCTTGAGACTGTTCTCGGGAGGGGACCTTCCATAGGTATAGGATGAACTGAAGTGTATGTGAGGTTGCTCTTTTTCAGTCTCTCGGAAGCAACAGGATGCTTCTTCATGAATCTGTGCAGATACTCCTGTGGGTTGCCTGCTCTGGTGGCTAAGCCAACCTTTGCTGTGCCATCCTTTCTGGGGATTATCCAAGCAAAAAAGCCAGGGGCAACGTTTCTTCCAAAGTAGACCTCAACCATATCCTCTTCAATGCCCTCAAAGCCGTCAACTTCTGCTTGGATTCCCCTCGCAACCATGCCGCTCTTCAGCCCTTTGAGACCTGTCTGTTTCAGAAGCTTTGATGAACAGCCCTCAGCATCTATGACAATATTGGCTTTCAGCTTCTCTCCCTGCAAGGCAACTCCCTTAACTGAACCTGAATCTAGGACAAGAGACTTCACCCGTGACTTGAAACGGTAATCTACACCCGATTGCATGGCAACTTCAGCCATTTGCTTGTCAAAGAGTTCCCTGTTGACAACGTAGGTTACTGGATCGCGGCACCGTAACACAAACTGTTTTCCTGAAGGAGAAATGAACACAGCCCCTTTGATAATGTTCTCAATCACATTCTGTGGTACCCGGATTCCAAGCCTTTTCAGACTGGAAATGTTCAGATGACCTGCACAGTGCCTAGGTCCCCCCACCTCCTCATGCTCTTCACACACAGTCACCTCAGCGCCATGTTTGACTGCCGTATATGCAGCGTATGAGCCACAGGGTCCTCCTCCGACCACAATGATGTCAGTTTTTTTGTTCACGTCTCTTCCCTTTTTTGTTCAGCCAACAACTTTACATATGTGCTGAGAAAGAATTAAAAGATAGCATATATAAGAGGCAGTTGTATTATCCAAGAATCCTTGAGGTGTTGCTGTGAGCGATCATATGAACATTGTCATGCCTAAGTGCATGTCATGTAACCGAACTATCCCCCCGGGCGAAGATGCAACAAAAACTAATTGCCCAAACTGCGGAGAAATACTGATTTGGCGTTGCGCAAAATGTCGGCAGTTCGGAAGAAACTACCGATGCCCAAAATGCGGATTTACGGGACCGTAGCGGGTATTTAGGGGACCTTTTTTATTTGTCTCCAAATATGCCCTGATTATTTGCGTTTTCTAAAGAGCATCACGTCTTGAGGTGTGGTGCAGATATATTCGAATCCTGCTTCCAGGAGTTCTTTTGCTTCTTGTGTTGTTTTTGCTGTTGATGAATTATATTCGTCGCTTTCGAAGGTTACTAGTTGAGTGTATATCAGTGTTGTTTTGATGTCTCGGTGGCCAAGCATATCCATGATGTGAAGGATGTCTTTGGTTTTGTGGTATTCTATGCTGGCTTTCCAGTGCCGAAAGGTGTGAAAGGTTATCTTTTTGAATCTTGGGTTTTTCAGCTTTGTTGCCATTCGAGTGCGGTATTTTCTAAAGGTTTTCCTGAATACGGTGAGGTCGCCACAAAATATGAAATCGCTGTTCTTTGGTAGTGCTTGAAGCATTGCTAAAAGTGTTGATGATGCCTTGAACATCCTTGGTTTTCCGTACTTTTCAGGTTCGTTTAGGGTTATGGTTCTGTTTTTCAGGTTGATATCTGTCCATTTTAGTCGCCATGCTTCTCCGCTTCTCATGGCTGTTTCTTTTAGTATTTGTAGAAATGTTGCAGTTTTTTTGTTTGTGCCGCTTATTAGTTGGTCAAGTTCAGATTCAAGAGGAATGAATGGAAGGGTTCTAACTTTCCTGTGTTTTGGTGGTTTCCATGTTCCACCCATTATTTCCAGAAATTTGCTGTAGGCATTTATTGCTAATGCTCTAGTGTTTTCGCTCCATTTTTTCTGTTTGGCAATTGCTTCTTTTACTGATTCTGGGTCTAATAGGTTGGCTCCGCGGTTACTTAATGTTTTCAAGTAGCGGTGATAGGTTCTTATTGTTGTATCTTTGAATCCCTGTTTCTTCAGTTCCCAGATGAATGTAACCATTCTGGAGTCTGTTGGCTTTGTGGCCCCCGCAGCCTGTTTTCTAATTCGGGATTCCACTTCGACCAAATTTTTCGCCTTCTCGTCTAAGACGCAGATTTGGTGATCAAAAAATAAGGTGGAAGGTGTATTTAATGGCAATCTATGGATGGTTTGAACCTGTTTGGGTTCTTTGGAGCAGTTTGAGTTTGTTTCGCTGAATCTATAGCAGCATTCTCGGCATAGGTAGCGTTGAATGTCACCATATTCTGTGTGTCGGATCCCATCCTTCCATGTTCTGGTTGAGCCGCATTGTGGACATGTAGGAGCCAATACTATCACTATTTAGCCTCTGTGTGCAGGAAGACTCTCATCATTTGACGTGGTTTAGCTTCGAGTTTCCATCTTATTTCCCAGGGAACCGTTATTCGGCCATCGGTTGATAGTTTTGCAAAGAATTCTTCTGTACTCATCCCCCAGTTGGTTGCTTGCTGCATTCTTATTCTCAGAAAGCTGCCTGATTCAAGTTTGAGGTGCTGCCTAACTTCTATCGGTATCTGGAGACGATTTTCAGCCTGAAGTAGTGCTAGGAATTGGATTGGGTCATCTTTCTTCAACTTTTGTCACCTTCCCTCATCTTTTGTCAACGTTGTACAACGTTTGCCAACTTCAGCCATCGTTTGATACAATTGTTTTGAGCCCTGTTTCTGAAAAGCAAGCTGGAAAGGGGTTTGTTTTGATTTTGATGATTTTTTGTGGAGTGGACTACTACTTCTAAAGAACTTTTCAGTGTCATGTTATCCATTTCCACAATCCCTCTTGATCCATGGCAATTTGTCCTTCATCAACCAGTTTCTCGAAGAGTTTCTCCGCTTCTTCATCAGACAAGTTGGGGTTTTGGGCTTTGGTTATGGCTTCGAAATCCTGCTGAGTACCCTTCGAGAAGCTGGTTTCCTGTGCATTAAGTCTCTGGAAGCAGCTAAGGTGAACTGGTCTACCCTCTAGAGTTGTGCAGTTGGCGGGGTCGTCTAGGAGCAGTTTTTGGCACAGAAAACAGTAGGGAAAGAAAGATTCTTCATTTCTGTTTTCCTGAACTTTCTGAAGTTTCTGAACTTTCTCTGGGAAGATGGTCTCATCCTTTTCGGTTAGTGCATAGGTCTGCTGATGATAGGTTAACCGTTCTTTGTCTATTAGCCAGCCGTTGCCTTGGTCTGTGTGGATTTTATCAAAGCCTAATCTGCGGATTAACCAACCAATACTCCTTGTTTTCCACTGTTCTTTCTCTTTTCGGCTTGAATTAAAAGCTTCGGCTATATCCTTGGTTAATACTACGCTTTTTTCGTTAATTATGCAGTTTTTGGAGAGTATTTCTATTATTTCGGCTTCTTCGCTTGCCTTTTCCTCAAAGCTTCTTATTTCGTTGATTTTGTAGGCATAATTTTTGATGTTTTCTTGTCCCTCGTTGGAGACTGCAAGGAGGCAGTTGAAGAGTTCTTGGAGTCGTCCATCTCCAAATGTTAGGGGTTCTGTGCTTTCCTGAAAAAGTTCAGAAAGTTCAGAAAGTTCAGCGTTTGCTAGGGTGTAGAGTCTCCAGCCTAGGAGCTTGTTTCTCAGTTCAGTTGCTCTGTCTTCGGAGATTGTTCTTTCTATTTTTCTGCGGGCTTTAATCATCTTGACCAGGATGGATCTGGATTCGAGGGCTTGGGCGAGTCCTTGTGTGCCGGCTAGGGCTTTGAATCCGAAGACGTCAAAGGGTATTAGTTCGGTTCCGTTTTGGATTTGCTTTACTCTTATGACGTATTGGCCTCTGCGGTATCCGCTGTTGAGGAGGCCTATTACTTCGGTTTTGGTGTCTTTGTTGTAGATCTCTGTCTCATCGAGGAATAGTGTTGGGTGCCATTCTTCTGATGCTCTGAATAGGGCTGCTGGGCTGATGTTAGATGCGAGGATTCCGCGGAAGCTGATGCTTCGTAGGGTTTCTAGGCCTCGGGTTTTTCCGCTGGCTATGGGTCCGTAGAAGAAGATGTAGGGGACTACTGTCCATAGTTCCTGTAGCCAAGTGGCTAGGACCCAAGCGGTTAGCACGTCATAGAGTTCTTTGGAGGGAAGGAACAGATGATCATTAATGAAGCTGCGTATGTCTTTCCATAGTTCGTTTGCGCTACTGTAGGCGATGGGGCTTGTGGGTAGGGGCCATGGGCATCGTTCAAGAGGCTGATAGACTATGCCTTCATGCCTGAAGACGAAATCTGTTTCTAGGTTTTTTCCGTAAGCATATTTTTCGTCCTTTATTTGCTCAAAAATTTTGCCGTCTTTGGCGAATCCGGGGGTGTGCTTCACGGTTTCTTTCTGTTTCTTTTTCTTGGACTGAAATAGTTCGCAGGCAGGATCTGTGGACAGGCAAGCAATCCGGTTCTGTTCACTGCTTTTGTATTCTGCTTTGGGGCAGAGTCCCCGTTTTAGGTGAAATTTGCAGTCTCCACACTGTTCTGTTTTATTCATGAAGGTTTTGCCTCTTGAGTTCTTGTCTGTAGATTTTTCCGTTGTATAGCCAATAGGAATAAGCGTAGTTGTTGCCGTGGTATCGTGTGCTGATGGTGGCGTTGTTTTGTTTTAGGATGTTATGTGCTCGTGTCCATTTTTCTGTGGGATTAGCTTTTTCTTCTGCTATTTCGAAGGTTCCAAGTTTTGGGCTCGTAACTTCTGTATAGTTGAGGTTGAAGTTTGCTTCTGAAACTGCTAAAGCCTCGTGATCAGATATGTTGTGTTTTTGGGCGATTCTTTGTTTGAAGTCAAAGCAGGCGCTTTCTATTGCTGAAACAAGGTCTAGGAGTTCAACTTCCAGTTTTTCGTTCATCATATTTCACCTCTATATTTCTGTTAGTTGTGGCGGGTTGATCCAGAAAATCCAGCTTTTTGATGTTTTTTGGCCGTTGATTTTTTCTTGTAGAAGCAGTTCTAGGCAGTGTTTTAGGGCAGTGTTCCAGTTTCCGATTTTGCAGTCTACTCGGATGTTTTCGACGCCTTGTGGAATTTTTGCTGTTCTTAGGCAGTTGATTATTCGGTTTTTAATTTCATCCATCTCTCTCTTCGCCTAATGTTCTGATAGACA
>JAFGGM010000032.1 GCA_016930555.1 Candidatus Bathyarchaeum sp.
TTGAACACGTTTCTGAAATGAACATAGACCATTGGACAGTATCTATCTCTGGTGCAGTCGAGAACCCAATAACCATCAGCGGCAAAAACATTACAGCACTCCCAGAGACTACGGTGGAAGCAGAGTTTGCGCCTGGAAGTGGAACCAGAACTTCAAACTGGACGGGCATATCACTCATGGATTTGCTGGAAGCAGCAAACACCTCATATAGGGCTGGAAAAATAACTGTTGTAGCAGTTGACGAGTATTCAAACAATTATACCCTTTGGGAAGTAGAAAGCACTCAAATGATGCTTGGTTATAAGGAGAATGGCGTCCATCTTCCACAAGACTCTGGTGGACCCTTCAGGTTAATGCTTCCAATTGAAGAATATAAGTGGGCACGATTCTGGGTCAAGTTTGTTACTCAAATAATTGTGTCATAAAAGAGGCTAGGCCATTCTTATCCATGAAGAAACTTCTTCGATTGTCGGATACTCTTCCTTAGAAATTTTGCCTTGGTCAACATAAGTTTTGGCGATTTTATTCACCTTCCTGCAAAGTTGAATCAAGTCCTGGTCCGCTAGCATCTTTCTTGATTTTATTCCCGATTCTAAGAGTATTTCAGCATCATTCGAGTCTACTCCAGGAATCATCATAAGCTGACCAATGGATTGTAGGTTCTCAGCCATTTCTTGTGAAACGCGTGTCTTTTCTCCGATGATAGCAGGGTCAGTTGTAAGGAAGTCGCCAACAGAGTTTATCCCAAGATCACCAAGTTCTTTTCCTAAACTCGGACCAATGCCTTTTATGTCCTCAGGACTGGCGAGGCTTTGCAGCTTAGCTTGGGTTGGCACCATGCATCCTTCGATTCTTTCGATTTTAGCTTTAATCTCTTCTAGCTCCGCTCGCTCCTTTTTCAGGTCAGCAGATATCGTTTTTCCTGTTTCATCTGTCTTCTTTTCTATTGTGGAAATCATGTCCGTGCGAGCTTTTTTGATCATTCTTTTTTGTGCTGCAAGAAGGTCAAGGGTTTGTTTGCCATTTTCTTCCAAGTCTGTGTTGACTTTTGTGAAAAATTTCTGGTTTACTTTGTTGCCGTATTCAATCTGGTCAGCCACTTGTGTTATTGAGGCCTCTTGGGCTTTTCTGAGGGCAGCCAAGTTTCCTCCTACTTTCAGGAACATTTTAACGATTTCTGGGTCTGGGGGCTGTTTACGGTATGCGATTATGAATGTAACACCTAGAAGTACACAAGTTGATGCTATGCAGATCCATAGGTAGGTTCCTGCGCTGAGATTGCCAAGTATATTGCCTAATATGTAAGGGGTTACAATGGTGTCTGCCCCTTGATTAACTACCATGACTGCCATACTGAAAGAACTTAAGATTGCTAAGAAAGTTGCAAAGGCAGACAGCCAGACTATCATTCCTCTTTTTACAGCCATATGTTACGCCTCGTTTTTGCTTTACAGTAGTTGAGAAGTTTGTGTTGATTGTTGTCTCTGTGGTTTTTCTTTGAAAGTGTTATGAAGGGAGAATGTGTATTGAGAATCTATATGGTTGTTTAGGTTCATTTTTTGTTCCGTGTATGGTGTAGATGCCACAAGTATATTATGTATTAATATTTAATAAATATTCACTTGTGACAATAAATACAACACAGAAAAAACAGCCCCTGACAACTCAACTAAATGACCAAAGTTTCAGAGTCCGCGCTTAAACCTTCTGTAAGTATGGTAATCCACGTATTCCAAGTTCTCGTTTTCAATCTGATGGCTAACCGTAAACTTCTGCCTTTGCTTCTTCTCCGACACTTGGCTGGTTGTCATGAAAGAGTAGGCGTCGCTTCCAGCCCCAGAACCATAACTGACAAGTAATATCCGCTCGTCGGGTTTAGCAATATCCAGCACAGCCGCCAATCCGATGGGAGAGGCACCAGAATAGGTGTTGCCGAAGTTGCCCACTTTCAGACCTGGCATGTATTGTTCTTCTTTGAATCCCAGTTGTTGGGCAACTTTGACTGGAAATCTTAGATTTGGTTGATGAGGAACGTAGTAGTCAACGTCTTCGACTTGGAGATTCATTTGCTTCATGAGGGTTTTGCAGGCTTTTATGACGTGTTTGAAGTATGCAGGTTCTCCAGTGAATCGCCCTCCATGCCTGGGATAAGGCTCAAGATCTCTTCTCCAGAAGTCGGGCGTGTCTGAAGTGCAGGAATACCAACCCTCAATTTCAGCTATAACATCTTGCATGCCAAAGATGAATGCAGCGGAACCGAAGCCCACAAAATGGTCCAATTCACCTCCGACTTCGCTTCTAGGTGCAGCTTGAGAGTTGTCTGTTCCGATAGTCAGGGCATATGCGTTGTTAGCTTTAAGATAATACACCAAAGAGGCTGCGTCCTTGAACATACTTGTGGCTGCTTTGCATGCAAACTCGGTGTCGACTGCATCCACACTCCGTATGCCGTCGTGGCCTTCTACGTTACCTAGCTTTAGAACTTGGGCCACTTTGGAGGCTATGGGATTAACCGCATATGGATTCGACTCTGAGCCGACGTAAATCTTGTTGATAAGATACCTGTCGACCCCAGAATGGATCATAGCTAGTTTTCCTGCTTCTACTGCTGCGGTGACAGCGTCTTCATCGATAAAGGGCACAGACCTTTCCATATTTCCTTCTTTGATCCTGAATTTTGAAGTATAAACCCCGTATCCAACTATTCCAGGAGTCTCGCATTCTTTCTTTGGGTTTACAATCTCATATTGTTGGTGTGGATAGTAGCCATCCGCAGGAGTAAAGGCAAGGGAGATTGTTGGAATAATGTCACTTCTGCCTACAGAATGTCTTCTTCTAAACCGTGGAACAACATCTTTTCCATCAAAACAGGAAATGTCAGTTTTTCCCTCTTCAATTAGAATATCGGTTATCCTTCCCGGAACCCTAGTTTTTCCGTCGTGGAATGCCACAATTCCGTAAATATATGAGCCCATCTTAACGAATCGGTTAGTGGGCTGACTAACTAAAGTAGAAGCCTCGAGAGTGCCTTTATCGTAGAAGAAGTCTATGTCCAACATTTTTCCGAAGCTTTTTCTTCCGCAGTTGCCACAGTAATTTTTGCCTCTGATGTACTCTTTTCCGCAGATAGTACACTGGCTGCCTCTTAATCTGTCTCCGATGTAGGAGACTCTTCTTTGGATAGGTTCACTGCTCATGTTTAGTTCCTCCCAAAAATGTGGACGTATGCTTTTGTGCCAAAGCCTTCCAACTCTGAGACACAACCCAGTCGTGGTGATTCCCCGTCTACTTCCACTTGTCGGCTCTTAGCTTCTCCTCTAAGCTGCTTGACAACCTCAAAAATTTGTGCGCCTCCAGTGGCGCCTAAGGGATTTCCGTCAGCCTTTAAACCTCCATCACAATTTACGAAGAGTTTACTTCCATCGATTTCATAGAAGTTGCACGAGTCTTCGCAGCTTCTGTAGATGTCAAGCCAAGCTTTTCCTCGCCTAGAGAAACCCAAATCTTCTAACGATATCATCTCCAAGAGGGTTGACTGATCATATAATTCAGCTATCTGAATATCCTTGATGTCGACTTTAGCTTGTTTGAGAGCTGTATGCATAGCCAAGGTGCTAGATATGAATCCTGTTCTGTCTTCTCGAGAGGGAAAGGTAATGTAATCAGTAGCTGAAGAGGAACCTAAAACATGAACTGGAACGTCCGAAAAGCGTTTAGCTGCCTCTGGGCTAGCAAGAATCAGGGCTGAGGCACCATCAGATATGGGTGCAAAGTCAAAAAGCCCCAAGGCCTTGCAAGCTCTGGTCCGTGCTTTCAACACGGTGTCCACGGTTATTGGGCTTGTATATTGGGCAAGCGGGTTATTTGTGGCGTTTTGGTGGTTCTTGACGGAGATTTTGGCAAGAGCCATGTAGAATTTTTGAAGTTGTTCTCCTGAGATTCCATATTTTTTGATGTATCCTTTGAGGAGAAGTTCATGGTTTGCTTCGGGTGTGCATCCTGCATAGTAGCTCCATGGGTCTTCGAGGAGCATGAGGTCGTCTCTGATCTTGTCCCAGCGGTCAGTCATTTTTTCCATCCCGCCCACCAGGACTGTGTCATATTTTCCTGATTGAACTGCGTGGCAGGCATTGAGAAGGGCAGAACTGAAAGATCGTGTTTTTTCCATGGGAACATGAAGTTCCAGGAGTTCAGAAAAAAAGCCCTCTTCTAATCCGATTTTGTTAGTGACCTGAAGGAAATAATCTGAAAGGTAGCAGGCATCCAAATCTTTTCGTGTTATGCCCGCTGAATCAAGCGCCTGGAGTCCAGCCTCATCTATTAGAGACTCGGGGTCACGTTCGTAGTGTTCTCCAAAATTTGTCCTGCCAACTCCAATTATGGCAGGGCTTTCTAGTTTCATAAAATCAACTTCCTTTTAGTCGGAATTCTATTTCTGGGATTATCTCCTTTAAAGAGTTACCCCTTTCTGGGAAAAAAAGGCTATCTGTTATGTTGAATTTGGACAGGGAATTAGGTCCGTAAACTGTCATCTTTTGTCAGATATGATTGAGTTGAACTAAATTAGGTTAACAAATCCTTTATTTGGTAGCCAACGGTATCCGTAGGATAATTTGGTGGCAGCTTATGTTGGCAGCGTCTATTGCCGCACTCCAGCTGGGTACGTTGCTTGAGCAATCGGGACTCGCTGATTTGCTTTTTTTCGTAATCTCGTTTTTCATAATCTTTGGTGTTTTGTCAGTTATCTTGTATCTGGCAGGAAATATTGTGGTTGGAACAAAAAGAGCCAGCTTCAAAGACTCCTTTGCCATCTCGGTTCTTGGAACCCTTGTTTTGATTGTTTGCCTTTCGGTTTTCAGCCTAGAGCTCGCAATAATTCTTTCTTTGGTCGCTTGGCTGCTTTTGGTTAGGCACTATTATGAAACAGGATTTTTTGGTGCCATCGTTGTGGGAGTGACATCAGTGGTTGTTGCCGTGGTAATTTTGGTTCTTTTGAATATGCTCTTAGGTTTTTCAACAATATTTTTCAAGTGGTTGCCCATTCTTTCAATCTTTTAGTTTTGGTTCAAACGCTTATGGAGACAAGAAAGTGGATTCGAAAAAAAGGACAGTTCTCTTGGGCTTGGTTTTTCTGTCATTGCTAATTTTTGCTTATATAGAGAACAGTTCATTTTTTGGAAATGTAGGAGACGTTTTTTCGAATGTACTTTTGGCTGTTTTCTTCATTTTTTTTCATAATGTTTTAGTGGTCTCGTTGATTCTGTTGGGGATGACTTTCTATGTTGGGCTTGTTTTGAATTTCATGTCTAAAAGGGAGGAAGATTATGTGGTTCTTCATAATCCCCGAATATTCGCCTTTGTTTTCACGATTATGGTGATTTTCATTAGTATTCTAAGGGCAGGCACCCTAGTTTACGGCAAGGTTTTCATAGAAACGTTGGGTCTGGTCATTCTTTTAAGCACCCCAAATGCTATCATCGAAGGATATGGAATATTCCAGACCATAGAAAGGACACTGAAAAGAAGTATGACCACGAAAGCCCTCGGAGGAATCTATCTGCTCTTTCTGATAGCTGCTCTCATAGAAGTGGGCTATGTGTATCTTCTCAGGTCAATGGTTTAAGCTTTTTTTGGCTTAACTTGCTCAGTGATTATCATGGTTGTTGTGAGGAAGACGTCCGGCAGCACCCTGAGCTTGTCTGTCAAGAATTTGTCCATTTGAACTATATCGTTAACATTAATTTTTATGACAATGTCATTTTCTCCGATGACAAGATTTGCTTCTATAACCTCATCGAATTCAGAGATTTGTTTCAGAAATTCCCTCTCTGAACCCGATTGCACAGTAATCAGAACATAAGCAAACAAAGCCAATTTCTCCAACCCTGATGGTTGCCATGGCAGAACTTAACCTTTTGGATTGCCTTTGTTTCCCATTGCGAAGGAATAGGGTGCATGGGGAGTAAGTTCTAGGTTATATGTTTGGTCAGGTTGAACATTGAACTACATAGAATACATAACCATAAAATTCTGAATATTTACGAAACATCTCAATTTCTACTTCACGACAA
>JAFGGM010000033.1 GCA_016930555.1 Candidatus Bathyarchaeum sp.
CGAATTTGATGGGAAAAAGTGCAGATGCGATTAAGCAGAAGCTTCGGCGTCTTGGGTTAAAAGTAGTAACCATAAAAAATTTTGAGGCGACTACTTCTACCGATGAAGAGTTGATTATGCCAAAAGAAATGCCGACTATAGAGGAGGCGCTTCTGAAGCTTGCGGCTGCGATGAAGGCACTGGAAAATCCGAAATTGTCGAAAACAGATGTTATGCGATTAAAGACCTTAATTCATACATCTAAAATCTATCAGAAACTACTCGCAGAATATATGGATTATAGAAAAGTAGAACGTAAACTAATCGTTTTAGATGAGAAATATGAAAACCTCGCTAAATCTATGAAAACTTGAAACAGCAGAGATGCTTTAAGCTGTCGTTAATTGCTAAGTGGTCAAATGAATTACGTTAGTAGTAGTCGTCTGCACCAAAAAAACAGTTGGGACGACTACTTCCAAATCTATCAGAAATTATTCGCAGAGTATATTGGGTACAGAAAATAGAACGCAAGGCTTGATGCGCGCGCGGGGGTGGGTTTGCAAAAGATTTAAAAAATTTTTTTGCCTTTAGTTAGTTATGTCGATTTCAAAGGTTTTAGGGTTTGTTTCTGTTTTTTTTACACTGTTCTTTCTATTTTCTGCACTTTTTGTTGTTGATGTGTGGGCAGCTCAGGTTACCTGGACTTTGGAGACTGTTGATGCTGCTCTGATGGTGGGTGTTGACACATCTATTGTTTTGGATTCTTTTGATAGGCCGCATATAAGTTATTTTGATGATTATTGGGATGATTTAAAGTATGCACGGTGGACAGGGTCAGCTTGGAGCGTTGAACCCGTGGATACTGTTGGAAATGTTGGCCATGAAAGTTCTATTGCTTTGGATTCTAGTAATTATGCTCACATAAGTTGTATTGAGGAAATTGATGCTTCATTAGGTTATTTGAAGTATGCACGGTGGACAGGGTTAACCTGGAGTGTAGAGTCAGTGAGTAATGCTTCTGGTTTGTCGGATACTTGTATTGCCGTGGATTCAGGGGGATATCCGCATATAGTTTTTCAAAGTTATGAACATGGGTATGTGTGGTATGCAAGGAAGACGGGGTCAGGTTGGTCTGTAGGACCCGTGGACAGCAGTGAGCCTTCTGGGTGTGTTTCTCTTGCTTTGGATTCTTTGGACAGAGCGCATATTAGCTACAATGTGGAGACGAGCAGAGATTTGAAGTATGCTAGGTGGACAGGGACAACGTGGAGTATCGAGACAGTAGAATCGAGTGGGGAGGTGGGGAGGAGTAGTTCTATTGCCTTAGATTCCATGGATAGGCCTCATATTAGCTATGAGGATGGTTCAAATTTCAATTTGAAGTATGCACGGTGGACTGGGTCGGCTTGGAGTATAGAGACTGTGGATGCCGCGGCTAGTGTGGGTCAATTCACTTCTTTGGCCTTAGATTCTATTGATAGACCTCACATTGGCTATTCTGATCATAATTGGCTTGATTTGAAGTATGCACGGTGGACGGATTTGGGATGGTTAATATGGGCGATAGATACTGTGGGAAATGTGGGACCATATGTTTCTATTGATTTGGATTCCAGTGATCATGCTCACATAAGTTACTGGGATTGGGATAATTTTAATTTGAAGTATGCTCGGGATCCTGATGAGACTTTCTTTTCTGTAACCTACACTAGTTTTGATGATGATGGGGACGGGAAAGATGATGCTGTGGAGGTGATTATGGATGTGGACACTACCCATCTTGGAGCCTTGAATGTGGGTGTTTTCGGCTTCTTAGTTGATGATTTGGGTCAAGTTTATGGTCAAAATAGTGGTCAGTGGCAGATTACTGGCGGCCAGGTGGAGCTGGAGAAGCTGATTCTTAAACTTCCGGAAGGGGCACCGGAGGGCTCCTATGATATTTTAGTTTATGTTGAAGATGACGGATTAACCATAGAGGATACAAGGACCCTGAGCAATGCTGGGTACCTTTATCCCCCAGACACCAGTAGTACCGGAACATTACAGGGCACTGTTACTGATGTGGACACGGGGCTTCCCATGGAGGGCGTGGAGATTTACGTGGATGACGAAAATTTTGAGGGGGCGTACAAAGCTGAAACAGATGCTACTGGACAATATTCGATGGAGCTTATTGAGGGGGAGCATCTGATCACGGCCCATGAGTCAGAGGGCTCTATGTACGATGATAGTTCTGTTAATGTAAACATAGTCAAGAATACCGTAACCATTCAGGACTTTCAGCTGCAACGTACAAATTGGCTGCTCAGTATTTCTGTTGTGGGGTCTGGAACAACAGACCCGGCAGTAGGTTTCACAACTTTTTCAATTGGTTCTTCGGTTCAGGTGGAAGCATTTCCAGAGGAGGGGTGGGTTTTGGACCATTGGGATCTGGATGGCGCAGACGTTGGGGACGCTAACCCCTTTTCGGTGACTATGGATTCTGACCACTCTTTGGTTGCGGTATTTACTGAAAGCGGTCCCAGCAATTGGATTTTGGTGATTGAGGTTGCGGGTTCAGGGTACACAAGTCCTGGTGTGGGGGAACATCAGTTTTCGGTGGGAGCCGAAGTGGTGGTGGAGGCTTTCCCAAGTACGGGATGGAGTTTATGTAATTGGATCTTTGACTCCAGCTGGTATGGTCCTGAACTCGGTTTTCCGGTGGTTATGGATGGTGATCATGAATTGATCGCTGTTTTTGTGGAGGAGTCCTCTATGATTTCTGTGGTAGAGAGTTGTGGTTCTGGCGGTGGCCAAAAGGATGTGTTTGGTCTGGGTGAGGACATGTATGTGAGTGGCAGCGGTTTTCCTGCTTCGGCAGTCTTTGAGGTGTATGTGGTTGAGGATGTGGAAGTGTGGAGTGACGGAATGACTATCCCATTGAGGGTTTCAGGCACCGCCGAAACTGTTTCCTCAGATGGGGAGGGTTATGTTTCTCCCACAAAGGTTTGGAGTAATCTGCAAGCAGAGGGGCAGTATGACGTAGTTGTGGATGTTGACGATAATGGCAGGTACGATGTGGGAGTGGATGCCTTAGATGATGGAGACATTGAGGTTAGTGCAGGGGTTCAAGTTATACCTGAATTTGGTTCATGGATATTTCTAGCTTTGTTTGTGGTTGCAAGTTTGGTGGTCATATTCTACAGTAGAAGAAGCTGAGTGCGCATCGAGTTAGTGGGGTTATTTTTGTTTAAGAAGCTTGAAGAAATCGTCTCTGCTTAATCCAGCTTTTTTGATTATGGTTCTTATTAATCCAGGTTTTACGTCTTTTCTAGGATGAACTGGGATCACAATTCTAGTTTTTCTGTCGTCTATCAACCTTTTTGGCGAAGGACTTGAAACCTGCTTTTTGTAAATTTTTTATCAATTTTCGAGCGCGCGCGCAATGTTAGGAATCTATTGAATTTAACTATTGTCGACAAAAACAATTAACTCATTCGTTTTCCAACCATTCAAAAACACAAACTCGATATTCACAAACAAAAGCCTACAACAAACCAAACTATAATTGCTTCACTAAAAAAGAAAAGGCACGATTTAGAATGCGAATTGCGGTCTTCTGGATAACAGCTTCGGCAATGTCAGGGACATGAAAGGTTTACCTGCTGTTTCTGCCTGTATTTCATCTACTAGCTCTTGAACCTTCATATTCCTGCTTTTCTTTCCAGCTTTCCTGTCTCGGACTGGCAAAACATCTGAGTCCAATTCTTTTTCGCCAATAACCAAAACATAGTTCACCCACTCTTTTTCTGCTGCACGGACTTTTTTGCCCAAACTAAGGGGCCTGTCATCTATGTCAACACGTATGCTGCAACCTTCTATCTGCTTCATCAGTTTCTCGCAGTCATCAAGATACTTTTCTGAAACAGGAACTATCCGCACCTGAGTAGGCGCCAACCACAAAGGCAGTATCGGAACTTTACCCTTCAACGAATCTCTATGAGCCTTCTCTAGCAGGGCATACACATCTCGTTCAATGGCACCGCTTGGACTACAATGAAGAACCAACGGAAACTGTTTCTCACCATTCTCATCAACATAAGTCATATCATAATGCCGAGAATTCTCTATATCAATCTGATCAGTAGACAAAGCAGAAGCCTTATTCAGGTTGTCAACAAAATTGAATTCCCACTTCAAAACAAAATAGAAAAACCGTTCCTCCCACATCTCCAACAGAACAGGCTTACCAAACAACTTCACCAAAGAAAGAACAAACTCCTTGTTCTCCTCATAGAAATCCTTTGTCACCCTGATAGCCAACTCATAATCAGATTCCTTGCTTAACTCGAGCCCATTCTCTAATATGCCCATGGAAAGCTTGAATCTAACCAAAAACTCCTTCTTTGCCTGATCCAAATCCGCAACCAAAGCATGACAATCTGGCATAGTAAAACAACGCAATCGCCGTAAACCTGTTAATTCGCCACTTTTCTCCCTTCGAAAAGCATACTTGGTCATCTCGTAGATGCGCAACGGAAGCTGACGATAACTGACCTGAGCATCATGAACCATCAAAAACTGCCCAAAACATGCACTGAACCTCAAAAAGAAGTCCCGCTTATCACTGCAAAGAAGATACTGTCTGGCAGGAAACCGCTGAAGATAATGGGCAATAGCTGGATGCTCAATATCATACATGATAGGCGTCTCAACCTCCATTCCACCATAATCTATCACTTTCCCAGTCACATACTGCTCAATCAACGACTTAATCATACGACCCTTAGGATACCACCTAAGATTGCCAGGATCACTTCCAGCCTCATAATCGGCAATTTCTAGCCGCTTCATCAAAGGCACGTGCGGTGGAACCTGCTGAACAGCACGGCTCTTCTTGATTTCATACCTGCAAAGTTTCTCAAGGCTTTTACAGTCTTTGAAACGAAACTCATTCGCTGGAATCAACTCTCCGTCTGGCTTCAGAATATACCAAAACGACTTAAGTTTCTCTTCAGCTTTTATGGCTTCGCAGACACCCTCCTCCTCTTCCTTTGCTGCTTCAGATGTTACAATTCTAAGGTGCTCAGCTAACGGATGCCCCTTTATGGAGATAGAAAATTTTTTGCACCAACCAAAAGGCGTAGAATATGTTTCCAGCCCCATCGATTTAGCGATTTCCCGCATTCCCTTCAAAATTTTCAGGGCATCACTGGGCTTAGCCAAGTTGCTGCTCAAATGCGCATAAGGATAAACAAGTACTCGATTAACTTTAAGTTGGTCCAAAGACTTTTTGGTAGCTTCCATTGCCTTCATGGCAACATTAGTGTCGTCTCCATCTTCGATTGCAGTAAACAAGACAACAACTTCTTCGAGGCGATCCTGCAGTTTTTCAGGTTCCTCAGCTAACTCAATTTCTTTTTCTACAGCTTCATACTCGATAAAGTTTGAATGTAACTGGAGTATCCTCAAATTTCTCAGCCAACTAATGCATTGTAGTCAACAAAAACGTGTACAGGTTCAGGCATTTAGACACTGTGCCTCCATTTTTCAAGAAGCTTGTCCTTTTTGCTGCCTTTCTTGTATTCCTTGTAGTGTTCTCTACAAAGGTAGGAGCGCCTGCCCTCGTTAACCTTTAAGCCTGCAGAACTAACTTTATCGCGTGCAAGAGAACGAATTGCCTCCTTGTCGCAGTTTTTGACGCTACAGGTTACGCCTTTACCAATTCGACCCAAAGCCATCACCGATTCATTATGTACACAGTTGACTTAGTCGCATATTAACCCAGCACTCATTTAATTCTTTTGAATTCAAACCAAAACCTGACAGTTAGTCAAGATTTCTTGACAAAAACGCTTTTCTGTATAACCATTCAATGGTTGGTTGGTGCCTTTAGTGGGCGACGGAAGAACCGTTCTCTTTCTGACTTCAGGTCTCATTTTGCTACTGTTGCTTATGCCTTGCACCTATTCATCAGAAACCAACGAAAATGAGAAACTGTACGAGTTTCTGTCCAGCGAATCTCCAGCCTACAGCACTCTGTTCAGCTTTATGTCAGACGTTATTCAACTTGACCTAACAACTTACGGTGTTATACCGCCAGAGAATCCTCCGCCAGGATTTGAAGACTTAAGTCCTCTCGAATACTTTAAGCAACTCTTCAACTATACTTCCACATTGCCTACGCCAGCTAACGAACTTGACCCCTATGGCGGTCTAGCTGAAAAAAAGGTAATAAGTCCCGATTTTGGATACAACGGAACCAGTTTTGGCACAATGGCCATGTTCGTTAACGAGCACATGCCTTCTTTGAAACTCTACTATTACGGAGAAGAAGACTACATTTATTCTGAGCCCCAACCAACCGATATAGTTGGTCGAGCCAAAGGAATACTTGAACGATATCAAATTTTCTTTAAAGAAAACTACGGCAAGGATGCCCCATATATTGCACATATGTTGGATATGCTAAACAGCAATGATGACTTGTCTCTTCCAGTGTTTTCTGAGGGAAACCTTACTTTCCGGTTTTCACAGACTGGAGACAAATCACGAATACAATGGATATACACCGAAGACGACGTTGAAATAGAACACAAGTCAGTGTCCATTAAATTCCGTTACAACTCTTTTGAGTCATTCCATGACACCTGGGCACTCTACAACGTTAGCGGACTTAACACAATCTCCTTTAAAGAAGGCGCCAAGCTAGTTGTAGAAGCTGCACAAAAAGGTGAATTGCGCAGAACTTTGGCAGACCCAGGAACAGGATACGTGAACATCTCCGAGTTGGTAGACACACAATACAGCGTATCATTGATTATGTCGCCGTTCCATTTTGATGACTACTCGGTTCCCAGCAAAATTTCCAGAGACCCCTTCACAATTTACCCTTTTTTGCATATCTATTTCTACTTCAAGGATAGCCCAACCCGCCTCATGGGGTTAGAGCTTTCTGTTTGGGGCGACACTGGCGAAATCCGTTACTGCACCGACGTAGGCAAAGGCTTCAGCGGTAATGGACCCATATACGACACAAATGACCTTATTCAGGAACTTACTTCGGCTGAACAAAACCCAGAAGAATCAACAGATGAATCCCCTGACCCGTCTTCAGAAGAGCAGAACCAAGATGAATCTAACGAAAAACCCGAAGACACTACACAACTTAATATCCTAAATCCGGTAACTTTGGGAGTTGTTGTTACCCTCGTAGCAGTTCCAGCAATATCAATTTTAGTATTGGCATTAAAGCGCAAAAAAGAGAATCTTGACAAACAGAGCTAACCAAACCGATTTTGGTTTATATTGGACTTGATCAACTTTTTCTTGTGCTCCAAAAGGAGTGCTTTAGTCAAATTTTCTTGACAAAACTTTGGTCTAGTTGGTCAAGGGTTCTTGACAAAAACTCTTTTCTTATCTCTAATGAAAGTTGTTAGTGGTGTCCATGAGAGGGGAAACAAGGGCTACTGTGCTGCTGCTGATTCTCTATATTCTAGTTGCTTTTCCAAATGTTGGGATTGTGAGGGCAGAAGGCACAATTCACATCAGAGATGACGGAACAGTGGAAGGAACAGACAAGATACAGCGGGATGGAAGTGTCTACACTTTCACCAGCGACATTTCAGGTTCTATTATTGTGGAAAAGGATGATGTTGTAATTGATGGAGCAGGCTACACTCTCCAAGGAAATGGAAGTGGATATGGAATACACTTGATACATAGAAGCTACGTGACAATCGGAAACTTGGAAATTAGAGAATTTGATACGGGCATCCGATTCTATGGGGGTTCAAACAATACTATACTTGAAAACAGCCTAGCAAATAATGAATGGGGAATATATCTCGAGTATTCAAAAAACAACACCATCTCTGGAAACAACCTTACAAACAACGACAAGGGCATTCGAATCAGCATATCTCCAAACAATGTGCTCAGAGACAACCAAATAGAAAACAATCGTTACAACTTTAAGTTAATCGGAGTTAACTTTGAGGATTATGTAAATGACATAGATGCTTCAAATACTGTGGACGGCAAACCAATCTATTACTGGGTCAATATAAAAGATAAAACCATCCCCCTTGACGCTGGACACGTAACCCTCGTAAACTGCACAGGTATAACCGTAAAAAATCTGAACCTAACAAATAATAGAGAAGGCATTCAACTAGCTTTCACCGAAAACTCAACAATAACCCAAAACACAATAACAAATAATTTTGAGGGAATATTTTTCTACGGCTCTTCAGGAAATAACATTTCTGCAAACTATATAGCAAACAACGAAGCAAACGGTATTAGCATTCGTGGCGGCAAAAACAACCTTTTAGATAACACAATAATAAACAACGGCGCAAATGGTGTCCTTCTGTATTTTTCGAACTACAACATTATTCGAGGAAACAACATCATAAAGAATAATTGTGGCTTAGACATCTACGGCTCTAAATACAATAGCATATCAGGAAACTCTGTAACAAACAACAGCATGGCTGGTCTGTGGTTTTTTGGCTCACACTCTAACTACTTGCTTGGCAACAATATTACAGATAACGGAAAGAGCATGATTTTTGAGATGCAATGTTTAGGCAACGTTATTTATTATAACAACTTTGTAAACAATGAGCTGCAATTCCAAGCCGATGAAAGCAGTGTGAATAAATGGGATAATGGCACCGTCGGCAACTACTGGACTGACTATACAGGTACTGACTGGGACGGAGATGGTATAGGAGACACTCCATACATTATAGATGAAAACAATAGAGACAACTATCCGATGATGGAGCCAGTGGGGGCGCCTATGGCGACTGTTACCATCTTTGATGCTGGAACATGGGAGGGAGAAAAATACAATGTTAACGTTGTCAGCAACTCCACGGTCTCTGGGTTCAGTTTTGACCCTGAAGCCACTCGGATAAGGTTTAATGCGATGGGTGAATCTGGAACAACAGGATTCTGTAGAGTGACGATTCCAAAAGCGCTGCTTTACGCTGATGAAACCAAGTGGGCTGTCCTAGTGGATGGTAACCCTGTAACCCCTTCAGTCAATGAAGATGAAAGCAGCACCTACATTTACTTCACCTGTAACCAAAGTGCCAAAACAGTTGAAATAATTGGAACA
>JAFGGM010000034.1 GCA_016930555.1 Candidatus Bathyarchaeum sp.
AGCATCAGGTTATTCCAAGCTGAAAGATCAACATAGGCATTTGACATCTCAGGAACAATTCCCATTAGCTGCCTTGTCTTCAAGCCTTGCTTTACCACGTCATAACCAAATATAGATGCTGAACCACTGTCTGGTTTGATTACTCCTGTAAGCATTCTAATGGTTGTTGTTTTGCCTGCCCCATTAGGACCTAAGAACCCAAAAAGCTCACCCTTCTTTAGGTCGAAACTGATGTTGTCGACAGCTACTAAACCGTTGAAATGCTTTGTCAAATTTGTGACTTCAACAGCGTATTCATTAATCATGGTTTGGCGCCTCTGGCAGGTCTGTTAAGAGATTGATTTTAATTTCTTGTGTTTTCAGTTTCCAAACTTTTTCCGGGGCACCACCGCCAACTTCTCGATACTCAGCTAATTCAATGATACCTGCTTTTTCCATTTCAGAAAGATGATAATAAAGCCCTGACTTGGAAATGCCCTCTCCTGTCTTCTGCAAACCTTCAAAGATCTCATTAGTGCTTTTCGCTGAATCTCCAATTAGACGGATTATTATCCACCTTGTCGGGCAATGAAGCGCCCTGAAGTATTGCTGAAATTTACTGTTGTTTTGTTGACAACATTCTTTACGTCTGTCGCTACACATGAAACATCACTATTTATTATCAAAATTACTGCAATATTACAGATAAATTTATACTTTGTGTTTTAATTTAGCCCCCCTAAAAAAGTAGAAAATCGTTTCGCTATTCTGCTAACATAATCCCACGAATGTATTTTTGGAATTAAGCTAACTAATTTCGTCCGACATAAACGCCTTTTTTAAGAACAAGTCTAAGAAATTAATAAATACGTCTTAGGTGTTCTTCATTTTTAGGAGTTCGTAATAAACGTGAAGAAAGGCTCTTTGATAGAGAAATCAGTTTTGCTGAAGGAGGAAATGTGGATGGAAGGTGAACAGGATGAGGCTAGCCAACATCTGGCACCGCTTCAGCAGAAATGCTTTATCATTAAGGTTTCTGAAAGAGAGCCTTGTTGCGCTTTCCTTTAACATCGGTGGCATATTTGCGGGATTAATAGTAGTTTCTCAATTTAACGTTTTTCAGCTTTCTCCATGGGCTATCGCAATATATCCAGCAGTCCTCACTGCTCGGGGTGTAGTAAGCGGTCTTTTTAGTGGACGATTAAGCACAGCCTTACACCTAGGCACTATTTATCCTAGGTTTCGAGGAAATACACAAGAATTCTACAAGCTTTTTGAGTCAATAATATTTCTAAGTTTTGAAGCAAGCGTCATAATGAGCCTATTTTCCATAATTATTGGAAGCGTCTTTTGGGGAATTAATTTCTTCGATTTCTTTAATATCCTAATAGTTATTTCGGCAACCATGTTTTTGGGGCTAATCAACTCGATTATTACAATACTTTTTTCATTTGCCACTTCAAAGAAGGGATTAGACACTGATGTCATTGTGTACCCGATAATGTCTACAACAGCCGACATTATAGTGACCCTAACTTATGTTTCCGCACTTAACCTCTTCTTTCTGTATGGTTTAGCAGGCAAAAGTATTGTAATTTTTTTCGGAATATTACTTGCAATTCTTGCTTTTGCTTTCCTATCAAAATGCATCCATAACGATGCATTCACAAAAACAATCAAAGAATCTTTTCTAACACTAATTTTTGTGGCATTAATTGTTAATTTTACAGGAACGATTTTGAGAGATGTTGAAAAAATAGTGGGCAGCAGAAAAGAGATTTACATGGTATATCCAGCCTTGATTGATACAATAGGGGATGTTGGTTCCGTAGTGGGTTCTACCGCCACTACCGATTTAGCTTTGGGTTTGCTCACTCCCTCTTTTCGCTCAATATTGCGTCACTCAAAACGAATCTTAGCTACTTGGATGGCATCAATAGTAATGTTCATTTTATATACGGTTATATCATTACTTACTCAAGGTTTGTTGAGTTTCGATGTGCTTCTAGGTTTTTTTGCTCTCATGTTTACAGTAAACATAATTGCAGTTTCAGCAATAATCTTCGTCTCTTTTGCTGTTGCAATCTTAACTTACCGAAAAGGGTTTGACCCTGATAATTTCGTTATTCCTATAGAAACATCCCTTGCTGACAGCATAACAACATTGGCTTTACTGGCAGCCTTGTTTTTGGTTAACTATACGATTTATGTGTAAGGAGGAAAACTCGAATGAAAGAAACTAATAACGTAAAAGTTTTGGATGACGGAAGAGTGGAAATAACCTTGTTGATGCCCCTGCCTTTGTTTGAATATAAGAAATGGGTTAAATTCTATCTGCCTGAATGTGAACTAATTGTTAACAATGCAAAAATAACTGCCATAAGATGTAACCCATTAACTTGGGAAAACACTCTACAGAGCCTAACACCAGAATCGCTCGGTCATTTCAGAAAAATAATTGAAAAGGGAACGGGTAAAAAATTGAACCTTTTCAGGCTTATAGCACTAGAGTTTTGAAAGCGTCTACAAAATAACTAGTAACTGGCAGGATTTAACGAGCAAAACCCCCGCACCCCCTGAAACTTGTTTTACAATAAGCTCTGAGAAATCAAAAAGCATTCTGAAAACTGATAAATTACAGATTTTATTACTTGATCAAAATTCTAATGACCGGACATGCTAGAAGTTTTTGGGCTTTATTCAAGTTATCATCATGGAAAAAATAAGCAGTTATTTTTTCTGAGTGATTTCATCATCGTTCTTTTTTTATGGTTTTTTTCACCAAAATAGCTTAAATCAGGCTTATTTCCCGTTTTAAGGTATGGAAAGCAGCTCAATTATTACTATCGCAACAGCTGTTCTGTCAATTGTTTCCTTATTTTTGGGAGCAAAATACAGGAAGTGGCTAGAGCGGGGTAGACTCTTCGCACAACTTCTTGATGATATCGTTGCAGCTGCTGAAGACGATAATATTTCAGAAGAGGAGTTTCAGAAGATTGTAGCTGAAGCAAAAAAGGTTGCTGCCGAAGTGGAGGAATAGCTTTGAATTGGAAGCTTCTGTTGGTTGCTGTTTTTGTGTGTGGGCTGCTCTTTGGTGCGGTTTCTTATGCTGCAGTATCAAGTATCGTTCAAATCCGTAATGTAGGAACCATCCGGGCAGTTGGCGTTGAAGTGTACTCTGACGAATCTTTGGAGCAGATCTTGAATGAAGTTAGTTGGGGCACGTTAAACCCTGGAGAATACAAGTCTGTTACTGCGTGGATAAAAAATACGGGCAATGATGCTCAGAAGCTGATATTGTGGACTGAAGGCTGGGAACCCGTAGAAGCCCAGAACTCGATTACTCTAACTTGGAACTACAATAACGAGTGGATTGAAGCAGGGTCTGCGATTGCTGTAACTTTCACGCTAGCCGTAGATGCGGAAATTTCTGGGGTGGAAAGTTTCTATTTTGACATCTGGATCAAGGGGGTCGCCTAGCTGACGGAGGTCGTTTCTTTGCGGCTGAGTTTGATGAAGCGTTTTGGCAAGCTTCCGAAGTGGATGCAGGAACTCGTCAGGGAAGATATGGAGACCGCTTTCGAGAATCGGATTGAAGTGATGGAGAGGATAGTGCGCCGTGGCGTATAGTACTGTTGCCGAGCTGAAGCCAATTCTGAACATCAGTGCTGATGATGATACTCATGATACTGAATTGACAGCCTGTATCGCGTCTGCGGATGCTTTGGTTGATGGGCTGCTCAAGAAATGTGGGTTAACTGTTCCTGATTCTGTGCCTCAGCTAGTAACGGATGCGAGTGCTCATTTTGCTGCTTGGCTATTCAAGGACCGGCGAAGAGACCAAGGAGATGCTTCTGGCCTGTGGGATCAAGCACACAAGTTTCTTGATGCCTACATCGAATCCGAAGAAGAAATACCGTTTGTGGTGGGATCCAGTGACGATTGAGGTTGAAGTTTCCACTAGAGGCTTAGATTTTGATGCAGTAGCTGAAACGTTGGACGATGAGACTAAGCAGTTGCTCGTTGAAAGACTCCTCGAGGTAGC
>JAFGGM010000035.1 GCA_016930555.1 Candidatus Bathyarchaeum sp.
ATTTACTTTTAGATAATCCAATGGCTCAAAGGCACCTACATCTCATGAATGAGACCAGCTTCGGTCTTCAAATTTTTCTGAAAAAGCTATTTTTCAACAATGAAGTAGTATTAGAAGCCTAATACGAAAGGCTTCAGACTTACTTCATTGTTAGATACAGCAGCACAACTAGGGCAAAGCTTGTGAAGAGGTCAGGCAACATTGCAAAGGGTCCAAGACCAGTTCCCCAATAACCCAAAAACTGTTGTAGTATGGGATTTGATGAAACTGCATAGAGAAGTAGAATCAACGAGAATAGTATTAGCCCAAGTGTGAATTCTGATTTAAATTTTCTGTATATGTCAATGTAGGTTCCCAGCAGCAGAACCAGGAGAGTGGCGTTGATTGTTGAAAGCATTGTCTTGAATTTGTAGAACAACTCAAGGTCACCTATACTGATTCTGTCAGGAGGAACCTGATGTGGGTCAAAGAGGGGTGTGTGAGAGGTGAAATGCTGAGTAGCAAGCAAGTCTGCGAGAATAGCCACTAATACCAAAACTAAAAAGAATAACGCGATTTTTATGTATTTGTTCATATTTAGCTTCACTTCTTTTTCTCCCTTTTTTGTTTTTTCCACAATTTGTTCAGAATCTCCTTGAAGATATCGTAATTTTCCTCCATTTCTACTGTCAAGAAGTAGGTTGTGCCATAACCATCTCCAGCGGTGGTGATTATTCGGTTCTTTTGTAAAATTTTAAGATGGTGCCGTATTGTTCGGTAATCCATCCCAAGAGTGTTGGCCAGCTGATTTGCGTTTTGTGGATTCTCCAATAACGCTTCAATTATTTTTGCACGAGTTACGCCGCCTCTAGTTCCCGCAATAAGCCAACCAAGCAAATATTTCAATGGACGAACACCAATGGCCATTCAAACCGCTCCAGGAAACAGAGGATAATAATGAAGAAGAAATGAAAACCACATAATAACTTTCGCTGTAGTCCAGATATGTTACATCCAGTTATTGTGGCAAATTCTGGGAACGGATGGCAAGTTTCTGATGGATAGTTGAATAGACCTAGTCTCTACGTGTATTCCTTTTTTGATACAAAATTCAGTAGTATGCTCATGACCGACAGCATTGCGGTTGCTACTTCAGCGAATATCAAGATATCTGTGAATCCATAGTTATATTGTTGAATGCACAGGAAAGTGACAAAAACTGAAGCTAATGGAAAGATGGTTCCAATCATTGAAAATATAAACAATTTCTTTTTCAATATGAAGAATGCTCCTGCTAAAGCAAATGCTGCGGCGATAAGCCCGTCAACCCCGAAAATCAAAAATCCGACCACGTCTGAAGCTATACTAGGACCGTAGTAATCAATCAATGCAAAGTATTGGTATACGCCAAGATATCCAAGGCTCGCGACAAAAGTGGCTGAAATCATCGTAAAAATGGCTGCTGCAAGCTTCAAGTCGGTTTGTTTCAGCGGCGTCTCGACGACTTCTTGTTGTGTTTTATCTTCGGCAGTAAGGGATTCGCCACAGTTGGGACAAAAAGTGACATCTTCAGACTCTAATTCACTACCGCAGTGGGGACAATTCAATAAGCTCTCAACCTTCAGAGTTGTTATCTTCAGCGAATGGTAACCACGTTCACTTTCCTTTGTATTTAAATCTATTTCAGAATTTGTTAAAATAACTCAGTGAATGTGCAGAAAAGGCGCGGGAAATTAGGGCATTGCTCTGCTATGTGCTTATAAAAAATATAGTCTAACTCAATATTTTCATTTCATAAGCCAATTATATGCTAAAAACACTAATTCAGAATAAAAATTGGGGAGAAAAAATGACGGATATTCATTTCATGGAACAACGACAAAGTCTTCAAAAAGTTATGATTGAAACATTCGAGAAAGAAATGGGAACACTAGACCTCGAACTGCAAACAGTGTTAGTTGATGACATGATAACTGCTTTCTTCAATCGAGTAAGAATAATGAAGAGAATGCAGAAAAGACAATAAAGAAAGTATGTAACATGCGAAGATCAAAATTTGAAATGCATTTGGACATTATTAGAACTTTAGCTCAAAAAGGACCACTGAAGCTAACTCACATCATGTATAAAGCTAACGTAAACTGCAGCGTTCTAAGAGAACAATTAGATTTTCTCATCCAACAAAAAATTGTCAATGAAAAGACATCAAAAAAAGAGAAGGTTGTCTTCGAACTAACGGAAAAAGGATTTTCTATACTAAGAACCTTCAGAGAATTACAAACACTGATGCCGGTGGATGATGAAAACACACGGGGAATCCCTGCAATACTATACTAGGGAGAATCTTGTAAATCATGTAACCTTGGAAGGTTAAGAATTGTATAACTCAAAACTGCACATGTATATTGAGACTCTTTGTGCCGTAGTTTCCCATGGTCCGTTAAAGTTGGCTCAACTGAACGGTAATGTTGAATTGGATAAACCTGCTCTGGTAGAGGTTTTGGATTTTCTTTATGAACATTGTCTTGTGGGGGAACAGAACTTGGATGAACCTCAAAAGGCTTATTATGTGACAGAAAGAGGCATATCTGTGCTTAAGGTGGTTACTCCCCTAATCAAGGAGGCTCAAAAAATACAAATGCAGAATTTCGAAATAACTTCCAACGCACTTTCAACAATCAATTGTGGAACAAAAAAACAAAAGCGAAATAGGTTTTACTTAAAAAAGAGTCTATTCCGTCAACGAACACAAAAAATGTAAATTTATGTATCTCTTAAATTGTGTTACAAATTATCTTTAACAAATTCTCTAATTCAACTAGTTACATCTTTACTGCAACCTACAACCACACCCAGAGCACAATTTTTTGCTGCTCTTGCAAGCGCATAATCAATTTTTTTATAAATTCCAGACATTTGAAAGAAGACTCTGAACGGGTTAATTTCACTCGGTTTCCTGAGTGTTGAAGAATAAATAAATTCGGGTATAATTCTGAAAAATGTTTTTATGTATCACAGAGATTGTTGGCCCAAAAATAGTGCAGACTAAGAGCAAAAATTGAATGGAGGCAAGAAAAGTTTTGATTTGTGTAACTAGAAAAACATCCTCTCAAAGACTGACTAGCGCTTTCCTTGTTTTACTTCGAGACACCACATGGAAATGCGGAACAGTAGAGCGGCTTGTAGTGAATTATTTGCGACGGCAGATTCGGTATTGCAGAAGAACTCATTTTGCGGTAGAGGAAATAATGGAAAATTTTGAAGTGAAGAAACATCAGCAGCGCCGATTCTTTGATGCCATAGAAAGACTAGAAAAACGTGGCATAATTAAAATAGTCTTCAACCCTTTTTTTATCCAGTGAATTTGTCTAGTGATTAAATAGGAGGAGTGTTGTTGGAGGTTTCTGAAAAACCTAAAAATACACACACCGTAACAATGCTTGCAACAATTGTGGTTATAAGCAGCCTAATTTCGGCAGGACTGTTTGGGTATCTGATTTGTTATTCCACTACTTCAGGAGACGTTGCTGACCTACAAAATCAGGTTACGTCACTCCAAGAACAGCTTACCCAACTCGAGTCAACACAGAATCCAAATTCCCAAAATACCACAGTATTAATAGAAGAGAAGAACGTTTCAGTTTCCGAGTTATATGCACAGGTTGCAGACTCAGTTGTCATAATCCGAGGAATGGTGTTTTCCTATTATGACTTTTTTGGGCGCCGATACTACTCCCAAGTTCAAGGCTCAGGTTTCGTCTCTAACTTCACAGGGGAGGCTGTGGTTGTCACAAACTATCATGTAATAGGTGACGCAGTCAACATCACAGTAACTTTCTCAAACGGCAACAGCTACCCAGCAGAGGTTCTTGGCTCAGATCCTTACGCGGAACTGGCAGTGATTTCTGTAGTAGCACCCGAGGACGAGTATGTGCCTCTTGAAATTGTCAGCTCATCAAATCTGCAGGTTGGTGACCCCGTTATGGTGGTCGGCACACCCTACGGATTAGCGGGCTCAATGAGCACAGGCTTTGTAAGCGCCTTAGGCAGAACATTGACTGCGGAAACTACAGGAGGATACGTCATACCAAACGTCATCCAAACCACCGCGCCCCTTAACCCAGGCAACTCTGGAGGTCCAGTACTGAACTATCAGGGTCAGGTTGTGGGCATAGCCACAGCAATTGTTGAAGATTCACAAGGAGTAGGTTTTGTTATACCCTCAAACACGATCTTGAGAGAAATCAGCGACCTAATAAGTAAAGGCTCCTATGATGACCATCCTTGGCTAGGTGTCTCAGGAACTGACATGAGTTATGAAATCGCTGAAGAAATGGCCGTCGATGTAACTTATGGTTGGCTGATTGCAGAGGTTGCAAGCGATGGCCCAGCAGACAAGGCAGGCTTGCAGGGTGGAACAGAGCAGATCCAAATCAATAACGAGCTTGTAGTAGTTGGCGGGGACATAATCATCGCGATTAACGGAACACGAATAACCAGCATAGATGACATGTCGGCTTATCTTGAAGAATACACTTTGCCAGGAGAAACAATCAACATTACAATAATACGCGCCAACAAAACAGATAATATTGTCCTTGAACTAGAAAGCCGTCCCGCAGCAACAAGCGCAACATAGCTGCCACAGCGATTATCCCCATTTTTAGTTGCCTATGGTATTCAGTAGAGCCAAAGAAGCATACAAGGCCTCTTCGGTTCTGATTGTTTCAGTTCCCTGACCTAGAATAGTGTTAACTGTGAAGTCGGCAACTTTGTCTAAACTAAGGTTCTCTTTTGCCACAATCTCTTGAAGCCCTTGAGCTGGTGCACCAAAAGCTACTAAGATTTTACCAGACTTTTTCCACCGTTCTGCTAGCTCATCAGTGATCCCAGCTAGGGGTGTTCCTAGCTTGGATGTAGCAATTACAAGGTCATAGTGATATATTTTGGTTAGATGCCCGAAAGAAGCTTTTGAGGATTTTACAATATAACCCCAATATGATGGAATTTCCTCACGCTTCGCCAAAGCAAGTTCAGGATGCTTTCCAGTCTTCGTTATTTTCACAGTGACCCTTCTGTTTACAGACAATTGTACATGAGGAAGTGGCAACGGACGCTCTACACCCACGTCTACCATGGACCCTGCTTGCGTAAATGACACTACAGCGCCTTCTCTGTATTCTCCCAACTGCAGCTTCCGTGCTCTCCGTTCCAGAGGATGATGAGGCGTACGCAGAGGCGGAAGAATTCCCGCATACCGTAACTCAGGCTTGAGTTTGAATAGCCGTTTCCGCAGATACTGGGGCGTCTCTGCATAGGACAACAAGGTAACAATCAGATTTCTGTCACGGTTCTGGCTGGCTTCAGCATTGTCCGAGAAGACAAGAATTTCGTTGACGCGAAAGATGGCTGCTGCTCTTGCAATCAAACCAATTTCCAAGGTTTTCTCTCGTAGGTGAGGAATATCAGAGATTACGGAAACGGGTATTGCTATTGCAAGCTTGCGGTCACGTCGTTGTGTCATTTTAGGTTCACTCACGAGTTTAACAGAAATCGCAGTATGAATATCCGGCGAGGGGAAGTTCCCAATTCTTTTTCGACCGTGAATCTGTTTGTGTCAAGCATAGCATTTAGCACATCAGAGTATCGTAGGTTTGAATCATAATATGTTATGTTACCGTGCTCAAACAACAGCAGATACTTAACGCTGATGGCTTCTGATGTTTCAATCAAGTAAGTGTAATTGAAGTCTGGCTTGTATGCATCAATAGGCAAGTCAGGATACTGCATTGGCTGCTCCTGATTTGGGTCATACACCAGCAGATAATACTCTACCATATCTGCGCTGAAGTAGTTACCTCCGCAAAGGACGATTACGTTTTCTTCGGGGGTTAAATGCTCAACCACATACTTGCTTGCTTCATCAATTGGGATGTTAACGTGGTCAAACTCCACCCACAAGTAGGCTTCCCATACACTGTAAACTAGGGAGATACCTACAAACAATGCCAATGCAGCGGCAGCAACTTTAGTAAGGTTCTTGCTGGGAAAGCTGATGTGGTTATTTTTCAGTCTGTCTATAGCTTTGTCCAGGAGAAACACAAGCATTTCTGAAGCAGAAACAGCCAAGACTGGAAAAATCAGGGTTATATAGCGCCAATCCTTGCTGGTTATAACAGTAAAGACGACATAGACGGTGGCGAAACTAATTAAAGAAAATTTGTCGCCTTCATTTCTTCGCCACATCCAGAGCCCTAAACCAGCCAAAGCAAGGAGGTAAAGAGGAAGAGCAATCGGGTGTCTGTGGAGATAGGGCTGAGTCATTTCGATTAGATAAAAGATGGGCGTTGGAAATCGTGTACTATATGCAAGTCGTTCCTCGTTACCCATGCCCATTACATAAATCCATTTACCTAGCATGTCTGAGGCATACTGCTGATAGACAAGAATAACCCACGGCGAGATAACAGCTACTGCAACAATCAGAACAAGCAAAAATTTGCTAAGCTTGACCGAAAGACGCTGCTTGACAAAATAGAGTAGACTAATAAGGATAACTATGCCGCCTATAACAATCTGATATTTGACAAGAAAACCTAAACCAAGAGTTATGCCAGCAAAAATTAGGAGCTTGTCCTTTTTTGTGCGCAACCATGAAAAAAACAGAAACAATGAGATAGAGAAAAAGAACATCAACATGGTTTCGATTAACGCCATTCTACACAATATAACAAAGCCGGGCATCGCAGCCAAAAGAACGGCTGAAATCAGGGCAGTTCTTGGTCCATACAACTTTTTGGCGTACTCAAAAACAACCCATAATGAAAGAAGCCCAAAGGTGACTGCCACCAATCTGGCTGAGAGCAAGCTTACTCCGATTGCCTTAAAGAAAAGAGCTGTCGTAACATCGAATAGTGGCGGATAGAAGGCGTTTTCATGCAGGAAGTCGTCGACCTGTCCACGGCTCAGCAGGAGTCCGCCATAGAGGTGGGGGGTTTCGTCCCAGCGAACTGGAGCATAGTCAAGATACAGCAGAATGAGGGCAGCAAAGGCTACAATAAAAACGAGAAAGGCCAAATGCCATCTATCGAATCGGGAAACAAGATTAGAGAGAGCCGAAGCCAAACTGTAGCCATCCATGGATTGTTGTGTCTAACTCTGTTAAAGCAATATTAAATTTTTTCATACCATCCAACAAAAAAGATAACATAAACAGCTTCTCGACAATTTATTACGTCTTGGTGCGGCAGCTGAATTCTGTTTCAATTTGAAAGAATTTTCTTCAACTCAAGAATTCCACGCACGTTTTGTATGGCAACAGCAGTAACCATCTTAAAGGAGCTTGTGTTTTTCTTTTTTTCTTCCCATTTAACTGGAAACTCAACAATCCTGTAGTTACGATGGATGCTTCGGATGATGATTTCTGTGTCCCAAAACCATCCAGTGCTAACACAGTCGTTTAGTACATCTTTGATTAGGCGACTTGAAAAAGCCTTGAATCCGATTTGATGATCCTGTACCGCGTCTTTGAACAATATTCTGATAAGAGCATTGTAGACTCTTGAGGGAAAATCACGTAAAACTGCACGATTAGCTGCTGCGCCTTTAATGTATCTTGATCCTAGAGCTAAATCGTTTCCTTTCCGTATTAAGTTGATTAGTTTGGGAAAAAATTTCATGTCTGTTGCAAGGTCACAGTCAATAAATGTGTAGATATCACCGTCCACTTCATTGAATGCCTGCTTCAAGGCTAATCCTTTTCCTAGTTTGTTGGGTGAATGCAAGTGGATGACTTGGGGGTATGCTTGTTCTAGTTCTTGTGCGATAAGGTCGGTTCCGTCTGTGCTTCCGTCTTCGGCTATTATAATTCGGAAGTCTTCTCCTAACAGAGGGACTGTTTTTATGAGGGTTTCTATGCAGGTCCGCAGGTTTTTGGATTCGTTGCAGGCTGGGACCGTTATTATAATCAACGATTATCTACCTGCTTGTGTCGCAATAAGGGCGACTCCCAACAAAATGAAGAATACTCCTGCCCAACTGGTTAAGGTCAATGTCTCCTTTAGGAAGACGTTAGAGAATATCATTGTCCAGATGTATGATGTAGCAATTATGGGGTAAAGGATGGACAAATTTCCCTTACTTAGGGCATGAACGTACAGAAGAGTAGATAAGGCATACACGGTGACTGCAAGTAT
Source organism: Candidatus Bathyarchaeum sp. (assembly GCA_016930555.1). GTDB lineage: Archaea > Thermoproteota > Bathyarchaeia > Bathyarchaeales > Bathyarchaeaceae > Bathyarchaeum. The sequence continues at coordinate 8,175 of JAFGGM010000035.1, forward strand.
CAGGTCATGGTTTGTAAGCAATGCTTTAAGGTCCCACTGGAGATTGTTTGCCCCCCGCTTAAATTCCAGTTGCCCAATGGCGCCCATAAATGCAGCCACTGCAGTCAACACAATTATTTTCCAATCCACTGTCTTCACTCTACCCATCCCCTTTTCCGCAGTTTAACAGATAAAAGCCTTATGTTTAGATGGGAATACCTAAGATGCTGTTTCAGTTTTTTTGTTTCGCTTTTTCTTTAATACAACAACTGCTGCCAACAAAACTATTGCTGATACAATTGCCACATAAAGTATGGTGTTTGCGACGTGAATGTTCGTTGAGATCAGAGTGGCTTGCTCAAAGTCTGGAGTATCCACCTCAACAAGTAGATTCTGGAATGACCCCCAGTAATTCAGTTCACACGCGTATACGCCCTCTTCGATCTGATTGCATGTTCTTCCATTCACTATGACTGTTGCGTCGACCACAGGATTCATTGTGTAATCGTAGGCAACTTGAACTCTTGTGTTAGTTACTCCCAAGGAGTTGGTCTCAAATTCGGTCTTTCTTATCTCAATTTTGTCCCAAGTCACGTCTACACTCATGTCTTGATTGTTTATGGCATTAAGCCCAAAACGTTCATCCTCAACTGATGACGCTTCATACACTTGGGAACCAAGGGCATCTGCTGTTGCAGTATACTCCCATCTTGAGTGGCTACTGGACCATGTCATGGGTTTGTTATCAAGGAAAATTGTTCCCGCCACTTCGTTGAAGACTTTAGAATCGTATTCATACTCGGCGGTCAGCCACAGAGTCTTTGATGAATCTGCCTCAACAACAGAATCAATTACGCTACGATCTGTGATTTTAATCCTGTCCCAGATTATGGATGGGTCAATGATGGATTTTGCATAATCGGTTATATCCTCGTATTCTACGCCTGTAACATTCCAGACACGGATGCCAACACCGTCATAAGTAACGTCAAAAGTCGCCCACCCTGTTTGGTTTGCCAAGTATTCGACCCCATTAACTTCAACGGCTGCACCTTCAATATCGGTATGGTTGCACATCCACTGAACATGAAAGCCAACAGTCTGGACACTACCGACATCAACCCGTGAATCACTAATATACAGGACATCTACTTCAATCTGCTTGAAGCCGAAAACGAGCTCAAGAGGTTCGTTTGATAGCAGAAAAGTGGCGGACAGAATGCCCGTTGAGGTATCATAGCTCCATGTTGACTTCTCGCTTCCATCAACCATAAAGTAATAGGGCACGGCTCCTCCAGTCTGCAGCTGTATAGAGGCTTTTTGTCCCCCAGAGCCGTTAGCAAAAACATTGAGGGTTCCTCGGGTTTCATTCCATGAAACATCAGTTAAGGGAACAGAAGATTGGGTCACATACACGTCAGTTGTGTTTTCCCACCCAGCAGTAAAGTTTGAGGCGGAAACGAAAGTCAAAACTTTGTTTTTTGGGTTATAGCTTTGTGTTAAGTTGAATTGGGTTCCAAGGATATAGCTGGGGCGGTCAAATTCTGCGCAATAAATCTTGGTTATATTTGTTGCTTGTTCAATCCCATTAAGGAAAACTGTGAAACGGCTGTCATTTAAGCTTGGATTGTCAGTTAAAATAGCGTCCGAGGATAACACTCTGGGTGCATCATCATTTTCTAGGAGTAGGAAAAGTTTTGCTTCATCTGGCGCCAAGGTTACTTCAAGAGGAACAGTGATTGTTTCAGTGACCCAATAGAAGTCGTTATGGATGTACTCAAAAATTATATAATTTTTGTTAATGTTCAAAGTGGTATCCAAAGCCCTGACGTAATACGTGAGAGTTTCAGTGCTCGTGGAGTTGTCATGGAGAAGGTAGACGGCTCTGTCAGCCTGTCCCTGATTCAGCCAATATTCTTCTTCAGGATACGGCACATAAACCATGGGTCTCACGTAATATGCGCAAAGGAAATGAATGAACTCTGTTAGAACATCAGTCAAAACGCCATGCGGCAGAGATTTAGGGTTACGTGTGTTGACAATGTAGGTGTATCCTGAACCTTTCTTGTTCTCAATAATGAAGGCATTATGCTCGGTTTGGATGTTGTTAACCCAAGCTAGTACCTTTGTGTTTTCGCTATGAGATAGTTCATACTTGAATTTCCAGAACCATGAGCCTAGTTCCTCAGAGCCTGAGTAAGTGTAGGTTATTCCTTCCCATGGATACCAGAAAGTGTCTTCAGTGAAAGTGACGTTGTGCAGGTACATGTCAGCCGTTATTTCCCCTTGACTTGCTTCAGGGGGACTCACGTTAACCCCAAACAGGGAAGCATAGCTCTTGGTCCAAGCATAAGCGTCCTCAAGGTCGTCTACAGCGTTGTTGCCATGGGTAAATGTTAGCAATGAGAAAAAGATTCCGCCATTCTCAACATAATCTTCAAGGTTACCAGCAATTGTATCGTTTATCAGGCTCCAACCCAAGCCAACAATCAGTTTATACTGCTTTAGCACAGATGGGGGCGCATAAACGGAGATGATATCTACCATCCCAAAGGGTAACCCAGTGAACTCCTTTCCAGTTAAGGCACCACCAATCTGCCAATTGTCACCTATTCCCGGAAAGAAAAGATTCAGAAGTTCATAATCAAAGTCTCCCTGCCTGTCTGTCTGGTCCCAGAATCCCCAGTTGGGTCCTCGACTGCTCCATCCGCTCTGCCCAATCATCACTGCAATAGATGAACTGTAATCTGGCTGCTCGTATCCCAGCTTTTCCCCATTCTGCAAAAATGTATAGAATCTCTGAATTGCTCGTCCAAACTCAGTTAGATTGCCCTCCTCGTCCAGAATGATGTATTTGTTGTCCCAACCTGTGCGGTTAAGTGTTCCAAAAAAATTGCCCTGCTCAAAGAAGAAGTATTTTGCTCCATAAAACCAGGCTTCATAAAGCGCCCGCTCTACGTCGCTTCCCGTGAAATCTGCTGGAGGAACTTCCCACTCTCTCCAAGTGTCTACAAATAGTCCCCAAGCAGGAATATTGTAAGTTTTTTGCATTCCTCGGGCTAAGCCAATCATCAACTCTGTGTTTGGGGCATTGAAAACCTTGCTTAAAAAAACGTCACAATTAGATGTGTTTGCTGCTGCATAACCAATAACGTTTTCTTGAAGAAATATTCTGGCGCCCTTAGCCTTGAATTCTGCCAACTGCATTCTAGAGATTATAGTCTCGACTAATGCTTCTTCTGCCTGAAGCCTTGTGCTGATGGTTCCAGTTGAGTTGTCTACCCACATACTCATGTCGGACTGTTTTCCTGTGATTTCTGCAACCATTATTCCTAGAAGATGTGGATATTTTGCTTGCCATTTAGCGAACTGGTCAGGAGAGATTCGTATTTCATGGTCTGAAAAATTGAAGGGTTCAAACATGGTGTAGATTCCCAGACTTTCAGCCACACTTATTGCCTCTTCAACCAGAGTTAGGTCCCATCCTTGGTCCATGGGATGAAGAATCGCTAAGTTGCCGAGCTGAAGTTCTTTCATTGTTCTTATGCTGTTCAAGATTTGTTCTTGCTCGCTTTCGAGGATCAGCATTCCCATGAAATAGTTAGGGTCTGTATCAAAGGTTTCAGGCTGCAGAGACTTAGAGGAGGCAGATGTGAAGGAGACGGTGAGAAGAATAGCTGAAACAAAGAGGACCAATAGCTTAGATGTTCTGCCATATTGTTTCATTTTGGTTCACGTCCTTTTTGTCAGTTAAGGGTTGTTTATCATAGTCTATATGAAATTTGTTTTGGAAATTCACAGTATATCTTTCGTTGCTTTCCATAAATTCTTTATCTAAATCCATCCAAGTTATGAGCATAAAAAATGCCGTAAACAGGATAAAAAGAATTAACACCTCTATATACTGAGAAGTTTTATCTCACATCTGCAGCGTTGGGGTATCCTAGGCGCTCCCAGGTGCCCAAATAACCTTCGTTGTCTGACAACTCAATGCTGGTCAACCACTTTATCCACTTGTAGCCCAATTTATTCTCCGCCACAAGCTCGAAAGGAAAGCCCCTTTCGGGGGGAAGTGTCACGTTATTCATTTTGTATGCAATCATTATGTTGTTATCGATTATGAAGTCCAGCGGCAACGCCGTCGAGTAGCCATCATATGCATAAAAGATTACCGTGGTTGCGTTCGGGTTAATGTCTGTGGCTTCAATCAAGTCTTCAACCAGAAAGCCTTCCCAGAAGATTGTTACACTCCAGCCCTCTACGCAATGTAGCGTGATGACCTTTTTTTGAAGCGGAAAACTGTTGAGTATTTCATCATATGTGTATGTCAGGTTGTTGTTTACTAGACCTGTGACGTTGAGGCGGTAATTAGCTATGTTGATTTGTTGTGGCCCTTTTATCGAGTTTTCTCTGAAAGCAGTGATTGATGAGAGGTCTTTTCCTTCGTATTCTCTGATTTCTACTTGAACGTAGTCGGGTTTATCTACTGTTGTGGTCCACCAGACCATAATCGCAACAGACACTACTACAAAAACAATCAGTACGAGGAAGGCTGCACCAATGAGTTTTTTATCGGATATGCGAACCATACTAAATATGACATATGTCATAATTTATATAGGTTTCACTTTTTGCACACAAAACTCAAAAAATACCCGAAAATCAGCTTTCTGTTCCTAACAGAAGGTCGACTAGAGCTTTCTGGTCAACCTCTGCCCGTGTTCTCCAGTCCAAGTAAAGCATGTTGTTTTCGTCCTCAGCCAAGTATCCAGCCCTGATGTAGCGGTTAAGGTTCATGTCAACTCTCCATCCTGGCAATTTACTACGAAGCAAATCACCCACTTGCTCGCGGGGAGCCTTTCCCTTTTTGGAGATTACGTAGGAGATAGCAGTAGCCAAACCAGCAATATCGTCGATTCGCCAGCCCATCATCTTAGAATCCTTAGACGGCAAACCGCCCCTGAGAGTGACAAAAAATCTTGCCTTGTTAAGCTCTTCAACAGTGGGTTTCTCTTTGGGTTCTTCGCCTTCAAAAACTGTTTTCACCTGCAGGTCCAGCTTCTCAAGATGGTCATCCAGAACCTTGAGGATTTTTGGGTAATCGGAACCCAGTGCGTTCTTTAGTTCCCATCCCTTCACGCCAGGCTTCATGTGCCTTTTGTAGAATAGTAGCTGTGCTGCTCTCTTGATTTTTAGTGCATAGTAAGCTTTTCGTTTCATGTTTGGTTCTCCTCTTTCCAGCGTATCCAATCTTCGTGGCTTACTGAGATAGGAACAGAAACCATTTGCTTGTCAGACAGCCCTGATCGGGGTTCTTTGAGGGGTATGATGAAAATTTCTTCTTCTAGGGGGTCTAGCTTTAGTGTTGCGTAACCGTATGTTACAAGAAAGCTTGTCATGTAAGCATTGTCTAATGTTTCGGAGTAGGTGTCGGCGCCAACAAAGTCCCAGTAAAGAATTTTTTCGTTTTTGCCCACCTTCTGCTTCAGTGTCTGCCAGAAGGCTTCCAATTCCTCAAAAAAGGTTTTTTCAGCCAAAATCTTTTGTCTAATCAGTTCTTCACGGGTTGTGGCTCCAGTCATTACCGCTGTGGGATCAAGTCTTTGCCATCTTTCATCGATGGGAGGAAGGTCGTTCCAGTATTTCATAGCTTCAGCTATGCTTGGGATTGAAAGCTGTTCCAGTTCGATGATTGGGTTCCATACTTTTGTGAAAAGCGTGACGAGCCCTTCTTTGTCTAGTCTTTGAAGTTTTTCTTCAATCAGGAAAGGGTCAGTGTAAAGAGAGGTGGAGCGGTGTTTCACCCAGTCCCCTTGGTTTTGTATAACTGACGCAAGGTACTGGACAGCTTCTGCGTCCAGAGCCAGTTCTTCTGGCGATTCCCAATCACTGAAACATTTCTTGAGAGTGGCTATTATGTGGTCAACGTCCACAGCAAATGGGTCAACTCCCTTATCTTCAACAGATTTGCATAATTCGATGACACGTTGAAGGCGTTCACTACTATGTTTCTTTTCTTGTGCGGACAATTATGTTACCTCTTTAATGAGCGAAACCCCTTCAACGTTCTGGACAGTTATTAAGTGAACGTCCTTTCCTGTGAAGGTGAGCTGGCTGGGAGTAATAGCTAAGTATTGGGTGTCTAACCCGGTGACTGAAGAAACAATGAGGTTAGCGATGATTTCCCTGTTTTTTGGGTCCATGTGAACGTCGTATTCGTCAACTGCACGGAAGGGAGAGTGAACATGCTGCTGTAGCGCAAGAAGGAAAGTTATGGTGGCGGTGCTTCTTTCTCCTCCACTTTGGGTGTAAGAGTTAAGGGGAACAGGGTTTCCTCCCTTGAAACCCACAAAAATTTCGAGACCAGCATCTTCTATGTCAACCTCGCTTGTCAGCTTAACTTCCCCGACGGCGTAGGCTTGAGCGAGAATCTTCCTGTATTTGGTGTTAACTTGGTCTAGAAGCTTGTGGATAATTTTGCGCCACGCATCCATTCGAGTGTTTACTTCTTCTAGGGCTTTTTCGCGGTTTTGTGCAACCAAACAGGCTTTCTCTTTGAGTTCTAGGTACAGTTTGGAGTAGGATTCGTACATTCGTTCTATATCTTCAGAAACGTCTGCAAGGGCAGCTAAGTGACCGTCAGTTACTCGGAGTTCCTCAAGAATGTCCATTGTGTTTTTCATTGGCACTAGTCTTTGCCCTACCGACTCAGCCCTTTTCACATACTCATTTAAGTCAACGATGGCCTGCTGAAGCTCCTTTTCTAAACGTTTCATGGTTCTGGTGAGGCTTTCCCTTTGATAATTCAACAACGCTAAACTAATCTTATTGTCCAGAATTTGGTTGGTGGCTGCTTCGATTTCCATGTCAACAGAATCTGTCCTAGCTTTGATGCCTGAAATCTGATTACTCAAAATTGTTAGTTGTTCTTTTGAGGTTTCGGCGGATTTTTGTAGGCTTGCATTTCGTATATTGAAGCGTTGGGTCCAAGCATCCTGTAGACTGTCGTAGCTTGCCTTGATTTCAGCAAGTTGTGTTGTGAGGTCTATGGGGTTTGTTTTTTCTCCGAGGACAGTTTCAAGAGATTTGATGTTGTCTAAGACGTTCTCCATTTCTCTGTGGTGATTGGATGCCCACGATTTTATCTCTTTTATTGCATAGTCGGCAGTTAGAGCGGCTAATTCAAGTTTAGCTCTTTCCCGTTCCAGCACAAGACAGTCCTCAAAGAGGTTCCTCAACGCAGTTTTTGACGTTTGAAGCCTACTCTGAAGCAAACTTATTTGACCATTTGTTGTTCCAGTTTCTCTTTCGATTTTTGTCAGCTTGTTCTGGTGCTCCTGAATATGTTCTTTAAGCTTAGCAACAACTCTTTCCCTTTTCAGCACTTCAGCCCATGCCAACTCCCGTTCAAGAAACCGTCTTTTTAGACGCAACTGCTTCTTCTGCTGGTACCTGTCATACTGTTCTCGCCAGTAAGAGAGGGTTTGCTCGGCAGACTCCAGAAGTTTCCCAACAGAGTCTCCTTGGCTTAGTATACGGCTCAACTTCTTTTGAGCCATCACGACATTTTTACGGTAAGATTCAAAGCCAACAGCCGCCTCAACCATTCTCAGTTTCTCTTGAGTTGAAAGCACAGTGAATTGCTCAACCATGTTCTGCTGCATGATAATGAGCATGTTGTCGGGGTCAACTTCAAATTTGGCGAGAAGCCTGTTAACTTCTACCTTGTTTGCGGCGCTGTTCTCCAACTCGAACCAATATTTGCCGTCCCGCCTCAATCCTCGGGTCAAAAAGATTTGGTCTTTTCTTATTTTTTGAACTGGACGCCGTCCATCCCGTGGCGAATTGTCCAGAATTAGAGTGACTCGTGCTTCGTCTTTTCCCCGTCTAATCAAGTCGCTTAGGCGCTTGGAGCGTTCAGTAGAGGACTGCCCGAGTGCCACTGAGATTCCTATGAGGATTGTTGATTTGCCTGCGCCATTTGGACCGCAGACTACGTTGACGCCCTTCGTGAAGGGTATCCGCGCATACTCATAGGACATGAAGTTTTCCAAGATAACTTCTCGAATCAGCACCGACTTATAACGCCCCTGAACACAGGTAGGAAATAATTTCCTCTATTAAAGGAGTTATGCGAGATAAACGCAAATAGAAAGAAATTAAGTTTCCGTTTTTTGACACAACCATTAACACCGACAGGCAGGCGCTACAAACCATTTAATATTTTTCTCAATAGATTCATGTACGGTTACGTAACTATGATAGATAATACAATTTTTCATTTTGATATTCCCGCAGAGAATCCAGAGAAACTGAAAGCTTTCTATTCAAAAGTGTTCAACTGGCTAATCTATAGATGCCCAGGACCTGAAGAGTATTACATGATTGAAACTGTTCCCGTGGACGAAAAAGGAGCCCCTGTTAGACCAGGAGTAAACGGTGGAATGCACAAGAAAGACCAGCCTGAGCAGAAGGCTGCCAATTACCTTCTAGTAGACAATATCGACCAGTCCATCCAAAGAATCAATGACTTTGGAGGCACAATAATACAACCTAAAGAACAAGTTCCAGGAGTAGGATGGATGACACAAGCCATCGACCCTGAAGGCAACCCCTTTGCGTTGCTGCAAAGCACAAGATAAAACCAGAATTCATTTCTTGCCCATCATGCTAGGATCCTAATAGAGGTTCATTGTTGAAAACAGTATTTTTCTGCTGAATCATAGTGAAGTTAATTCTTATACTTGAAGGAGATCGCTGTAGGAATGTGATTCAAGGTTGCTTGGGTCAATTTCCAGTTTTTCCATCAACTTCTGTAGACTCAACCGACTCCTTACAATCGATTCTGGGGTGTCTGTGGTCTGTTTTTCGAATTCAATGAATTTGCCAAGTTTCTCGACACTATCCAAGTGAATCTGGATTCCACAATGCAAGTAAATTTCCCTGACCTTGTCTATAACAATGAGAGGCTTCAATATCTTCTTGAGAATCTTCTTCAGTTCTCCAGGTTCCTGAATCCGAAGGATGAAGGCGTCATCGGTTTTTGGTCCCGCAATGTCTTCTCTATTATAATAAATCAGCTCTACAGTGCTGTTTGCTTCCACTTCTCGTAGTTTCAATCTTCCTTCAGGAACCTTGAAGTAAAGGTCTGACTGCTGAAAAGTTCCTTTATATTCCGCTCCTAGAGCAGATAGCTTTTTTCTCAAAAGTTCATGGTCATTAACTCTTGCTTTAATTTCTATCATTTTGTGCTTGAAGTTGTCCGGTGTTTCGATCTTCACTTTGCAGTCAACTCTTGCAAAAAGAAATGCAGATAGGGCTATTTTGTTTTTCTATAGTTGCTGTTCAGAAGCACTGACGATGTCATTCTTTTTGTCCTAGTCTGTGTCTATGAGTTTTTCAAGTCTATCTTGGCATGTTTTTTCAAGCACTTGCCTTAATCGGACATATGTGTGTTCGTCAATTTTTTCCTTAGATAAAAGATCGAAAAGCCTCTTTGATTCTGTATTGAAGTTTTTCTCGTATTCTATTCTGCTTCTCGTGTTCAGATAATTTTTTTATCAAGTTTTCCCGAAAGGAGTAATTGTCTGAGTTTTTTTACTTCTTTTTCGTATGCGTCTTCTTCTTTTCTTGAATACTACAGTATTATGGCTACAAGAAAGACCACCAGGAGGGCAAGAGGCATAATTAGGTAAAAGAAGTAGCTGGGTTCCATACTCATCGAATATTTTCTGGAGATAAACGCTTTATGAACTCTGTATATATACCCTTAATGTTTATTTCCTAGATGAGCTGGATAAGATTCGATTTATTATGATTTAGTGACAAAAATTTTATCCACCAAATTGACAGAACATCTTTTTATGAGATATTTTGTGCATTATCTACATAAAAACATAGAGCGTTTAATAAAGCAACATATTTTGATTTTAGAGGTGATTGATTTTGGAAGCTTCATGGAGATTCGAGTATCCAAAACATGTTAGTTTTGGATGCAATCAATGTAGTAGATGCTGTGGAGACACTGAGTATGAAGTTAGGCATATTCTTCTCTTGAAAAATGATGTTGAACGTATATCAAAAGAAACATTACTTGAAATCAACAACTTTTCTGAGGAAGTTACTGGTTCTAAACCCTACATTTATGAGATGCGAAAAACGCAAAATGGAAAATGCTTCTTTCTAAAAAATAATCTTTGCACTATCTACAAAATCAGACCATTAATATGCAGATTCTATCCCTTCCAACTAAGAAACTTTGGAAATAACAATTACTCTTTTTCTTTTACAGACAGATGTCCCGGTATCGGGATGAAACCTAAACTCAACGAAGAATTCTTTGAAAGCTTATTCCATCAATTTATGAACGCAATGGAACGCACGCAAATACCTTAAATTATGCATTTCAAGTATGCACACGCGCACAGCCTACACAAAGGAAGGAACTAACCAAGACAATTACCCATTAACGAATCCCGTAGATATTGCAACAATTCCAGAGTTTTCATAATAGACTATTCTATCGTTGGTTTTGTCTATCACATTGTTTTGAGTAATAGTAAAAAGAAGGCTTTGTACTCGTATGTGCAAATCTGGGTGAATTAATTTTACGTTACAATAATGCTTATAGGTTAGCTTTTCTTCTAGCTTGCTGTCCATTAATAATGAGGAGAATTTAGAGTGCCAAAATTTAGGCAAACGCAAGACATCGTTAAGCTCATGAGCAAAAAAGAGGATATCAGAGACATTGGCATCATTGCCCACATTGACCATGGCAAAACAACCATGTCCGATTCCCTTTTAGCTGAAGCTGGTCTCCTTTCACCAAAAATTGCTGGAGCCGCTAGAGCCTTAGACTATCTAGAGGAGGAACAGAAAAGGGGAATAACTATCAAAACAGCAAACATTTCTCTCCTCCATGAAATCGATAACAAATCCCACGTAGTCAACCTTATAGACACGCCTGGACACGTAGACTTCACAGGTAAAGTAACACGTGCCCTAAGAGCCATTGATGGAGTCGTTGTAGTTGTTGACGCCGTCGAAGAGGTTATGGTGCAAACAGAAACTGTCACCCGTCAAGCCCTTAACGAGCGTGTGAAACCTGTTCTTTTCATCAACAAGGTTGACCGTCTAATTAAAGAACTCAAACTTAGCGCAGAACAGATGCAAACTAAACTACTTAGAATAATAAGGGACTTCAACAACCTGATTTCATTGTACGGCGAGAAAGACCAGAAAGACCACTGGAAAGTTGACGCAACTAAAGGCACAGTAGCTTTCGGTTCTGCTCTTCACAAATGGGGTTTCACCCTTGATATAGCTCAAGATAAGGGAATCAAATTCAGTGACGTTGTAGACGCTTACCACAAAGGAACAGAAGAAAAACTTGCAGAAATTGTTCCCCTTCACACTGCAATACTGGACATGGCTGTCGAAAATCTGCCAAACCCTGTAACTGCCCAGAAGTATCGTGTTCCAAAAGTCTGGAAGGGCGAAGCAGACTCCAAGATTGGAAAGGCTATGATTAACTGTGACGAGACTGGACCTACAGTAATCTGTTTGACTTCAGCAATGATGGACCCCCACGCTGGACTAGTTGCTACAGGACGCTGCTTCTCAGGCTGCATTAACGAGGGAGACAGAGTTTACTTGGTGGGCGCAAAGAAAGATTACCGTGTTCAGCAGGTTTCAATGTACATGGGCGCATACCGAGAAGTTGTTGGCAGCATAGGCGCCGGAAACATAGCAGCTGTCCTGGGATTGGATCTTGCTAGGGCAGGAGAAACCCTTGTAAGCATGGACGGCAAGGACGCCATGGTTCCCTTCGAGAACATCCAGTATGTTTCTGAGCCAGTTATCACCATTGCCATCGAACCTAAACATCCTAGGGAGCTGCCGCGTCTCATCGAATTGATGGATAGGTTAGCCATTGATGACCCGAACTTGGTTACCAAAATCAACAAAGAAACAGGTGAGTATCTTCTCAGCGGAATGGGTGAACTTCACCTTGAGATTGCCGTCAAGTTCCTTAAGGAGTATGGCGGAGGCTTAGAGCTCATAACATCTCAGCCGCTGGTCGTTTACAGAGAAACTGCATCTATGCAAGGTGTAGTGGCGATGGCGAAAAGCCCTAATAAGCACAGCAGATTCTGGATTCAAGTTGAGCCTCTTGACCAAAAGGTTATTGACTTAATGGAGAAGGGGTCCCTATTTGAAGCAATGGGAAACAAGCGCATTAACGAGACTCTTAGGGACGAGGCAGGTTGGTCTGCTCAAGAAGCCAAAAACGTTTGGGCTCTAGAAGAACACAGAAACATTCTGCTAGACATGACAAAAGGTATCCAATATCTTAGAGAAGTTAAAGAGACAGTTGCATCTGGTTTCAGGTGGGCAGCCAAAAGCGGTCCTCTCTGTGATGAGCCAATACGCGGATGCAAAGTAACACTTCTGGATGCAAAACTCCACGAGGACCCTGTTCACCGTGGACCCGCGCAAATTATGCCAGCCATGAAACGGGCGTTCTGGGGTTCATTCCTTACAGCTAAACCCGTCTTGATTGAACCCATCTACAAGATAGGTGTTTCAGTTCCACAACAGTTCGTCGGCGACGTAACAGGACTAATAACAAGAAAGAGAGGAAGAGTAACATCCTCAGAACAGAAGGGACCTATAACCAATGTCCAAGGATTCATTCCTGTTTCTGAAACTTTCGGTCTATCCGCTGATATGCGAGGTGCAACTTCTGGTCACGCATTCTGGCAGACACAATTCGATCACTGGGAAAAGGTTCCTGAAAGCATTTCAATGGAAGTCATAGCAGGCATACGCAAAAGAAGAGGACTGCCTGAAGAAATACCCAAAGCAAACAAATACATCGACACAGCCTAAACACGGCAACTAAACATTCAGTAAAAACACTTGAACCCTCTTTCTTTCAACACGTTTTTCTTTTCGTTTTTTGTAAGTAACCACTACAAACTAGCAAGTGCTGCAGTTATTCGTTCTGTGTAACTGTCAAAAAAACAGTGAAGTAAGAAAGGGAAGTGTATGGCTGAGCGACCCGCATTTAGCGGGTCATTGCTCTTTTGAAGACTGGCACTGCTATTGCTGTCATGACTGCTCCAAATATTATCAGGATGGAGAGTTCGGTGGTTAGTGCAGGTATGTCTGCTCCAAGGACCAGATGCGCGTGCGCAATTTTTTTAATATCTGCTTGTAACCTTATTTTGTTGTTGGAAATAGAGTCATGTTGCTTACTGTTTTTGATCCATGGAAGTCTCAGTTGTGCACTTGCCCAGACAAGTTGACCTTTAATCCTTACACTGGATGTGACCACGGCTGCATCTACTGCTATGCCTCCTCATACATACCTCGATTCAGTGATTGCAGACCAAAAAAGAACCTGCTGACTAGACTAAAACGGGAAGCAGCAAAGTTGAGGGGCGAACTGGTATCCATATCCAACTCTTCTGACCCTTATCCGCGGCTGGAACAAAATCAGGGTTTAACCCGAAAATGTTTAGAGATATTGGCAGAAAGCCGGTGCAGGCTTCAGATAGTAACAAAATCTGATTTAATAACGCGAGACATCGATGTACTTCAGAATGTTCCCTGCGCGGTTTCAGTCACAGTTCTCACCACGGATGATAGCCTCTCTGCGAAGCTTGAGCCCAGAGCCCCCGTATCTTCCAGGCGACTTAAGGCAATAAAAAAGCTTGTAAAAGCAGGAATCGCTACTACTGTGAGAATTGATCCCGTTATTCCCTTTGTTAACGATGAAGTTGGAACGCTTGTGGAAGCTGTTGCAGAATTAGGTGTGCTGCATGTCACCTCTTCAACATACAAAGTGAAGCCCGACAACTGGAAACGATTCATGGCAATGTTTCCAGAAGAAGCAGAGAAACTGAAGTCACTATACTTCAGTGAAGGCGAGAGAGTTGGACGTTCCACATACTTACCCAAGAAACTACGGTTCAGTTTAATGAAAAAAATGAAAGAATTGACCGAAGAACACAACATGAAGTTCGGATGCTGCAGAGAAGGACTCAACCTGAATTCTGGAGTGTGCGACGGTTCATGGATAATCCCAAAACACACATAGAAAATATATCTCCTAAATGGGGCACGTTTTTTCCAGAAAAACCATTTTTCAACAATCATCTATTATTAGGCTTCTAATAGAGGTACAATGTTGAAAACAGTCTTTTATCCTGAAAACTGCAGAAGAACCGTAGGTTGCACTTTGATAAGGCTTATAGGAGGATGCATCTTTAATGGAAAGAAGATTGGATATGTCCTTGAAATTGATTGTCGTGAAGGTTGGAACCGGAAGTCTAACCAAAAACGGTGGAACCCTCGACACGGAACTGATGCAAAAACTGGTTGACCAGATAGCGGAGGCCATAAAGCAGGGCAACAAAATCGTTTTCGTCACCAGCGGAGCTGTAGCCGCAGGCATATCCGAGCTTGGGATTCCCCCTAAACCTAACGACATCGTCTTCCAGCAGGTTTCAGCCGCAACAGGACAAAGCATAATCATGTCCACGTACCGTGAACTCTTTAAGAAGCATGGACTAAAAGTTGCTCAAATCCTTTTGACTGCAGAAGATCTCTCGAACCGAGCTGCCTATCTGCATATATGTGATGTTTTGGAGATGACTCTGCAGCTGGGCATTGTTCCCATCATCAACGAGAACGACGTAACATCCACTGAAGAGCTGATTCCCATCACGAAAGGATACAAAGTGAACTTCAGCGACAACGACATCCTGTCTGTCCTCGTAGCCAACGCCCTAGAAGCAAACCTTGTCATCATATTATCCAACGTAGACGGATTATACACAATGAACCCAAAAAAGCGGGACGCAAAACTAATCAAAACAGTTGAAGCGATCACGCCAGAACTTAAATGTGAAGTGGAAGGCAAAAGCCGCCTCGGTAGAGGAGGCATGAAAACAAAACTGAAAGCCGCAGAAATCGCCACCTCCAGTGGCGTACCCCTAGTAATAGCCAACAGCCAACACGAAAACGTGATACTTGATATACTTGCAGGAAAACAGGTAGGAACCATATTCAAGCCCCAGAAGCGGCTGCCTCAAATAAAACGGTGGATAGCTTACGGTGCCTCAGTAAAGGGACAGATTGTCTTGAATGAGGGCGCAAAAAAAGCGATACTGAAGGGCGCCAGCCTTCTTCCCGTTGGCGTAGTCGAACTCACAGGAACCTTCAATGAAGGAGATGTAATCAGCCTCGTGAATCAGGATGGAGTAGAGTTCGCTAAGGGCAACCCCAACTATAACAGCGGCGAAATAAACATCATTAAAGGGCTGAAAACAAACCAAATCAAAAAAGCCCTCGGCTACATAAGATGCAAAGAAATTATTGCTCGAAAAAACATACACATAACAGAATGTGAAAAAAGATGATAGAAGAAATCTGCAAAAAAGCAAAAGCCGCCTCATCACAGCTGGCACAAACTTCCACAGAACAAAGAAATAATGCACTATGCAAGATGGCAGACTCTCTTGAAAGAAACTGCACCAAAATTCTGGAGGCAAACCAGAAGGATGTCAAAGCTGCCCGAGTCCGCGGCGTAAAAGAGGCGCTGATTGATAGGCTGATTCTGGACAAGCGCCGAGTAATCAGCATGGCATCTACCCTACGGGAAGTGGCTGAGATGCGTGATCCCCTTAACGAAATCGTGAAGACATGGACAAGACCTAACGGCTTAATCATTGGTCAGCTTCGTGTGCCTCTTGGCGTAATCGGAATCATCTACGAGTCTAGACCCGACGTAACCTCAGAAGCGTCTGGCTTGTGCATAAAATCTGGAAATGCCATAATCTTGAGGGGGGGCTCAGATGCCATAAACTCGAACATGGCCATAGGTAACGCGTTACGTGCAGCGCTGGAAGAGGTAGGATTAACGAAGGATATTATACAGGTTGTTCCCGTAACCGACCGAATTTATGCTGAGCAGCTCATGAGTATGCGGGACTACATTGATGTGCTGATTCCCCGTGGAGGAGCCAATCTGATAAAGACTGTGGTGGAGAAGTCTATGGTTCCTGTTATCGAAACGGGAACAGGAAACTGTCACATCTACGTGGAAGAGGATGCTGACTTAACCCGTGCGGCGGACATAATAATAAATGCTAAATGCCAGAGACCTGGTACATGCAACGCTGAAGAGAAACTTTTGGTTCACAAGAACATTGCAGAACAGTATCTGCCCACTATAGTTGAGGCCCTCATCAAAAATGGAGTTGAAGTTAGAGGCTGTAAAAGAACAGTCAAGATAGTTCCGAAGGTGAAACCCGCCGTCGAAGAGGACTGGGGAACCGAATATCTTGACCTAATCATCGGCATAAAGGTGGTTGAAGGCATAGACGAGGCAATCGCCCACATAAACAATTACGGCACCAGGCACTCTGAATCGATACTGACAGCCGACTTCAATAAGGCACTGAAGTTCATCCGCGAAGTTGATGCCGCGGCAGTTTATTGGAATGCTTCTACTCGCTTCACCGACGGTAACCAGTTCGGATTAGGAGCAGAGATTGGAATAAGCACCCAGAAGCTCCATGCAAGAGGACCCATGAGCGCCCAGCATCTGACAACAACAAAATTCTTCATCCTAGGCAGAGGGCACGTCAGACCATAAAAAGGGTACTTTATTCTGTAGCAATTGGCAGATACCGTATGACGTATATTTGCTGGGGACTGCTCCCAAAAGTTGTCTCCAGCAGAAAGTTGCCAGAATCAACCAGCATATCTAGGGCGTCATAGGCTTTCATGTCTGTCTGGTAGTAGGTTTTGTTGCCGTTTTCGTATAATAGTAGAAATTTCACATTCAAGCTTTCACACTGCTGAATTAGCACAGTCTCATTGAAGATGGGAGTGTAAACGTCGGCAGGGTCTTTGGGATACTCTAAGAGCACTCTTTTGCTTGAATCGTATTGGAGCAGATAGAAATTCACTGCGTCTGGACTGAAGTAATTCACTGGAAACAAGAGCACTGCTGCCTCATCTTCCCCTGAATTTTCGCTCACGTATTGGCTTGCAGTTTTGGTACGGACCTGAACATGCTCTTTTTCTACCCAATAGTAGGCATTCATTAGACTGTAGATGACAGAAGTTGCAATCAGCACCACAAAGAGGACAGCAGTAATCTTACGCAATAGTATCTTGTTTCCTTTTGTTCGTTGTGCCCTGATAGTCGCTGTTAATTTGTTCCATATGAGCAGAATGAAATCTGAACCAGAGACGGCCAGTACAGAAAATAGGGGTATAACGTAGCGCCAGTTTCTGTTTGAAATGAAGAGAGTATAGAACACATAGACCACGATGAACCAGATTAACGAGAACTTGTCTTCTGGTTTTCTTCGCCATATCCAGTAACTTAACCCAAGAAAGGCAATGATGTAGATGGGCAACGAAATCGGATGCAGGTCCATGTACGGGTAAGTCATTTCTACCAGATAGAAAATGGACAGAGGAATCCGTCTACCATACTCAACTCTTTCATCACTGCCCGATGTAACAGTATAAAACCATCTTGCAATATCCTCAGGAGTAATCTGCTGAGACATAACAAGAAGCCACGGCAAAACAATGGCTGCTGCAACAATTGCCAACAAAACAAACTTACGCATATTTCTTGTTAGCCGCTTCCGAAACATAAGGAGCCCACTAACCAGCATAACTACGGCACCGACTATAGTCTGATACTTGGCAAGGACCCCCAAACCCAGTGTTAAACCGCTTAGAAGCAACATTTTTTCGTTGTTTGTTTGCATCCAAGAGAAAAACAGAAGCAAAGAAACAGAAAAAAAGAACAGCAGCATAGTCTCGATTAGCGCCATTCTACAGAGAATAATAAAGCCAGGCATTGTCGCCAACAGAACACTTGACAGGATTGCCTGTTTAGATCCATACAGATGATAGGCATACTCGAAGACAGCCCACACTGAAAGGATGCCAAATGCGAGGGAAACAAGTCTAGCTGCGAAGAGGCTTGGACCCATGAGAATGTAGGATAATGCTGTAGCGGCATCGAATAGGGGAGGATAGTAGGAGAAATGTATGTAATCTTGGAACTGCCCACGGCTTAAATGTAAGCCTCCAACAAGATGTTGTGTTTCATCCCATTGAATCAGTGCATAATCCAGGTACAGCGCCAAAAAGGCTGCATACAATAGAAAAAAAAACAGAAGAATAATGCGCCATCTGTTGAAGCGTCCCAAAACATCAGATAAAACAGAAGCAAACCTACCCGCCAATGTTCACCCAACCAATCAGCGTATACTCTACAGATATAAAATGCCTAACAGAATATATAAAAAACTGCAAAAGCAAAACTCATTTTCCGCTGACCTGAACTTGACCCCGGATAAGCTTAAAATAAAGTTTTTCGACTTATTTTTGTTAGATACCCCAATTCTCATGCACCAGGGTTTTGGTCAGCAGTTTTTTGCGTTCTACAAATTCTTTTAGGCAGCATTAGGATGTAGGTTTTATAAGGGGTGCTGAGAACCTCAGAAGCAGGTGTACACAGCAGTTCCTTTAACATTAGCCGTGTTTTGTTTTAGAGACTGTCTCTATAAGTCTATGTGGAACACTTTCCCATTCGCGTGTGCCCCAATCACATCATCATAAACTGATGTCACTTGTCAAATAGGAGGTGAATATATGCCTTCACATGGTTCGTTATCTAAAGCAGGAAAAATCCGTAACCTAACTCCCAAAGTAGAAGGAAAAGAGAGACACAACGATGGACCAAGAGTCACCAACCGCAGCAATTACCACAAAAGGTTTGTCCTAGACAGGGGAAATGGGCAATACAAACCTGGAAACCGCCGCAGACGCCGCAGATAATCTAAACACTCAAGTCTAAGCAATCATCGTCACATTTTCCTTTTCTATGACTCTTTCAGAAGAAAGGTATTCTTCAGTGGGCGGAATGCTAAAAAAAGCAACTGAAATCACATCATCATATGAAGTATCGAACGACTAAATTTTCTATTAATCACTGACGAATGGACCTGAACAAATTGGATAGCATGATGAAATAATTTACATATTTTAAATAGTAACAAAATCATAGAATTCGTTGGGAATGGTAGTTGACAAAAAAAGTTACAGAAATGACCCTTGGTGAATTTTTAAAAGAGGCAGAAAAAAAAGACGCTGAACATATTCTGCAAGATGAACACTTTGGCGTGTTGAACGTTTTGAAACGCGAGGGCTTTACAGGGAGTGAAGCTTTAGATATGAACATGAAAAAAGCATGGGAATTTTATATTAATTGTTTGATTAATAACCCAACTAAAACGTTACATAATTTCTATTTCGCTTCAGAAGTGGGGAATGAAAATGCTCCAATAATCAGGTTACAGCTGAAAAAAATAACAGACATATATACAGAAATAGAGAAAGAACATGACAAGAAAAGTTTTTCCAACAAGAACAATGATGAATAGATTTTTTTTCTTTTTTCAATCTAATGTTCAATGGAAAAATAGGCACTGGTTACATAATCAAGGGTTAAATGTTCCGAAAACTCCTTGTATTTGTAGGAGGGCATATCCAGATGAGCGTTTATGTAAACAAAAATTTGGAATGTACTGAATCTTATGTTAAGAATCTGTGTAGGTTAATTACTCAGAGAAAACCCCGTTGTTGCATATGCAAAGATGAGGAAGTGAGTGTGTGGATTGTTGATGAAACACGTTTATTGAGTGGTCTTGTGGTCTATACCAGACTATTTTGTAGAGAACATGAAAAACGCTGGAAAGATGCCGAACGATTAAATTATAAACAACTGAATGGAGTCATGCTTGTGAATTTACCTTACCAAATAGCTGTTGGGTTATGGACTAACCTTTCGTGGAGTGATTTTTTGACTTTGTTAACTAACTATTTTGGCGATAGGAACTCTGTTGAAGAGAAACTTATCCCAGAAATTGTGACGCCCTGCGAAGATTTCCTAAAAAAGAACCCAAAATTTGTTTTAAAAAGCACCATAGACGATTACCTAAAAACGTAATAGGTTTGAGGTAGATTTTGAACTTACACGTATTCTTCCGATTATGCTTTGCCTATGGCTTTGGTCAGCATTTCCATAGTTTTTACTATATGGTCTTTTGTTTTGGGGCGGATAACTGGACTGAGGCACTTTTTGACGTACATACCATAGATAAGAATTTCTCTGGGGTCAGGCTCAGAGAGGGCTTCAATCAACAAATCCAATATCTGCTTCCTTGCTTCATTGTTTTCGATGTTTTTCAGCAGCTCCGCAATCTCTTTTTCTGAATCTTTCTTCTCGACGAGTTTCTTGGGTTTGTAGCCTAACTCTTCAAGTTTCTTTAGAGCCAATTCTTCTCATCTCCACTCTTCTGGAATTAAATGCTTAACTGCAGCTTTTCTGGTTTTCTCCTCAACTTCTTCTTGAGTCATCAAACTCAAAGCCGATTCAGGACACCATTCAATACACTGAGGAGTGCCATTGCACAGGTTACAGGTCATAACTGTCGTTTTGTCTTGATTCAAGAATATGGCGCCATACTTACAGCTTTCAATGCACCAGCCACATAGGTCACATTTATCGTCGTCAACAATAATCACTCCTGTTTCTTCAGACTGTGTCAACGCTTTTCGCGAACATGAACGAACGCATGGGGCATCTTCACAGAATCTGCATGACATAGGCATGTTAACAAGCAGATGGAACGGTAATACTTTGATTCTGGAGAGTTTAGGATCAAAAACGTTCTCATTTTCCAGCGCACAAACAAGTTCACATACTCTACAACCAGTGCACTTGTCAAAATCCGCGCTCACAAATTTTCGTTCATTTGCAATCTGCTCGGACATAAATATGCCACCATTATCTAATTCAACCTGTAACAAGGTGTGAGATACTTATAACTTTTCATTTTCGTGGACAAACAACTTTGTAACTGCCATAATGTAGCAAGAGTCTGTTTTACCGCATTTGTTTTAGTTTTATCCTGAAATCTTGCACTGTTGATCTGAAGTCATTTCTCACGAAACCTTTATTGACAAGTTCGAAATCTCTTATGCGTCTCTTGGACTGAAACATGAGCCTCTTCTTCCATATTTCAGGCAAATTTTTAATTGGGCTAATCAGCCCCTTCAAAGTCGCTTTGGCTTCTTCATTTTTCTTTACAGCAAAAAAACCAACCGAAACAGCAAACGTGAAAAAAGTCAAAACCGAAAACCTCCACCAAACGTTCCTGAGTTCATAATTTTTTAGGACTGTACGAATCCTGTTCTTGGAAGAATGATAAAGCATCAAGCCACTTACCCCCCGTAGGATGCCTCCACGATGAATCACCATAGCAGATGAAACATAGAGTATTCGGTATCCCAGCAGCCTCACTCGAAGGGAAAGGTCGGTGTCATCATCATATATGAAATAGTCGGGGTCAAATCCTCCAGCTTGGTCGAAAATCTCCCGTCGAATAATGCAACAACCCGCAGACGCTGCTAAAATCTCGAAACTTTCTTTAAGATTCTCTGCTTTTGAGCCATAGTTTGCAGCCCATGTTCCTAAAGCGTCAACATCTACACAAACATAATCTAAACAGTTCTTGTCTTGTGCCAAAACCAGTTTAGCCTGTGCTGAACCCACGGAGTTATCGTTTTCCATGAATTTGACCAGTTCCCAGAGCCAATTTTCAGCCGTGAATTCTGTGTCACTGTCCAAAAAAACTAGGTATTTTCCTTCAGTGTTTTTGGCGCCGATGTTACATCCTTCAGCATGCCCCAAATTCTCACTGTTTTCAACAACTGTTATACGCGGGTCTGAACCGAAGGACTTTCTGATTTCTGTGAGGCTATCATCTGTTGATGCGTTATCGACGACAACAACTTTGTAGTTAGGGTAGTTTGTTTTCGAAAGAGTGAGTAGGCACTGCTTCAGAAATTCTTTGCCGTTGTAGTTTACGACAACAACTGAAACAAGGGGGCAACTTTCTCTCTTTTCAGACACCCAAACCATTCCCTACAGAACAAGATTTAGTATGTTTCTGTACATTTTTGCGGTTCATAAAGATGTTTAGGCTGGCTTAAAGGTTTTTTTGGCGTAAGAAATAAATGGTTTTGAGTTGATTCTACGGACATGTAAAAGAAGCGGTTTTGATGAAAGACTACGAATCACCTTATTCCGTTACGGTGATAGTTCCTGTGCATAACAGAGAACTAACAATCCAGCCGTTAATGGAGTCTCTCCAGAAACTGGACTACGACAGAAACAAAGTAGAGGTGATTGTAGTTGACGGAAACTCCACGGACAAAACTCAGGAAATCGTCAAAAAATATCCCGTCAAGTTAATTGTTGAAAAAAGGAAAGGACTGAACCGTGCCCGGAACACGGGAATAAAGTCCAGCAAAGGCGAAATCATAGCCTTCACTGACTCCGACTGCATAGTCCCTACCAACTGGATAACAAAAATTGTCGAAAACTTCAAAGACCCCAAAGTCAGCTGCGTAGGCGGAAGCGCCAAAGCCCTTGACAGCGACTTCATTTCCCAATATGCCGACAATAGTGTGGTAAGGTTGATGCCTTTCTTCACGAAACGGGAAGAACTCAACGGTGTGAAGCCCTTCTTCAGGCATCCCGCAGGATGCAACATGGCTTTTAGACGAAAAGTGGCTGAAGAGGTTGGCTATTTCGACGAGAATATCAAATATGGCTTCGATGAAGTTGAGTTTACCGATCGAGTTTGTAAGGCTGGATACAAAATGGTTCTAGACCCTAATGTTGTGGTCTGGCACAAACATAGGTCAAGCCTCAAAGATTTTCTGAAGCAGAACTTTCAGTACGGCAAAGGAAGCGGTTTGGTCCTGAAACGGAATAAACTGAAGGACTCTGTTTCTAAATGGTCACTAATGAGCATTATAGGCTTCATAATCTGGATGACAGTTGTTGGAGGAACAACATTTCTGACGCTCACAACATCTTCCAGTATCTCCTTATGGATACTATTCGGATTTACTGGGTTGCCTATGATACTATTAGCGCTAGTCTACGGGTACAGGGCACTGCAAAACAAGAAATTCAGCAGAATTGTCGTGTTCCCATTCATTGACCTCTTCAGGGTCCTATCCTTCTGTGCAGGCTTAGCATGCCAAGTCATTAAAATAACACAAAATCCTCAAACAATCTCTTGATGTTGTCCAAAAACATCTTCCGTATCCTTGGCACAATATTTCAGATGCTTGAAATGTCTAACCTCGTAATTGTCCTTAATTAACGTAAAACAGTTTATTCCGCTTTTCAAAGGAGAGAAAAGCCCAGTTGGAGCACAATTCTAAGGAAGGCCACATTCACTGCAGTTCCCAAACAGTATTCCTTGATGACCACAAGAAAAAGACTCAGAGATTAAAGTTAGCCAGATGCATGAAATGCGGTGGTTCAAATCCTTTCAGACTTGATCCGATGGCATATAATATATGGCAATCTCATGCAAATGCTATGGTAGTAGAATCTCTTTTTTCTTAAACACTAAAGATTCTGGCGTCAGCAAAGTGCCAAAAAATTATGTGAATAATGCAAAAATAATTGCAGACAATGTCCAATAAACAAAATAACTAATGAATATACATTTTCAAGAAAACCTCACCTCGAATATAAGAGGCCGTTAACCGCAGATTAACTGAGAAAAAAATCTGCTTCAATACAATAATGTGTAATTGAAAAAAGAAAAAGAAAAGAAGAAGGTACCTTAGTATCTTCTTCGCTGGTATCCGCCGCTTCTTCCGCCGCCGCTACGTCCACCATAGCCGCCGCTTCTTCCGCCGCCGCTACGTCCACCATAGCCGCCGCTTCTTCCGCCATATCTGTTGAAGCGTCTTTCTTGTTCGTATTTTTTGTCTGAAAGATTGTTCTCTGTGTTGACTTCTGCTATTGGCGATTCTTCTAATACTTCATAGCTGCCGTATTTGCCTATGTTTAGGCGCATGTTTCCTCTGAAGAGGTTAATGTACCCGTTAGTAATTTGTAGAGTGGCTTCGTCGTTTATTGCATCTATTTTGTCGTCCCAAAGGGTCATGTATAAGCTGGCTGTTTCGTCCCCAACCAATGCGTCTGCAACTCTGCGCACAGAATAGTCGCGACCAGTTACGCTTCTAACTTCGCCTTTGGATACTACTTTCACTATTGTGTTGACGCCTCTAGAGTTTGGGGTCAACGTTTCTACTTTTACTAGCTCTTCGCTTTCAGATGATTCTTCTTCAGTCGACATGTCATTTACATCCGATTTACATGGTGTTTGGCTAGAGGCGCTTCTTAAAGATTGCGGTTTGGCTAAATAACCTGTAATGTTTTAAAACCTGAGATTCTGCATCAAGTTCAAAAATGAAAAAGCAACATAGCATATGGAATGCCCGTCATAATTTATAAGTTCCCCACATCAAGTCTTTACTAAAGGTGTTTTTGTTTGCGTGGGCAAAGAAAATTCCGAGATCGAGGACCTCCTGTTCCCCTAGAAAAAATTGATGATTATAGCTGGCGTATACCCCAAAGCTACAAGTCAGGTATGCGTGTTCCCGGCCTAGTCTTTGCCGACGATCAGCTTATAGAAAAAATGAAAACGGACAGAACGCTTAACCAGTGCGCTAATGTTGCCCACTTGCCAGGCATCTACAAGCATGCTGTTACATTGCCTGATGGTCATGAAGGATATGGTTTTCCCATAGGAGGCGTCGCCGCTACAGACTATGAAGAAGGTGTGATAAGCCCTGGAGGCGTGGGTTATGACATCAACTGTGGAGTCCGCCTAGTAACCACAAATCTTTCTGAAAGCGACGTGAGACCCTATCTTGCTGCCCTTACCAATAGCATATTCGAGAATGTTCCCAGTGGACTTGGTAGCAGTCGTAAAGACTTCCGATTGAATTTGCATGAACTTGAACAGTTGGTCACGGAGGGTGTGCAGTGGGCAGTAAAGAAAGGGTTGGCGCGACCTGAGGACGCCAAACACTGCGAAGAGGGAGGATGCATGGAAGGCGCTAATCCTGATAAGGTTTCTTCCAGAGCCAAACAGCGAGGGCTTCCTCAAAGTGGCACCTTGGGCTCAGGAAACCATTTCCTAGAAATTGGAAAGGTTGACAAAATCTACGACAAAAAAGTTGCGAAAACTTTCGGTGTCACCCATGAAAGGCAAGTAACGGTTCTGATTCATTGTGGTTCCCGCGGATTTGGACATCAAACATGCTCAGATTATCTCAGGGTCATGGAGCGAGCTGTCCAGAAATACAACATAGATGTGCCTGACAGGGAACTTGCCTGCGCACCCGCCACAAGCGATGAGGCACAAGACTACTATCAGGCTATGGCATGCGCCGTAAACTACGCTTTCGTTAATCGTCAAGTCATCACTCATTGGGTTCGCCAAAGCTTCGAAGAGGTCCTTAAGAAGCCAGCAGAAGATTTGGGCTTAGATTTGGTTTATGATGTTGCTCACAACATCGCAAAAATTGAAGAGCATAACATAGATGGGAAACGAACCAAAGTTTGGACACACAGAAAGGGGGCAACAAGATGTTTTCCGCCAGACCACAAGGATGTCCCCGCTGACTACCGAAGCGTAGGTCAGCCAGTGATTATACCTGGAAGCATGGGTACAAGCTCATGGTTGCTGGTTGGAACACACAAGGCAATGGATGTTTCCTTTGGCTCTACTGCTCATGGAGCTGGTCGCATGTTAAGTCGGTCTGCTGCGAAACGGAGGTTTTGGGGAGGAGACGTAAAAAGAGATTTGGAGAGCAAAGGAATTGTTGTCAGGTCAGCCAGTTCCGTTGTTTTAGCTGAAGAAGCAGATTCAGCTTACAAGAACGTGGACAATGTGGTAGAGGTAAGTGATCGTGCGGGAATTGCAACCCGTGTTGTTCGGTTAGTTCCACTAGGAGTCGTAAAAGGCTAAACCTGTACAAACAATGTTTAGTGTTGTTTTGTCCTTAGATAATGAAAGAGGTACTCTTGGGCGTAGCCTGCATAATTTCCAAAGTATTCTCTTCCAAACTGGGCAATTGTAGTGTATTCCTTTGGCGTGATTGAGCCCTTGCCAGAGACGCGTTTAATGAAAGAAGAGTCAAAGTGGCTTGCGTACAGGTTTGTGGCTGCCCTTTTTATCCACACATCTATGGGAAAAGCCTCAAGCTTCTCCAAAGAAAACAGGAGAACACAGTCAGCAACCTTGTGTCCCACCCCAGGTAAATCCAATAATTCTCGCTTAGCCTCAACGTAATCCATACGTTTAAGAGCCTCTAGGGACAAGTTTCCGCTGTCAACACGTTTTGAAGTCTCCACAATTCGTTCAGCCCTGAAGCCTAATCCGCAGCCTTCGAGGTCTTTGCAGGTTAGTTGGGCAAGGGTTGCGGGTTCCGGAAAGGTGTAGAAGTCAATGCAGTTAAAAGTTAAACGTTTTCCGTAACAACGGGATATGGTGTTGACCATTTTTTTGATGGCTGGAATGCTCTTGTATGTTGCACAGATGTAGGAGATTAGGCACTCCCACGGTTCCTGCCTGATTAATCTTAATCCACAAAAACGTCTGATTGCCTCTTGAATATGCTCATCTTTACCTATCTTTGAGAAGATAGACGGTAAGTCGTCATCCAACCGCAGGTAGCCTTCAATAAATCTCCTGTTTGGGGTGTCTGGAAAAGCCTCAAAAATCAGTCCTTCCTCGTTCTGTGTTAGTTTAATTACATTGTCTGCAGCTACACCATACCACCAGTCACCTATTTTTTGCCATCTGAAAAGCTGACCGCAATCTAGGGTGTGGTCTAAACTGAAAGGAACCTTTTGCTTGTCCAGCTTAATCTCCATGGCTGTTCCTCAGCACACTGTTAAGTCTGCATAAAGGGGTTGTACAGTTTTTCGTCGCCTATGGTGGTAGCTGGTCCATGTCCACAATATACCGTGAAGCTGTCAGGCAAGCACATCAACTTGGTTCTAATTGACTGCATCAGGTCAGTGTAGGAGCCACCAGGAAAGTCGGTTCGTCCTACTGAACCTGCGAAGAGTGTATCTCCAGTGAAGACGGCATTGTCTGCCAAGAGCGATATTCCGTCTGGTGTGTGTCCTGGAGTGTGGAGAACAACGAGTTTGATGTTGCCCACCTGAAGAACGTCTCCGTCGTGGAGTTTTCTGTCAGCATTCAATTTTTCGATTGTGCCTTGGTGGATGAGGATGGGGGCGCCTGTTGCCTTTTTTATGGCTTCGTTTCCTACTATGTGATCGGGATGACCGTGAGTGTTGATTATATACTTGACTTTGAATCCATTCTGTTTTATGTATTCTAAAATCTGCTCAGTTTCCTTTTTGCTTTCCATCCCTGGGTCGATAACGGCTGCTTCTTTTGTTTCTTCGCAGCTTACAATATAGCAGTTTGTGGATAACCATCCAACAGGGAAACTTTTTACTTTCATCAACACTCCTCAGCGAAACTTGGCGATGCTTATCCAAGAGAAAATCAAACTATAAAAGCTATCCAAAATACTGTGCCTAGGATTTCTAGAAAAAAGGTTGTTTTCAAAAATGTACCTCTATTAGGTTCCTAATATGGAGAATAAAGAGTTTCTAGTGCATGAAGAAAAAGAAGTTAGTTGGTTGGAAAAGCAGTTTTAGTGGAAGAAGTATTGAAAGAACCAGCCTGTTACGAAAAGGACAACAAGTGTGACCGCTGTTGTCAGTACACGAGACCCAAAGGATTTCAAAACACATTTATCAACATACCCCATTATTTTTCACGTCCGTTATGATTGTTTTCGAATGTTTCAGGCATTTTTAACTCCACACAGGATTTCTGTAGCACCAATATGGACTAAAAAACATTAAAAGAATTATGAATTCAGAATCCATATTTCCTTATATCAAATGAGCTAACAGTAAATGATTGCTCCAGTACAAAAAATTGGCAAAGTCACAAAAATGGAAAAATGGAGTTAATATAGCTATTTTTTGGCTTCTTGTTTTTTCCGGTAGTCTTTTATGGCTTCATGAAGGGCGTCTGCAGCCAAGTTGGAGCAGTGCATTTTGATGGGGGGTAATCCGCCAAGGTTCTCTGCCACATTAGCTCGTGTTATCTTCATTGCTTCGTCAATGGTTTTGCCCATTGCAAGTTCGGTTGTCATGCTGCTTGTAGCGATGGCTGCTCCACAACCAAAGGTCTTGAATTTTACATCAACTATCTTGTTGTCTTTTACTTTTATGTACATTGTCATGAGATCTCCACATACTGGGTTACCGACAGTTCCAACGCCGTCTGCGTCAGGAATTTCGCCTACGTTTCTGGGTCTCATGAAATGATCCATGACTTTTTCGCTATACATTCAATTTTCACCTCAAGATTTCCTTCGGAGTTAAGGGCGAAAGTGCCCGCAATCTTTTCACTACATCTGGCAACACTTCTAGCACGTGATCCATGTCCTCCTCCTTGGTCTGTTTGCC
>JAFGGM010000036.1 GCA_016930555.1 Candidatus Bathyarchaeum sp.
CGGTTACGCGCCGATAGCACCGGTGCATCCTAAAATGGCTCAAGCAATGGGAAGAACCAACGATGCCATAATTTATTTGGGCACAGCGTATTACACGGTAGGTTCTGATAGCGACGAAGAATTGAAGAAGCTTCTAGAAAAGGCTCCAGCCTCCTCATCTAAGGGTTATGGGAAGCCATTTATGGAGATTTTTAAGGAGGCAGGCTACGATTTCTACAAGATTGACCCAGGCTTGTTTGCTCCAGCAGTCTTTGTAATCAACAATGCTAAAACAGGCAAAACCTTCAAAGCAGGAAAAATCGACGCAGAAGTCTTCAAAAAATCAATAAGATGGCAGGTTTAACCTGTCTTTTGGACTTCTTGCCATCTTTGGTACAGATTATGTTCAATTTCTAGAATGTCCAAGATTCTTCCAATCATAAAATCTACCAAATTGCTGATTGTCTTTGGTTTATGATAATATGCAGGCATCGCAGGAACAATATGTACACCCTGATTTTTGAGGTCAAGCATGTTTCTCAAATGAACACTATTCAATGGGGTTTCTCGGGGCACAATAATTAGCTTTCTTTTTTCTTTAAGCATCACATCTGCTGCTCTCAAAATCACATTTTCAGCAAAACCATTGGCAATTCCTGCCAGAGTTTTCATGCTACAAGGAACAATTACCATACCATCAGTTTTGAATGAGCCACTAACTATTGGGGAGCCCCAGTCATCAACATCATAAACGTGATTAGCCAATGTTTCTAGGCTTTTTTCAGACGTTCCAAGCTCGTGGTTGATAATTTCTTTTGCTGCTTGGCTGATGACTAGATGGGTTTCAATTTCTTTTCTGTGTAACACTTCAAGCAGGCGTTTGCCATAGACAACACCGCTGGCTCCAGTTATTGCTATTGTAAGTTTCACATAAACACCTACCTATCTTCTGTTTGCTGTTCACTAAAGCTTTTTGGATTACTAAAGAATTGTTGACTCATTTCTTCTTTGGTTTAGGTGTCAATCCTGGAATTCTTCGGAAGATTATGAGTCCCAGTATAGTTGCAGCAGTCAAGTCGATTATTCCTTGTATAGTGTTCCAGAAAGCTACTTCAGTAATGTATGCTCCTAGTCCAATAACACCTAACGAGTTACCAAAGAAACTCAGAGCTTCTGCGTTTGAAAACATTCCAATTATTGCCTCAGGCGTCATGTTAAAGAAAACAGGCAACGCGAAATAGAAGTTACCAAGCACAGTAACGACGGCTCGTACAACAAGTGCCAGAATACTTGCTAAAACAAAAAAGCGTTTGTTTTCCAAGAGTTGTTTTGTTCCACCTAGTTTCCACCCAAAAATTGCGGGGATTAGAAACATCCAGATGCTTGCTAAAGGTTTCATGATTGCTCCAATCGCGCCTCCAGCAAAGGGACCAACAAATCCTACGAGTGGCGCGCTGATGAGTAGGCAGAGTAGTGCAGGTTTCAGTCCAAAAATTATCCAGCAAATCATCCATGGAACAGCTACTATGTCTATCTGCATGCCCCAAGGTGTTAGAAAGATTGGAGGTAGAGCCTGGAGGATTATGGTTAGTGGGGCTAATATGGCGGCCCCTGCAAGTTTTATTGTTGGTCTGTCGATGTTCATTGTTAATCGTCCAGTGTTTGGATTCTATCTTTTTAACTTATTTAAGAGTAGCTACCCATAGACGGGTATTGTGTTTTTGACGAAATATTTTAAAGAATTCTCCCCCAATCTTTACAGTAAAGCGTGGAACAAGGGTTATGTCTGACACTATTGAGATACCCCTCAACAATGTCAATGAATGGCTAAACAAAGAAACAACTCCCATAGTTGAACCACTGAGGGCAGAAGCAAAAAAACTCCTTGAAGACATGCAAAGCAAGCTTGGGGACCTTCTAGAAGCCTGTGACAAACTATTAGATGATGCAGAAAAGGAGATGGCAAAAGGTAGCCGCAAAACGTATCGCAGAGCAAAAGCCCTCCAAAAAATCGCTGGAAAGTTCTCTGACTTAATTGAGGAAGTCAATATCCCCAAAGAAATTAACGGAAAAACCCTTAGCCAAACTTCTGAACAAATCGAAAAAGCCTTGAAAACAATAGGCATTGAAAGGGCAAAATGGTTCCGCGCCATCGCCCCTTACTTCATAATGTCTCGTCGACGATTCGATTTCTCCTTAAAGAGGGTAGATGATTCCTTCAAAAACTTCACCGACTTCTTATCAGATAATTACAGTAAGGCAGAAACCGCTGAAGGCATCTCATCTAGAGTTGAAGAGCTAAACAACTTTGTGACAGAACTAAGGAAATTCGAAAAATCTAAAGAAGCGAGAAAACATCAAAAGGAACTTCTTGAAAAGAAGATGGAAAAAAGCCATCAAGCACTACAGAAAATACAGAGCAAAGACGAGGTAGTTGAACTCGCCCAATTAAACAAAAGAATAGAAGAGTTAACGCAATCAGTCAAACATGAGCTGAGGCATCTCCAAAAGCCCCTACTGAAATTTCAAACATTAGTTAACAATCCAGGATATAGTCTTTTGCCTGAGGCAACCACAAAGCTTGACGAATACTTGACAGCCCCCTTCAATGCATTGGCAACAGAGAAGGCGGGCTATCCGCTTCTCAAAACTATCCTGCAAAAAATTGATTCTGCTTTAGATAACAAAAAAATGAAACTGAAACCAAGCCGCATGAGAAAGGCAAAAGACCAGATTGCCTACATCGTCAGCAAAACTGCTTTGTTATCTCTTCAGAATGATTGTAGCGAAGCTTTGAGCAAGAAACGTGAATTGTCAACATCAGGAGCAATAAGTGAATCCAGAGACGAAAGAGCAGATGTACAGGAAAGATTGAAAGCACTGGAAACAAGAAAGAAGCTTCTTGAAGCCAGAGATGCTAGGTTCAAGAAAGAGCACAACGAAACGCGTATAAGAGTTCAAAAACAGAAAAAAGCCCTAGAAAAGACTGTTTTTGACCTGTCTGGCAAGGACGTTCGTCTTGTTTTTGAGTAGCAGAGTGTTACTCTGACTCTTTTATAAAACTTTATTTATTTGGAATCTGTTGAAAGGTTAGAGAGGCAAAAAACATGAAAATTGGACTTATCGGTGGAACAGGCAATCAGGGTCAAGGTTTGGCTCTTAGATTAGCAATGGCAGGACATGAAATAAAAATTGGTTCACGAAGCTTAGAGAAAGCTCAAAGAATAGTGGACGAATTGAACAAAAAAATTGAAGACGTTTCAGCTGCCCTAGAGCTTCTTTTTCCTGAAGGAAAGATGGACTGGGTAGAAAAAAAAGAGTTCTCAACACCTAACGAAATGGAAAATGCAAAACAGAACCTAGTTGGAATGCAGAACGAAGACGCAGTAAAAGATGTTGACGCTGTGCTTCTAACCGTTCCGTTTGAGTACGCCAAAAGCACACTAGAACAGTTGCTACCCAACATGAACGCTGGAACAATCCTTGTTGACGTAACTGTTCCCCTAAAAAAGGTAGGAAGAACATTCGTTTGCGAAACATTGCCTGAAGGCTCTGGCAGTAAACATCTTGCAGCCATAGTACCCGAAAACATTCCAGTGGTTGCCGGATTCAAAACAATCAGTGCTCACCGTTTGATGCACATAGAACGACCTCTTGAAGGCGTCGATGTTTTCATCGCATCTGACGATAACGAGGCGTTGGCGAAAATTGTTGAAATGGCTAACTCAATCAGGCACCTCAGAGGAATCGAGGTCGGCGCTTTATTGTGCTCAGCAAGCTTTGAATTGATGACTGCCGTATTGATTACCATCAACATTCGCCACAAAACAAAGCAAACATCCTTTAGAGTTACCATCTAAAGTTGCTTGAGAAAACAGTTTGAATCCTGCTTCGGCAGGGTTTTTTCCCTTTTATTTTCCAGTCTTTGCTAAACATTAATGATTTAATAATGACAATGTAAGTTAATGGGCTAAACATTTGGTGACCTCAGTGACTGACCAGAATGCTGAAACAGGAAAAAAGGAACCGGGCAGAATCGAATTCAACTTTCCATTGCTGACAATCAGAACAAAAATGTTCAGCGGAGTTTTTGACAAGTTAGGCTCCCTCCGCCTGTCACACCTTATCGGTTCCATTGCCCTCATAATCGTACCCATCGTCGCAGCTATTGGACTTTATCTGCTCTGTAGCAGCCTTATTGCTTTGCTGTGGACTCCTGGCGTAGGGGAAGCAGTTGGCGAAATAAGTCCAACATCATATCTTTTGTTGCCCGGAATCAATCCACTTCTTCCAATAGTGTATGGGTGGTTGGCAATAATTTGTGCAATCGCGGTTCATGAAGGGGCCCACGGAATCATAGCTAAGAATCGTGGACTAAACGTGAAATCAAGCGGGTTACTCTTCTTCCTAATCATACCTATTGGCGCCTTTGTAGATGTTGATGAAGACGAAATAGCAAAAGCTAAAGCAAAGGATTCTTTACGGGTAATGGCAGCGGGAGTTGCAGGAAATGTTGTTGTAGCCGTAGCGTGCCTTCTCGCTTTGTTAGTTATTCTCAATGGCTTAACTCCAGTCGTCAATGGCGTATACGTTTCAACAGTAGTTGAGGGAATGCCTGCTGAGGCTGCTGGGCTGTTGCCTGAGGACATTTTTGTTTCAATAAATGATATGCCCATAGCCAATTTTGATGAGATGGAGGCGTTCTTGAACACTACGAGTGCAGGGGATACGATTCAGGTGACCGTGGCAAGAGGAACAGATTGGCAAGAACAGTATTCCACATCTGTAACTTTAACTGAATCAACCGAAACGGCAGGAAAAGCTGTGATGGGCGTGCTCGTGGGAAATTTGGCGACTGAAGAACGTTTAATGTTTTACCGAAATCCGACTCTAGAAACGCTTTCGATTTACTTGGTTCCTCCAGCTTTGAGACCTAGTCTGGTGCCCTTTTCTGATCCCCTGATTCCATTCTACACCCATGAACTGGGCACCCAATGGCACGTCTATGCAAACATTTTCTTTTGGCTGTGGTTCGTGAACATTAATGTTGCAGTATTCAATGCTTTGCCAATTTATCCCCTGGATGGAGGACGAATATTCAACATTGCACTAAAGAGTGCTCTAGGTAAAAAAGTAAGCGAAAAAACAATTACCCGAATCACGGCTATTGTGACAGCTGCCATAATTTGGTTGTTTGCAATGATTGTATTGATTCCATATATAATTTCATATATTCTTTAAACTGGCTTGGAAAAACAGCTTTAGGTTCGACTGCCCCTCTGTTTTTGTAGGAGAACAGTGGGTGCAGAATGTGGCTTCTCATGTCAGAAGTGCTTCCAGTTTAGCTGAGATGGCAACTGAAGCACATGCTGAAGAGTTTATTGAACTAGCCAACAAAGTCAGCGGTCAGTTGGCTAACGAAAAGGGAAAGATGGGCAATAAAAAGATAACGGGCAGGCTTGTTGAAGTTGAGCCCTTGGGAGAAGCTATCATTGTAGGCGATTTGCATGGTGACCTGAAAAGTCTGGTTCACATTTTGGATGACAGCAAATTTCTGAAGGAAGAAAGTAGTGGCAGAGAAATTCTTCTTGTTTTTCTTGGAGATTACGGAGACAGAGGCAACCAGTCTGCTGAAGTCTACTATGTTGTTCTGAAGCTCAAGGAAATGTTTCCTGAAAAAGTTATCTTGATGAGGGGAAACCATGAAGGACCACGAGACCTAGTTGCATCTCCTCATGACCTACCAACCCAATTGAAAAATAGATTCAAAGAAAGAGGCTCAAAACCCTACCTGAAACTACAAGAACTCTTCAATCATCTCTACAACTGTGTAATCATACGAGAACAGTTTGTTTTGCTTCATGGAGGAGCTCCAAGCCAAGCCACAACAATAAATGACATCGCCTTTGCCCATGAAACACATCCGCGACAACCTCATCTTGAAGAAATCCTGTGGAATGACCCATGGAAGGAGATAAAGGGAACAATCGCTTCGCCAAGAGGTGCAGGCAGACTTTTTGGCGTAGATGTCACAAATAAGCTTCTGAAGATGCTTAATGTCAAAGCAATTATTAGGGGACACCAATCATGCCCAAACGGATACAAAAGCATTCACGCCGAACAAGTATTAACGCTGTTTTCGAGAAAAGGAGCACCATATAATAACAGGTTCGGAGCTTACTTACGCCTAGACATCTCACAGAAAATCGAGACACCAAAGCAGATTGTTAAGGGAATCCATAAATTCTAAGCCTACACCTTTTGTAATTGAAGCCTAATAGTGGTTAATTGATGAAAACAGTCTTTTTTTCAGAAAAAAGCTGAGAAGCATAACTTTTCTGTTGTTAATGCTTCCTGCTGTTGATTATTTCTCTGCATTTGTCGGCGAATTCGCACCAATCCAAGCATGATGCCGATTTTTCTTTTCTGCTTACTTCTTGACCACAGATTTCGCACTCAGCTGTGTCTTCGTCGGTCCAAATTTCGACACTTCCTGCACAGTTGGGACACTGTATGTATTCGGGTTTGGGGCGAAGAAAGTCTTTGATTCCTGGACACGATTCTGGGTTTCGCTTCTCCAATTTTTTCGTCTCCTTTTTTACAGTTTTTCTCCTTTGATACTAATAGTTTCTTGCTTCAAGGGAATTTGCCTTCCTGAAAGTTCCATTGCCTCTTCGACGATTCGCTTTAATCCGAAGCAGCATGGAACCTCCATGTTTACTATGGTGACGCTTTTGATGTCTGCTGTACGAAATATTGCAGCTAATTTGTTCCTGTAGAGGCTCACGTCATCAATTTTGGGGCATCCCATAGCAAGCACCTTATTCTTTAACATGTCCTCATGAAAATCTGCATACGCAAAGGGCACACAATCAGAGGCAATCAACAAATCCGAGTTCTTTAGAAAAGGCGCCTGTGGAGGTAACAGCTTCAACTGAATTGGCCATGTGGAAAGCCTAGACTTCGTTTTTAAGGAAGTTTCGGGGGCTGGTTTCTCTTCTTTTTTCAACTGCATAATTTGTGTCGATGGGGAACTCGTAGCAGGGGCACTGGCTTGAATGTTCTTTACGTGTTCTTTTGCTGCTTTTTCATCGAATTCTTCAGCTTCTCTTTGTATGATGGTTATGGCACCTTGGGGGCATTCTCCAAGACATGCTCCTAAACCATCACAGTATACGTCTTTGACTAGTCGGGCTTTTCCATCTACTATTTTTAGGGCTCCCTCAGCGCAGGAAGGTATGCATATTCCACAGCCATTGCATTTCTTTTCATCGATTTGTACAATGTTTCTTAATACCATCTTGTTTTACTTCCTTTTTTAGATGTAAACAGGATACCAAGACTTTCTCTTTCGTAGGCGATAAAGTTGAAGTCTTGTGTTGTGCCATTTTTCGTGAAGAATATCGGAGGGAAAGCATCTTGTTCTTGATTTTTCGTAACGGTTATTAACGTTTTCTTTTTTCGCTCCTTGTTTGATTCATCCAACGATTAGTTGAAATTAACTTCATATGAATATTTATTCATATATATCTTATAAGCTTTATGGCGTGTCTTACAGCGTTGCCAAAACTCAAATAAAATCTCACAAAAAACTTTATAACACTGTTATAACAGATTATTATTCACACAAAAGGTGAAATTTCATGACCAAACAAAAAAAACTCGCTCTAATCATCCATAGTGGCACCATAGACAAGCTCTTAGCTGCATTCACATTAGGCTCTACGGCAGCAGCCATGGACATGGAGACTCATCTCTATTTCACTTTCTGGGGTCTTAACATGCTCAAAAAGGGAGCCATGGAACAAGCAGGGCTACCAGCAACCTACAAGCAGTATGAAGAAATGTTGAAAACCAAAATGACAGAAATGAACTATCCCACACCCTATGAGATGCTCAAGAGGATGAAGTCGTCAGGAAACGTGAAAATTTATGCCTGCAGCCCAACCATGGAGATGTTCGGAATAACAAAAGACGATCTGATTCCTGAAGTGGACAAGATCGCAGGAGCAGCAGCTTTCCTTGACGTAGCCGCGGACGCAGACATAACCCTGCTCGTTTAAACGCTCCACCAATTGCCCTATCCCTAGCATTCCCTTTTTTCGTTCTCTCCAAGCAAACATACACTATTTAGGCACCAAAACATTATGCTAGTTACGTTTTGATGCAAAGAAGAGGTTCAACGAGGTTTTTCTGTTGACGGAAACAAAAGTATCATGGCTACCCTGGAGTGGAGCGTCATTCAAGAAGGCCAAAGAACTGGATAAGCCCATTCTTTTGGACATCAGCGCTGTTTGGTGCCACTGGTGCCACGTCATGGACGAAACAACATATTCTGACAGCAGAGTTGTGTCCCTCATCGAAGAAAAGTTTGTGCCAATAAAGGTGGATAGAGACCAGAGACCAGACATAGACAAGCGATACAATATGGGAGGCTGGCCCACCACCGTATTTCTGACTCCTGAAGGCGATATTTTAACAGGCGGTACTTACATTCCTCCAGACCAGATGATTGCGCTCCTTGAGCACACAAGCAGATTCTATCAGAAAAATAAATACAACATCAAATCTAAATTAAACGAGCTAGAAAAAGAAAAACCTGAATCCCCAACCATTATTGGTTCGGGGAACGAAGTTTTCTTGTCTGTCATCGACGATTTGACCCTCACTATTGCTTCACGTTTCGACACTCTTTATGGCGGCTTTGGCAACGCACCAAAGTTTCCTCACAGCAGTGCATTGAAGTTGGCTCTTCTGCAATATTTTCAGCAGGGGCATGAGGCAGCATTAAACATTATGAAGAAAACGCTAATTCATATGGGGAATGGTGGCATCTACGACAAGGAGGAAGGAGGTTTCTTCCGTTACTCCACCACCCGTGACTGGAGCATACCACATTACGAAAAAATGTGCGAAGACAACGCCCAACTCCTCACAAACTACTTGGAAGCGTATCAGGTCACCGGAGAGACTGCATTCAGGGAGACTGCCAAAGGAATCATAGCATACGTTAACGCCAAACTCAGTGACCAAGAAAACGGCGGCTTCTATGGCAGTCAAGACGCCGACGAAATCTACTACACACTGAATCTCCGTGAACGCCAGAAACTTGAAGCTCCAAGAATTGACCAGACACTATTCGTAAACTGGAACGCCATGATGTGCTCAGCTTACCTGTTAGCTTCCTTTGTTCTTGATGACTCTTCCTACCAAGATTTTGCATTGAAGACAGTGAAGTTGCTTTTGGAAACAAGTTTCAGTTCCAAAACGGGGGCAGCCCACTACATAATCGGGGGTAAAAGCCATCTTTCAGGTCTTCTCACAGACCAAGCATATATGATGGAGTGCCTGCTAGACAGTTACCAGACAACCTCCGACAGAAAATTTTTGGACAAAGCTGAAAGCCTTGCGGAGCTCATGCTAAACAATCTCTGGAGCGAAACTGTAGGGTTCTATGACAAGCCGAAGGAATCCAATGCTATTGGAGCCCTAAAATTGTTAGATAAGCCTCTCACCGAAAACAGTATAGCCGCTGATGCTTTCTTAAGGCTTCACCACTATACGAGCAACCAACGATACTTGGAAGTTGCCAGAGAAACATTAGAGTTCTTTTCTTCAGCCTATAGACACTATGGCATCATGGGCGCCATTTATGGCTTGGCTGTTGAGTTATATCTTTATCCAATGCGGGTACATATAGTGGGTTCCCTGAAAGATAACAGGACCCACAGATTCTTGGACGAGAGCTTAAGAACATATAATCCCCTCAAGATTGTGGAAATCATTGACCCAACCACCGACACTGAACGATTGAAGATTTTGAGATATCCCGTTACAGATGTGCCCAAAGCCTATATCTGCTTTGAGGGAGCATGTAAATCGGTTGATGACCCAGAAAAAATCCGAAAAATGATGCATTGGAGGAAGAAATGATGGAAACTGAAACAGAGCTTGATAAGAAAACAAGGTTACTAAAAGTCATTGAGTTGTTGGAAAAAGAGTATCCGAAAGCTAAAACGGTTCTACACTACAGCAGCCCCCTTGAGATTCTGGTAGCAACAATTCTTTCGGCTCAATGCACAGACAAAAGAGTGAACCTTGTCACCCCGCTGCTCTTCAAAAAGTACAAGACCGCAAAAGATTATGCTAACGCAGATTTAGCAGAGCTTGAAAAGGATATCAGGTCCACGGGCTTCTACAGAAACAAAGCCAAGAACATAAAAAATGCTGGCAAAATGATTGTTGAACAGTTTGATTCGCAGGTTCCCCAAACAATGGAAGAGATTCTTGAGTTGCCAGGTGTTGCTAGAAAGACCGCTAACATAGTGCTTTCTAACGCGTACGGTATTATCGTGGGTATAGCTGTAGACACTCATGTTCGCAGACTTTCCATGAGGTTGGGGTTAACAGAGAACACAAATCCAGACAAAATTGAGAAAGATCTTATGCTGATTGTTCCGAAGAGTCACTGGAAAAACATCACAAACCTGCTGATATCCCATGGA
>JAFGGM010000037.1 GCA_016930555.1 Candidatus Bathyarchaeum sp.
TGGTAGCCCGGGGGAGATTCGAACTCCCGTCGAAGGCTCCAAAGGCCTCCATGATTGCCGCTACACCACCGGGCTAAAGGGGTTCTAAATAGTTACGTTCTTTGTTAATATTTCCTCTTTAATATTAACATTAACTCTTGGCACAGAAATACTGAAAGCATCCTAAAGAATGGATTTAGGTATAGAAAAATTGTAAACACAGCTATTATGTTTCAGCTGTTTCTTCTGCGGCTCCAACAGCCTCTGCTTCTGCAAATTTTCTGCCGATGTTAGTTATCTTTATTCGCAGTTTGTCCCCTGGTTTGCCGTTCGGAACAAAGACTACTAGTCCCTCGATTCTTGTTATTCCTTCTCCTCGGCGGCTAGTCTCCTCAATTTCCACATCATACTCTTTTCCGAGTTCAACTGGCTTAGGAGGATAACTTCGGTCAAATCCATCTCTTTCGTATGGCACCTTGATTCACCAAATCAACCTAATGTAGAAAAATGTGCTTAAAGGACATTTAGTGTACCATATTTTCCTGAGTTAAGCTGAAGCTCGCCTCTGAAGGATTTGATGTAGCCATTTTCAATTCTGACGCGGTCACCGACATTGACTTGCTCAGTCTGTTCATTCCACAGAGTCAAAGTTATGGTGCCTGTTTCATCCTCGATTGTAGCATCGGCAACCCTGAATGTTTCGTTTGTGAATTTTGAACGAACTTCGCGAGTTTCTGATTTCTGAATCACATTTGCCTCAATGTCAACTCTTCGGCTTCCATCTCTTAATTCATTAATTTTCAAATCTTTCTTCCTCCGTTTATTCCAACGCCACCAAAATGAACCAGCCCGCCATCAGAACGACTTTACGCTTGCTCTTTCTTGTTGGCGAAATGAAGGAGGCGAAAGGTCGAATATAAGGTTTGCCACTTAACATTAAAGAGCATCTCTAGAGCATAGAAACGCATCTTCCGTCCGCCAAAAAATTGGCATTCTCCAATTTCTGGTCTAGCAAGCAAATGACTGGAAGCTATCACCTGTTTTAGAAGCCTATGAGCAACTGAACTAAAGGACTTAGGACGAAATTTACGCCAAAAGCGACCAATGCGATGGTTAAGGCCTTTCTCCAATTAGTATCCAGAATTAGACGTACTACAACTGCGGCGAGAAGGGCTGTCCATATGCTTCCTATCACAGGAAAGTACAGGGATATTGTGTATGCAGGAAGGGGAACCCACACCTCGTTGAGTACACCTTGTGCGAGGGAAGGATCTAAGTACCAGTTTATGGGTGGAAGAGACGCGAGGAAAGCTGTGTTTACAAGGGTGTAAACAGCGTAAGTGATGTAAGTGTATCCGATTATGACAAGAAGATTCGCCCAGGGTCCAAGGTCTTCTTGGAAAAGTTTTGCTATAACCAACAGAATAGCTGACCAAAGAATCCAATCTACAATGAAGGGCATTCCAAGACTAATTAATGTAATCTGAATTACTCCACCAGTTCCTACAGCTTCAAGGTATGGAACAAATCGCCTGAAAAACAGGCCATCAATTTTCATTGTCAGATTAGCTGGAGAGGACCAATCCAGTTCAAACTCCATTCCGGTTATGCTTTGCCAGTCTGGAGAATTATATGAAGTCCAGCTCTGACCTGAACCAACATTTAGAGTGACGTTTGCCCATTCTCCGCTTGAAGTCAAGAGAGAAGTGATGTCTGATTCAAAATAGCTTTCTTCGTTGCCAGAGAACAATTTTAGGGTTCCTGAAGTTGGAGACAATTCGCCTTCATTGACCCATTTGATCCAAAAGAACACCTCCTTTTGACCATCATCCAAACAACTGAGGGGGTCTATGTCCGTGAGTTTCAGCCAGAGGTTTGTGTTGTCAGTGGCTAAAGAGCTGATGCTGTAGTTGCCATCCTCGTTTCCCATCTGGTAATCAGCAGCATCCCATGAAGTAGATCCGCTGGATGTCCAGTTGTGGGGGGTTACCAGCATTTCGGTCCAGTCATCAGCTTCAGGTGTTCGGGTTTCGACCATAAGTTTTGAAGCAACAACATACTGTGAGATCAGCATTGAAGCTATGACGAGGACTAAAACCAGAATAACTCCTTTGAAGTCACGTTTTTCAATGATTTTTTTGAAAGCCTTAACCGGAGAATACAGAACCTCAAATACTTCCTGAACAAACATCGTCACTAACTTCTCCATAATATTCAATGCCTAACTGTAGGTGTTTCTTATTTAGCTAAAGTGTCCTATTAAGCGCCTAATAACTGTTAACTCAAAACACCCAAATGCTTAGTTGCTCAAGAACGTGAGAAACTAAAGTTTGACAAACGAGGAAAAGGTTCATAAATACCGAACAGGCACAAGTAGAAGACAAGGGAAGTCTGGTCAGTTAATGGCATTATCTAATGCAACACGCTTTTGTATTACTGACATAGGGTTCGCAGAATTCTTTTGTTGTGAGGAACTTGATTAGTCGTTTACGAGCACTAATTTTACGAGTTCAAATGTACATTCAAATCACTGAGATGGGGCCTATAGCAAGAAGATACTTCGTGAAAAACGGTTTTGATGGCTCCATGACCATGCTCGGAATAATTGTGGGCGCATGGGTTGTGAATGTTACGCAGCCAGAGATTGTTGTGACTGCTGGTTTAGGTGCATGTTTGGCAATGGGAATTTCGGGGATATCTGGTGCATACATGACTGAAAGGGCTGAAAGAAAAAGAGACTTGAAGGAGCTTGAATCAGCAATGATAACTAAACTTGATGATTGTGTGATATCTGATGCCACCCGTTTTGTTTCATTCTACGCTGCTATAATTGACGGAGGGTCACCAATTGTAACTGCCCTTATTTCGTTGTCGCCTTTCTTCTTGTTGTTACACGGATTAATAGCAGTTCAAGGCGCCTACTTAGCATCTCTTTTAGTGACTCTAATTACTTTGTTCATGCTTGGTGTTTACCTAGGAAAAGTCGCCAAAGAAAACGCCCTACTCTACGGATTCCAAACACTAATCGCTGGAGTAGCAACCGTAGCAATCGCACTACTGCTGGGAGCAGCATAACAGTGTTGAATTAAAACTCCGTTAAGGTTTTTGTTGTGTGCAAAAGATTTTGGATGTCTAAACCTGTGTTACATTCTTGCAGATTGGTCTTGAGGCGTTGTTACTTCTTCAACAATTCTTTTTCCAGCCGCAACCTCATCAATAGAGTGGATTGTAGCACCAAATTCCTGTAGTTTGCTCCTAATCTCCTCGTAGTCTATTGAGATTCCAGCAACAATGATTTTTGCGTTTTCTACTTGCTGGTCTATCTCGTTGATAATTATGTTTACGCCTTCCACTCCATGTAGGTGGCTGAGAGCTTCTGAGACTTCAACAACGCTGGGTTTGTGGGGTTTTAGGACATCTAGGACAAGTCTTCGTATCATCTTAGAACGGAAGCATAGAGGCTTGGGAGTCTATTTAACCTTTCCCCAGAATGTTCAGTTAATAACTTTTAATGATTCGCTTTTAAAGGAGAGCCATACTTTTTGGTCAAGTTCAAGATTCCTGTCAACAAAAACTCTTTTGGTCATGTTTACACTGAAAGACAGGCCAATATCAACAATCACCGAAACTGTAGGTCCTTGGTCCACAAACTCGATAACTGTTCCCTCCAAAACATTTGTGGCTCCATTTCTTTTTGGAGAAGAGGATAGGTTGACGTCTTCAGGTCTAATTGCTACAGTGCATTCTGGCGTGTCTATCACTTCAGAGACTTTCAACTTAACACCGTTCACATTAACCAAAGACACTGAACCCTGCTTTTCTACAAGCTTTGCATCAAAAATGTTTTCGTAACCAAGAAACCTTGCCACAAACTTGTTCCCGGGTGTTACGAAGAGTTCTTTTGGTTTTGAAGTCTGCACTATTTCGCCCGAATTCATCACTGCAATTTTGTTGCCTAGACTGAAGCATTCAATTTGGTTGTGTGTTACGTGAACTATTGTTTTTCCGCTCTTATGTATCCGCTTCAACTCTAGCTTGATTTCACGAGCTGCTTCAGCGTCTATAGAGGTTAAAGGTTCATCGAAGATTATTGTCTGCGGTTCTGTTACTAGTACCCGTGCAAGACAGTAAAGCTGATTGCGCCCTATTTCTCAAAAGAGCATCAAGTTGAACACGTT
The DNA here is from genome assembly GCA_016930555.1 of Candidatus Bathyarchaeum sp. Lineage (GTDB taxonomy): Archaea > Thermoproteota > Bathyarchaeia > Bathyarchaeales > Bathyarchaeaceae > Bathyarchaeum. The sequence goes on from JAFGGM010000037.1 coordinate 4,158, forward strand.
TCTGAAATGAACATAGACCATTGGACAGTATCTATCTCTGGTGCAGTCGAGAACCCAATAACCATCAGCGGCAAAA
>JAFGGM010000038.1 GCA_016930555.1 Candidatus Bathyarchaeum sp.
AGATGTATGAAATGTGTTGAAATATGCCCACGAAATGTAATGCAAATACTGGATTAGCCACAAATTCTGTTCGAAACATAAACTATTTCGTTATCTCCATAAAAAAATTTCAGCTACTCGGATAAATTTTAATCCCCAAACCCGTGTGTATTCTTTTTTGATATGGAGTTGGTGAATTTTGTTTTAGATTAGTAATCAATTCAAGGAATTGACTAAATCAGTATTATTGATTTTTTTGTTGTTTGAAGCGTTAGTTGATGATATTATTCAAAGAACTCACAATGTTAAGAGTTACAGATTTTCATATCCTTCTTCTTTTAGTTATGAGGCCGGACAGTTTTTGTTTATAACACTAGAAAAAGGAAAAGAGAAGCTGAAAAAGCCTTTTACAATATCTAGTAGTCCTACTGAAGAGTTTATTGAATTCACCAAAAAACTGACTGGACACCAGTTCTCTAATATGTTGGATTCTTTTCAGGTAGGTGATTGCATGAAAATTGATGCACCCTATGGAAAGTTAGTTCTTGATAAACAGCAAAAGAAGATAGGTATGCTTTCTGGCGGCATCGGAATTACGCCTTTGAGAAGCATTTGCAGATATGCCACAGATTTGCATCTAGAAACAAATATCATTCTACTGTACGGAAACGAAACTTATGAGGACATTGTTTTCAGGCAAGAGTTGAAGCAGATGGAAAAAGAAAATGAAAATCTGAAAGTTGTACACGTTCTTAACAAACCCCCTTCTAATTGGGACGGATACACAGGATATATCAATGCTGAAGTCATACAGAAGGAAATACCAGATTACAAAAAGAGAGTGTTTTACACTTGTGGACCACCTGGGATGGTCAAAGCAATGATGAAACTACTTCACGATTTAGATGTTCAGAACAAACAAATGAAAATAGAAAACTTTGCAGGCTACTAATTGATTAAATGCATTTTAGAATTAGATTTTTTCAGCAAACCTGAAAGGGTAACTCTTTTAGGGGCTGTGAAGCATTATTTTTTGGGGGTTTGTATGGAGCTTCCTGATTATGTTTCAGTTCACGAAGTGAAAAGAGTTTGTTCTGAACTTGGAATGAGAGATTGGACTTTATTGAAAGAAGCAAAAGTGTCCCCAGAAGAGGCAGATATTATATTGGCTGAACTGGAAACTGGTGGGATGAAAATTAGGTTAGAAGATTTTAGGATGGGGCTTGAAGTTGAACTTGAGCATGGCATCCATTTTCCTGAAGCAAACGTGACAAACAATCATCCTATACTAACAGGAAAAATCGTTCTGGCACACTTCAAAGAATCACTAGATTATTACCAGCGTTTAGAAGTAGCAGAAATCGAAGGTGACCTGTTGAAAGCAGTTGTTAGCAAAAACTACGAAAAAGCCGCAGCCCTTTATGAAAAACTTGTGAAGGCAAAGCTGGAGCTAAGTCAAGTAGAAAACAACACGCTGTAAAAACAAAAAACAGTCACCTGTAGTTAAAATGTTGTTTTGAGGCTAAGATCAGCTAAAGCCAGAATGATTATTTGACGATTAATACTGGACAATTTGATTTGTCTACTACTCTTGAGCTAACACTTCCAAGAGCAGAGACTCTACCACCTAATCCTCTGCTTCCTATGATAATCAGGTCGAAACCACCCTGATTTGCAACTTCAACGATTTTTTCAGAAGGTTCTCCTTTCTCAAACCTTGTTGTAACTTTTGTTTTATACTTTCTTTGTCTAACTTCCTCTTGTGCCTTAGAAAGGACGCCCCGAAAGCTGATTTCTAAATTTTTAGCACATTCAGAAATGGCATCTGATTTAAGCACATAAATGGAGTATGACGGCAAAAAAACTGGTGGAACAACAGTCAGTAATTCAACATCGGCTGAAATATTGTCTGCTAATTCAAGGGCAAAACTCAATGCATTGTTAGAAGCTTTTGAACCGTCTAATGCAACTAAGATTTTTTTTACCATACGGATTCCCTTAGAGTATCAATCTCGAGTGTTCTATTAAATTTTTATGTGAAGTCATTAGGAGAAATTAGCCTAAGAGACAACTTTTGGGGTTAAGTTATTTTTTGATGTGCACAATATAGACTCACAACAGATGATAAGCAATCTTTTAAGCAAATGGCATTAAAATACCAAAGGTGGTTTAAGGATGAGCATTCTGGTTAATTCTGAAAAGGGCAAAAATCCAGTCAGCATAAGAGTGCTCGCAGTTGTTTGTCTAAGTTTGTTGGCTGTCACCGTGATTGCCAGCTACTTAGGCTATTCAACCATACTGGAACTGCAAACTGAGCAAAGCAATCTTCAAACAAAATATGATAATCTCATTTCTCAATACTTGGCTCTTCAAACAAACTTTAACCAAGTTAAAAACAGCAGCAATGATCTGCAATTGCATCTTACCAACCTCGAGTCTCAGTTTTCTTCTATGGAAACCCAACAAAGTATGCTTGAAGCTAATCATTCAGCGTTGCAAGCCCAATATTATCTGCTTGAGGCTAATTACGCCAGTTTGGAAGTTCAATATGAAATTCTTGAATTGAATTATTCGGCTCTGCAGTTACAACACAACAAACTTCAGTCTAATAATTCAGCTCTTCAAGTTCAATATGATGCTCTTGAAGCTAGTTATTCTATACTGCAATCTCAACATGACATGCTTGAGGATGATTATTCGGTGCTGCAAACCCAATATGACAAACTTCAGGCGAACTACACTGAGTTTTTAGCTGATTATAACCAAGTTCGATTGACCCAATTCAGTTACATTGTATTCACTGATGGAGACGGCAACTACCACGCCGAAAACGGGGTGACAAAAACTATTGAATATTCAGGAACAGATTTAGCAGCCATTCTGAATGCCGTACTCAATCAAGGAAAAACTTGCCAGATTCTTCCAGGAGAATATTACCTAAACTCGCCAGTGAATGTCTTTGGCAAAAATGACGTCTCTATTTCTGGATCTGAATTAGAAACATCGATGATACGGGTAACCTCAGACATTTGTGCCTTCAACATTACAGGAACAGCCTCTGACGTCCACAATGCCAGATTCACCATGTCAAACATTGCCATAAACTCAACAACAACAAGCACACAACCAGCACTGTTCATAAAATACATGAATGACATCAAACTCAGTGACCTTTCAATAAACCAATTTAAAGTTGGTTATGATATTGAGTACACAGAGAAAGCGTATATTTACCGATGCAAAACATGGAGCAACAAAACCACTTTTTCGACAGGATTCAAATTCGTTGGATACTCAATCGACACATTCCTCATTGACACACTTGTACTACATAATCAGCTCTCAGGCACAGGATACTCCTTTGACCACTGTGACTCGATTACATTAATAAATGCAATCGCTAATCCGACAGTATCTTCTTATGGGGAGGGCGGATATGGATTCGTTTTCTCCAATTGCCATTTTGTCAATCTCATGGGCACTATCTCAGATGGAAACGGCAGCCATGGATACTATTTGAGCAGCGGATTCAGATACTACTTCAATAGTGCTTGGGCAGGTTCAAATTTCGGAAACGGCTTACAGAGCGACAGTGCAAGCCAAATCTCAATTACTGGATGTTCCTTCTACACTAATCATATAGATGGAATAAAATTGAGTAATTCCAGCAGCACCACAATCTCAAACACAGTATCTAAGGGCAATACTAAGCATGGTTTAGAAGTTTCAACCACAAATGGCATAACAGTAACATCATCAGTCTTAACTGAAAACGGCAACAATGGCATATTCTTGAATAGCGGAAACAGTTACGCAATAATACAGAACAATAATTGCATAGGCAATCTAGATCCTTCCTTTGACATTTACATAACTACACCATCTGTAAGCAGCTTTTCCCTAGTATCAAACAATTTCGGAAGAATCTACCAAACACCATAAATAACCAAAAAATTGCTGAAACTTTTTCTAGAAGATAGTTTCACAACCGTTAATATTTGGATCCAACAAAAAAGACAAGTATGGTATTGGGTCATATCCGAAAAGCTTGGAAAAAGCGAGCCATTAGGCATTTGATTAAAAGCGCTGGCGAGGAAGATTGGCGCACCTTCGTAAAGGCATTATGTGACTCATCGGACAGTTGCCACGGATTTCCCATTGACTGCAAACTCTGCTTTGACTCATACTATAATCCCGCCGAGATGCTACAACGGGTTTTAGAGCAATAGCACATTTTGTTTTTTTTCTGTAAGAAGACTTTAAATGACCCTCGTTGGCATTAAGGGCATGAAGAGGGATAGTCCATGAAGTATGATACGATTTTGGTGCTGGATTTCGGGGGACAATATTGCAATCTTATTGCCAGAAGAATAAGAGAACATAGCGTCTACTCTGAGATTGTACCCTGTGACATAACAACAGAAGAAATTGAAGAAATGAACAAAACAATGAATGTCAAGGGCATGATCCTGTCGGGAGGACCATGGAGCGTCTACCAAGAAGGTGCACCAAAATTTGACCCAAAAATTTTGGACATGGGCATTCCCATCCTCGGACTATGTTATGGACACCAGATGATAGCCTACTTCTCTGACGGAAAAGTTGAGCCCGGCTCAAAACGAGAATATGGAATAGCATACGTCACCATCAACAAGTCAGTAGGCATACTAAAGGGGCTGGGACCAAAAGAGAAAGTTTGGATGAGCCACGGCGATACCGTATATGACCTGCCCGAAGATTATGAGATGTTGGCATTCACAGAAAGCTGTCCAGTCGCAGCATACCGCCACAAAATACGGCAAATATATGGATTCCAGTGGCACCCTGAGGTGGTTCACACCGAAAACGGCATGAAAATGCTTCACAACTTCATCTTTGAGGTGTGCAAGTGTGAAGCAAACTGGAACCCCGAATCGTTAGTTGACAAGGCAGTCAAAGAAATTAGAAGCACAGTCGGTAACTCGACTGCAATAATCGGCTTAAGTGGAGGAATAGATTCCAGTGTTGCCACATTTATGGCTTCTAAGGCTCTTGGTGAGCGGCTTTTGGCAATTTTTGTTGACCACGGGTTCATGCGGTTTGGTGAGGCAGAGTTTGTTGAGGAGACTTTTGGGAAGCAGGGTGTAAACGTTGTTGTTGTTCGTGCCCAGAAACGTTTTCTTAAGAAGCTTGAGGGTTATATTGACCCGGAGAAGAAACGGAAAATTATCGGAAGTGAATTTATCCGAGTCTTTGAGGAGGCAGCCAAAAAGATAGATGCTGACTATCTGATACAGGGAACCATTTACCCTGACAGAATCGAGTCAGGCTTCAGGAAACACTCGGATACTATCAAGACGCACCATAACGTAGGAGGTTTACCTGAAAAAATTGACTTCAAGGCAATCATTGAGCCTCTACGTGACCTCTACAAAGACGAAGTCAGAGCAGTTGCAAAAAAGATGGGACTACCAGACAAACTGGTTCACAGACAACCATTCCCAGGTCCAGGATTAGCAGTAAGAATCATCGGCGCAGTAACAAAAGAGAAAGCTGAGCTTGTAAGGAAAGCAGACAAAATCGTCACCGATGAAATCGAGCTAACTGGACTTGGAAACAGTCTGTGGCAGTATTTTGCTGTGTTAACAGAAACGAAGAGCACAGGAGTGAAGGGAGACTCCAGAGCATACGGCTACACAGTAGCCGTCAGGATTGTTGAAAGCAAAGAAGCTATGACAGCTGGCTTCGCAAAAATTCCCTACGATGTGCTTGAGAAAATTTCGACTAGAATAACCAACGAGTTGCCTCAGGTAACACGGGTTGTGTATGACATAACTCATAAGCCACCTGCAACAATAGAATGGGAATAAAACAGTGGCAGCCCAAGGTTTGGGAGTCTGCTGTTACGGGATTAAGGAAAAATTGGCAAAGATGTAGTTTGGGGTAGATTTGAGTGGAACTTGAAATATTGAAGATTGAGATGCCTGAAGAATGCAACTTGGTTTTGGGTACGGCTCATTTCATCAAAACCGTTGAAGACCTGTATGAGGCTTTAGTCAATTCTGTGCCAGGTATCAAATTTGGCATAGGATTCTGTGAAGCTTCTGGACCATGCTTAGTCAGGTCTGAGGGCAACGACACAGAACTAGAGAACCATGCCAAAGATGTGGCAATTAGGCTTGGGTGCGGTCACTCCTTCATAGTCTTCCTTAAAAACGCTTACCCAATTAATGTTCTGGACAAGATTAAGCAGGTGCCTGAAGTGTGCACTATTCATGCTGCAACAGCCAATCCGCTGGAGATTGTAGTAACTGAGACAGAGCAGGGTAGAGGAATCATGGGTGTCATCGACGGATTCAAGACAAAAGGAATAGAAACCCCAAAAGACGTCAGAGAAAGAAAAGAGTTCCTGAGAAAAATCGGCTACAAACTATAAAAGTGGGCACGCAACTCAACATAAATAATTTTTTCGGCATAAAATTTTGAATTAATTCTAAAAAATACTAGTTATGCATGAAGTTCAGGTTTTTTCTGCAGTTAACAAATATGGGAAATCGGTAATATTTATATGGAATAATGAGTAACGAAATGTTATAGACTTGTAGATATATAATAAAAATGAGGTGATGTGTTATGTCTCAAGTTTCTCTTCGTGTTGCTGAAGCCCAATCCCGTGATGTGGGTCGTGGAATAGCCAGAATAGACCCAAAAATTAGTGAAGAAATTGGGCTATCAGCAGGAGATATTGTCGAAATTCATGGACAAAAAAAGACCGTGGCAATATACTGGCCAGGATACCAAGAAGACTTCGGTAAAGGAATCATCCGCATAGATGGATACACCAGAAACAATGCGGGTTCAGGCATAGACGAAAAAGTTGGCGTAAAAAAGGTAGAAGCAAAAGAGGCAAAAAAGATTACAATCGCTCCAACAGAGCCCCTGCGAATAACTGGAGGTGAAGAATACCTGAAACGGATTCTAGAAAATCGTGTCATCTCCAGAGGCGACATTATACCCCTTGGAATTATGGGACGCAGAATAAACTTAATGGTCACAGGATTTCAGCCACCCGCAGCAGCAGTAATCGTAGCTCCATCCACCCAAATTGTGCTAAGCGACAAGCCAGCAAAAGAATTAGCAATGGAGGTTCCGCGAATAAGCTATGAAGACATCGGAGGATTAAATGAAGAAATCAGGAAAGTAAGGGAGATGATAGAGTTACCTCTTAGGTACCCGGAACTTTTTGAAAGGCTGGGTGTAGAGGCGCCAAAGGGTGTGCTGCTTCATGGACCTCCTGGAACAGGAAAAACGTTGTTGGCTAAGGCGGTAGCCAGCGAAACAAATGCAAACTTTGCCAGCATAAGTGGACCAGAGATAATGAGTAAGTTTTATGGTGAAAGTGAGGGTCGTCTAAGGGAGATTTTTGATGAAGCTCAAGAGAATGCGCCAAGCATAATCTTCATCGACGAGTTGGATTCAATTGCGCCAAAACGAGAAGAGGTAACAGGAGAAGTAGAGAAGCGGGTTGTTTCCCAGATGTTGGCTGTCATGGACGGCCTTAAATCCAGAGGAAAAGTCGTAGTCATCGGAGCAACTAACAGACCCAATGCTTTAGATCCTGCCCTACGTAGACCAGGACGGTTTGATCGGGAAATCGAGATTGGGGTACCCAACAAGGATGGTCGTCTCCAGATTCTGCAGATACACACCAGAGGAATGCCCCTAGACAAGGACGTGGACTTGCAGCGTCTGGCAAATGTTACGCATGGTTTTGTTGGTGCAGACTTAGAAGCCTTAAGCAAGGAAGCTGCCCTTCATGCCCTTAGAAAAATACTGCCTGAAATCGATTTCCAAGCCGAAAGCGTGCCAGCGGAGATACTGGACAAGATAATCGTTAACATGAACGATTTCGAAGAGTCCCTAAGAGAGATTGAGCCCTCTGCCATGCGGGAAGTATTGATTGAGGTTCCGAACGTCAAATGGGAGGACATCGGCGGCTTAGCAGAAGTCAAAGAAGAACTGCAAGAAGCAATAGAATGGCCCCTAAAGTATCCTGAAATCTTCGCCCACATGAACACTTCTCCACCTAAGGGAGTGCTATTGTATGGTCCGCCTGGAACAGGAAAAACCATGCTAGCAAAAGCCGTAGCAAATGAGAGCGAAGCAAACTTCATCAGCATCAAAGGCCCTGAAGTGTTGAGCAAGTGGGTTGGAGAATCCGAGAAAGCGATTCGGGAAGTGTTCAGGAAGGCAAGACAGGCGTCGCCAACCATCATATTCTTTGACGAACTCGACTCTATAACTCCAGTTAGAGGCTCAGGATTAGGCAGCTCACAGGTAACAGAGCGGGTTATCAGCCAGATACTTACAGAACTTGACGGACTCGAAGAACTAAAGGACGTAGTGGTGATTGGAGCCACAAACAGGATAGACATTGTTGACTCTGCGTTGCTGCGTCCGGGACGATTCGACAAACTGCTGAAGGTGCCAATTCCAGACTTGGATGCCCGAAAACAGATACTGAAGATTCACTTGGAAAAGAAACCATTAGCCGATGATGTGAAGATAGACGAACTGGCAGATAAAACAGAAGGTTACTCTGGAGCGGACTTGGCAGCACTAGCTAACACAACGTCGATGCTGGTCATCAAAGAGCACATAGCTAAAAGCAAGACACTGGAGAAAGCAAAAGAGACTCTCAAAGACCTCAAAATCAGCATGAAAGACTTCGAAAAGACGCTAGAAAAAATGAAGCCATCGTCAGTAACAAAAAATAACGCCAAGCTAGCAATATAATCTGAGCATCCGCGGGAAAACTTTCCCCACTTTTCTCTTTTTTTGTAAATTCCGTTTTTATAAATTAATATTTTTGACAAGAATTAATTCTTTTAGCAGATTCAGATACCTGTATAGAAAAATTGTCGATGTGCTAAGAAAACAAATTAAATCCAGTGGGTTTGAGGTTAGAAGTCAACCTAAAAGCGCATCATCTAAAATGGACGTGTGGGAGATGGCAGAGGTCTTACTGGACCTGATGGACCGTATGGATTTAGCGGATAGAACTGGTCTGGAAGCTGTTCGATTTCTATGAATTTTGTGTTCATTTACAATACACCACCAATAATCACTATTAGTTAAGGCATGGGTGATATTTGTTGACGAAGAATGACGAAAGTTAATCACATCAAAAAAGAGCCTTAGTTGTTTTCTGCCTTCGAAATTAATTTTGTAAGGTAACCCATCAACTGGTAAGAAACACTTAATCGAGCAGAAAAATCAGTTTCCGAGATGGCTTTTGAATATATCTGGAGCATTCCAGCAGTGAAGACAGCAGAAACAATAATTTCGCCATTAGTTGTAATCCACTTCAATTCAACAGTTTCCTCTGAAACTGAGTAACCTAACCAGCGAAGACTCCCAAACCATTTACCCTTTAGATCAGAGGCAATTTTGTCAACTGAAAGTTCAGGAGGAACAAACGATTGAAGCACAGGCACTCTTGCTGGGGTAGACTGGTGATTTTGTTGTTCTAGTAACTGTTTACCTTTTGTTGTTAAGGAGTAACCGTTATCGGTTTTTTCGAGAATCTCATCGTCGGTTAATCTGACCAGTATCCTAGAAAGGGTTTCAGGATGGATTTTCAGTCTTCTTTTCAAGCCTTCAAACGTAAAGTGCGTAAGATGCTCTATGTAAATTACGTGAATAACGTCGATGTCTTGTTCTTTAAGTTCCAGAACGTTGGTCCAAGTTTCATCCAATACCGTATCGCTCACGGACTACCACGGGTCGGTCTCTTTTTAATATTACCATTTTGTAATAAAGATTAACATCATTCTAAATATACTATTATAGATAAAACACATAGAACAATCTGAAGGGTTGGTAGGCTTTGAGGGTTATTGCTGATCTTCATATTCATAGCAGGTTTAGTCGTGCCACTAGCCAGAACATGAACATAACCGAGATAAGCCGTTTCGCAAAAATTAAGGGCTTGAAGCTTGTGGGCACAGGCGATTTTACGCACCCAAAATGGTTCAGCGAATTAGCGAACGAACTGACAGAAGATTCAGACACCAGCCTGTACTACTCCAAGATACATCCTGAGTCACCTATCCGTTACATGATAACAGCGGAAGTCTGCACCATTTACCCTGTTGACGACAAATCCAAAAAAATACACCACGTCATTTTTACGCCCAGCCTAGAAACTGCCGCACAAATCAGCGACAGACTAGAAAAGTATGGCAACTTGGTTACAGATGGTAGACCAATCCTTGACATGACCTCACCCCAACTCGTAGAAGAGGTTATGGAGGTTTCAGACCAGAACGAAGTTATACCCGCTCATGTTTGGACCCCGTGGTTTAGCCTCTTTGGCGCCTTCAGCGGCTTCGACACCATAGAAGAATGCTACCAAGATATGACACGACACATTCATGCACTGGAAACGGGACTCTCCTCAGACCCACCCATGAACTGGAGATTGAGTACCCTTGACAGATTCACATTAATTTCTAACAGTGATTGCCACAGTCACTGGCCATGGAGAATCGGCAGAGAAGCCAACGTCCTTGAGCTAGAACAACTTACATACATGCAAGTGGTTGATACCATACGTAAAAAGGACACAGAACGCTTCAAATACACAATAGAAACGAATCCCGCGTACGGTAAATATCATTGGACAGGACACAGAAACTGCAACATCTCCATGCCACCCCAAGAAGCAGAAAAGCATGGTAACCGCTGTCCAGTATGCGGCAGAAAACTCACCAGAGGAGTTGACCAGAGAATTGAGGAGTTGGCTGACCGCCCCGCCGACTATGTGCCAGAGAATCCGATAGGCTACAAGCGGCTGCTGCCTCTCTCAGAAATCATAACTGCAGTCTTGGGTGTGAGTTATCAGGGCGCAAAGAAGGTGTGGAGCATCTACACGCCCCTGGTGAACAAGTTTGGTGACGAATATACTGTACTCATTAATGCAAGAAAAGAGGAGATGAGCAAGATTGTTAATTCAAGGATTGCAGAAGCCATCATCAGGGTTAGAGAAGAAAAAGCCAAGGTGATACCTGGATACGACGGCGTGTATGGGCAACTTGCCCTCTTTGACAAAGAACAGGAAGACTTAGCTCCCAAGAAACCAAAACAGAAGAGTATGGCAGACTTCATGTAACCTCTAAGCTTTTTTTTCTAGAAACCTTGACCTGAGTTTAATCAAGAAATTGATTCCACACGCACAAAAGCATGAATACAATAGCATCATAATCGGCATGGAAGGGTGCACCTATTAATTTAATTAGATACTTAGTTAGTTCAATGAACACTATCTTATCAAGAAATATTTTATGAGCAATTATCAACTGTACGTTAAGCATTTTCACTTTTAGAAAACAAAATAAAACTTGCTTTTAGCTAATTGCCCCCGATTCCAAAAGTATTGATTTTGAAGTTTCATGAAAGAACAAACAATGGAAATTAGCAAGGATTCTGTTTCACTCCAATCACTAACAGTTTTAAGAATGATGTTTAATCTTAATCGACATATAAGATGTGTTGATACGTTTTGAAGGACATAGTCAGAAAAGCTGTTGATTACGGCAGAAATCTCGGCGCCGAATACATAGAGGTTCGAGCACAAAACCTCTTCAAAACCCTCCTGACAATCAAAGACGGCACAGTCGAAGGAGCAAAAGAGGGAACCGAAATAGGCGCAGGCATCCGAGCACTAGCCGATGGCGCCTGGGGGTTCGTCTCCATCGGAAAACTGGAACCCAAACAGTTGACAGACGCTGTGACTGAGGCAGTTAGGTTAGCTAAAGCTGCGGGTCTACGAGTGAAGAAGCCTGTGAAGCTTGCAGACGTGAATCCTGTGGAGGATAGAGTTGTGGTGGCACCTAGGAAGAATCCGCAGAATGTCAGTATGGAAGAAAAGATTGAGAACACTTTGGCGATGGATAAGACTGTTATTGGTTATGACAAGCGGATAAGAAGCTGCACAATCAACTACTTGGATGTTACAGGAACAAACATTTTCGTCAACAGCGACGGCACATGCATAGAACAGGACAAACTTTATGTTTGGTCACGAATTCTAGCCTCGGCACGACAAAACAGCATCTACGCCTCCGCAAGAGAAGAAGTAGGCTCAACCTCAGGCTACGAAGTCTTCGAGACCGAAACCCCCGAAAAGATAGGCACAATGGTCGCCAAGCGGGTGGTTGAGCAGCTGAAGGCAAAAACGCCAAAGGGCGGAAGCTTCCCAGCAGTCATAGGACCAAACGTTGTCGGCGTCTTCATCCATGAGGCAATGGGGCATCTGGCAGAGGCAGACCTTACCCTGTCTGGCTCCGCACTTTTTGACAAGCTCGGAAAACAGATTGCATCAGACCTTGTTACAGTCTATGATGATGGCACAGTTGAAGGCGCCTTCGGCTCCTTCAAGTATGATGATGAGGGAGTTAGGACCAACAAAACTCCACTAATAGAAAGGGGAACGTTAACTGGGCTAATGCATGACCGCGAAACAGCCCACAAACTCGACATGACGCCCACAGGCAACGCCAGAGCCGAAGATTTCAGGTCAGATCCAATCATCAGAATGCGTAACACATACCTTGCAACTGGAGACAGTAGTTTCGAAGAACTGATTGAAGGCATCGATTTTGGTTATTACCTGAAAAGTTTCAGGGGTGGACAGGCGAACTTGGATGGAACATTTCAGGTTGGCATACAGGAAGCCTATGAAATTGTTAAGGGTAGAGTGGGAGAACCAGTAAGAAGTGCGTCAATAAGCGGAAACACTCTTGAGACATTGCATAGGGTGGAGGCGGTTGGCAGAGACTTTGAGTTGTGGCCAGGAAGATGTGGCAAAGGCCAGACAGCCTTCATCTGTGATGGAGGACCCCATATTCGAGTGGGAGAAGTCACTATCGGTGGAGGAGCCTAAAATGAAAGAATTGATTGATTATGGAAAGAAGGCAGTTAACGTTGCCCTAAGAAGAGGTGCTGAAGAGGCAGAAGCTTACCTAAGCATGAGCACAGGCACATCCATAGAAATTGAGAGAGGACAGATTGTCAGAAGCACCAAGAGTATGGATCAAGGTTTAGGAGTTAGGGCAGTTTACGGGAAGGCAGTCGGCTTCGCATACACGAATACGTTAACAGATAAGAGCATAGAAGAAGCCGCAGGGAGAGCATTCAAAGCGGCTAGAGCCAGCAAATCAGACAAGAACTGGCACAAGTTACCAAACCAAGGAAGTTACTACGAAACAACTGGCACGTACGACAAGAAGGTAGAGGCGCTTTCTTCTGAGGAGTTGGTGGTAACTGTTGCGGTAATGTTGGAGGCGACCACGGCATATGATAAGCGGGTTTTGGCGGTTGGTGGGGGATTGGGAGCATCAGTCTTTCACACGGCTGTTGTTAATTCTGGCGGAGTTGAAGGCATTGACAGGGGCACTGCTGTTGGATGCTCCATGGAGACTATGGGCAGGGATGGGGTGGATGTGACTCCAGCCTGTTTCGAAGTTGATGCAAAGAGAGTCTATGACATTGATGCTGAGGCTGTTGGAGTTGAGGCTGCGAGGCAGGCGGTTTCATCTCTTGGAGCCAAAAAGATAGAGTCTGGTGTTTTTCCTGTGATTTTTGCCCAGCATGCGTTTCGTTCCCTTCTCTATTATACATTGATTAATGCTGTGAAGGCGGATTATGTTCAGAGAGAAAGGTCTGCCTTCAAGGACAAAATTGGAAAAAAGGTTGCTTCAGAAATGGTTACTGTGTGGGATGATGGGTTGCTTGATGGTGGCTTGTCCACAAGTAAGTTTGATGGAGAAGGTGTTCCATGCCAAAAAACTGTGGTCATAGACAAGGGTGTGCTGAAGAATTTCCTTTATGACAATTACACGGCAAACAAGGCTAAAGTTGCGAGCACAGGAAACGCTTCAAGGTCAGGACTAGCCTCCTATGCGTCTACGCCAGTTCTTGAGGCAAGTAACTTCACATTCAAGGGAGGAGACAGGACGCCTGAGGAGCTTGTAGCCGAAGTTGATGAGGGTCTGTTGGTTTATGGGGTTCAGGGTGCCCATAGTAGCAATCCGGAGAGTGGAGAGTTTAGTGTTGTGGCGACTCCTGTTTGGAAGATTGAGGGCGGAGAGGTTGCTTATGCTGTTCGTGGGGCGATGGTGACGGGCGTTGTTTTTGATGTTCTGAAGAATGTTTCGGCTCTTGGCAGTAACGTTAAGAAGTTGGGGCAGCTAGTTGCGCCGTGGATTAGAGTGGAAAACGTCAGAGTTGTATAAGGTTATGAAACATTTTTATTATTAGTGGGACTCACGTCTTTACTATTGCCTTAAGAACAGAAACAGCGTAAATTTGGCAGGAGACATGGCAGAAAAAATGACGGAAACAGAAGCAGCGGCGCCTCACGGCGGAAACACATTCAACTTTCAGATACTCAGAAAGATTGTCCAGCTTCTATCTTTTTTGCTGTTTGTTGGCGTTGTCTTCGGTTTAGGACCCTTACCCATTGTTCTTCCGGTCATGTTTACTTTGGGACTTCAGCAGCAGGCAATGGGCGACGCTTTTGCTATGCTGCAGGTGATGCTGAGTGAAGGCATTCTTCCATTAATTCCCTTAGCTTCCTTTTTCATAGTTGCCGCTTTTCTGGGCAGGTCCTTATGCGGTTGGGTTTGCCCCTTCGGCTTAGTTCAGGACTTGGTAGCATACATTAAAAGAGAACATAGTGAGCTTTCGGACAGAACTCATGAGTGGATGATTAATGCCAAGTACCTTGTTGCAGTGATTGTGCTCCTTGTCAGCGGCTCCGTGGCGGCGGCTGTAACTTCAGGAGCAGGTGAAGGCGTCAAGGCAGCTTTAGGAGACTTTACTGAGGCGCCCTTCAGTGCTTTGAGTCCAGCGGATACCTTGTTTGGGGTTATTCCAAATGGAGTAGCCAACTTGGCAGGTGACGTTAACTCGTTTTTAGCAGGAGTCTTAGCTTTTCGTCCCCTCCTGTGGATACGCCTATTCATTTTAGGGGCAGTGCTGGTTTTTGCATACTATGTTCCAAGAAGCTGGTGCAAATATTTCTGTCCTCATGGCGCAATTTTGGCTTTCCTTAATCGATTTAGTTTCTTGGGTTTACAGAGAGACCCATTGAGGTGTACTAAGGCAGGATGCAGCGACTGTGTTCAGGCATGTCCAATGAAGGTTCCTATACTGGAGTTACCGTGGGAAAAGTTCACGCACCCAGAATGCATCTACTGCATGAAATGTGTAGACGCCTGTACAACAAATGCCATCAAACCAAAAGTACCCTAAGCGTGAAGGGTTATGACAAGGATAATTTGAGTGGGACTCGCTTCAGGAAAATAAAGTATTGATTCTGAAATGAGGCAGAATGTAAGCTCTTTTTAATCTACTCCTTTATAAGAGTGCAGACAGTAGTATAGTTGAAGAGCTTTCTTTTATTGAAAGGGATTTCTCCCACCGAATAACTGGATTCTTTTCTATTCAAGCATACCGAGGTGAAGTTACATGTCCCAAAAAAGGATGTATGATGTTAAATGTACTGATTGCGGCAACGCCACTACTGTACCGTTTGAACCCACAAAAGGCAAACCAGTTTACTGCAGAACATGCTTCTCAAAACGCAGAAATAATCAGCCGGAAAGGGTTAGTGTTAGCACGCGGTTTGACATGAAAAATGCATGGGCAATACGCGGAGATAAATGGCAAGGAAGAAAAGTAGTACATCAAAACGTTTTCAAGAAATAGGCGTTAAATTTCGACGCCCCAAACTCCAATCCCAAACATCAGTGATGATTAGTTAAATAATGTTTTAGAATGTAGACATTATGGGGCGATTCTGACTTGGTGAAATGTGAATATATAGTGTTTACATTGAGGACTAAGGTTCATGTTAGTTTGCACGATAGAAAAAAATCATAAGCATCAAACCCAAAAATCTCATAGTTACGAGGAGTAGCTCATGAGTGTAGTAAGTCAGGTTAGGCAAGAACTACAAAAGAATGTCGATCCAAACACGAATGGTTATTCTCTGTCCTTTTTCAAGGAAGAAATCAAGTCCCTTGGCATCAGAACTCATGTAGTAAATAAGATTGGCAAGAAGCTGTTTAAGCAAATCGCGCATTTGAGCAAGAACACGATTTTTGGGTACTGCGAAGAATTGCTCAAGTCAGGCTACATCGAAGAAGCCGTTGTTGCCTTCAGATGGTCAGATTTCCTGAAAAAAAGGTATGATCCAGAAGATTTTGTGGTTTTTGAACGTTGGCTCAGCACGTATGTGAGCAACTGGGCAGAATGTGATACCTTATGCAACCACACGTTAGGCACCTTTGTAGAAAAATTTCCAGAGTATATTGAGAAACTGAAGGAATGGACTCAATCACAGAACCGATGGCTCAAGAGGGGCGCGGCAGTAACGCTGATTTTGCCTGCCAGAAAAGGACTGTTCCTAGACGATGTTTTGGAGATAGCAGACAAACTATTGCTTGACGGGGACTATTTGGTCCAGAAGGGATATGGCTGGATGCTAAAAGAAGCGAGCAAAAAGCATCAGCAACAAGTGTTTGACTACATTATCAATAACAGGATAACAATGCCAAGAACAGCTTTAAGGTATGCCATCGAAAAAATGCCGCAGAACCTACGGATAGAGGCAATGAAAAAATAGGCTTTTCATGTTTGATGGATACAAAAGCATCAACAGATTCCCTATGGGGGGCTACAGTTGTAGCATCGTTTGGTGTGGACACAGATTACTCCGCCGCAGGTTGGGCAGGTCCATCGTTCTTTTTCGTATTCTAGGAAGGCGTCCATGCCCTTTTCTTTGATGTAGTTGAGGTTCCCAATCAGGCTCAAGCCATACCTTTGTGTGTAAGTTTTCTCAATCCTTTCCATAAGCTCACACGGAAAATCTGAACACTCAAAACAAAACTCAAGAGTCTCCTTATTCGCCAGCCTTTTGCACTTTTTCTTGATGAAAGCACACAAGCTAGCCCTAGTTCGGCAGCCAACACAAGCATGTTTCCGTTTTTTTCCACTCATTGTGTAACCAAAAAAGCCAACACATGTTCCACAATTGATTCCACATTGTGCAATCAATTGTGCATCAAACTTTTTAGTCACTCGAATTCTACCTACACGTTTTATGGCTGTTTTCCTATCATGAATAGAGCCATTTCTATGTCTGCTATGCCGAAAGGGTAGCCTTCGCTGGTTAGGTAGTCCCTGATGACCTCTAGGGTCCAGATTAGGTGCTGATAGTTTTCACCCCATCTTTCATCTGAGCAGATATCTTCTGGTTTTTTGGGTCCTACAGGACATTTTAAAACAGGCTTTTCAGCGAATCGCAACGTCTTCAGAGCGTTCCCAACTCTGCTGTTGTAGATACAAAATCTGTCCTGGTCAAAGAGCCCAATAATTTTTGAGGCTTGAGAAATATCAACGCCATCTATCGCCAAGAGCTCATCAACTGCTTCAGACAATTTATCGTGCTCAACATAATCGAACACCTTGCGGGTTATTTCCAAGACCTTCTCTTCATCACGTAAAGGAAACTTTTCAAAACCGCCCCACCCCATTATCAAGTCAAGAGTCACCAAGTCGATTCCACCAGAATTTTGACTTCGAGAAAAACCTATTGACATTCTTATTTCGTCACGTTCTGCCAAACAGACGCTAGGCTCCTTATCTTTCCATGAATAGTGTTTTCTGGCGTCGATAAGGCGTGCCTTATTGGCTTTTGCCCAATCCAAAATAACATTTTTATGTTTTCTCAGAAAACTATCCTTATCCAAATACATGTTCTCCTTTTGCAGACTTTAATTTCAATACATGATGGCGCGGGGTGCGGGATTCGAACCCGCGTGGCCCTACGGACCACAGACTTAGCAGGCCTGCTCCCTACCAGGCTAGGAGAACC
>JAFGGM010000039.1 GCA_016930555.1 Candidatus Bathyarchaeum sp.
AATAAAATTATTAAGAGAACTTTTTTCCATCTTTTTTGTGGCCAAAGTTTCACAGCAAGTCACTCCAGATATGATAATTTAAAAGATCATGTCTATAACACTGTTATTAAACATTTTGATTGAAATTACTAGGACATTTGAGGGATTAAGAATTAAACCCCAAAACCCCAAAGGGCAGTAGCTTTTGGAACAGAAAAAGATTACCAAAACAGATTTTTTAGTCCGACAAAGATAATTCTAAATGAATATCTTTCGGTTCGAGCTGATATAAAGTCGGATTTAGCTCTAAAACAAGTTGACAGCCTAGATTCAGATAAAAATCCACTGTATTTTGTGAGGGAGTTGCTGATATGTACAATTTTTTTGCCATCAAATTCTTTGCAAAAAGACTAACTTTGTTCAGCAATTTCTTCCCAATTCCAGTTTTTCTATACTTGCTATCAACGTGAAGAAAATACAGTTGAAGATATTCCCGATTTTTTCCAAATAACTCTGAATCTAAGCCAGCGACTCCAACTAATTTATCGCCCTCAAAGCAACCTACAATATATCCTCCCCGGTCATAAATCTTGTAAAGGTGCTCAACATTTTTTTCGAGTTCATTTGCTTTCCAGCATTTAATGTTATAAAATACGTTTTTGAGCTTAAGTTGACCACTATCTAAATAGTAGATTTTGTCCACTATCTCGCTCCGATTTATTTTCTTGATTTGTTCTACTTCACTTCTACTAATAGTTCTAATCTTCAAATTTAAACCTAAAAAAACAATGGTAGGCGCATATATTAATAATTCAACTAAAAACTAGAGTTATGATTATCTTAATTTTTCTAAAGAAATGATTTGTTTGCTTATTTTTGGTAAACGATTTTTCCGCCCACAAGGGTCAGGTCAACTGTGATATCTCCGATTTCGTTTGACGGAACGCTTCTCGGGTCGTCTGATAGGACTGTGAGGTCGGCGAGTTTGCCTTCTGCGATTGAACCTTTTGTAGAATCTTCGAAAGATGAGTACGCAGGGTTTGTTGTATACATCTCTAAAGCTTCATCAACGGTGATTTGTTCTTCGGGGTAATATTGTCTTGTTACAGCTGCTTGGATTCCCTGCAAGGGGGAAAGGGGTTCCATTGGGCAGTCTGAGCCGCCGATGATGCGTATGCCAGCGTTGATTAACGTCTTGAGGGGATAGAGCAGCCGTGCCCTTTTTGAGCCTAAACGCTCAACAGCTGACCAAACCGCGAACTCAGAAATGACACATTTAGGCTGCACAGAAACAATCACACCCAATTCTTTGATGCGCCTAATCAAATCATAATTAAGAACTGAGGCATGTTCAATACGATACCTGTGGTCCTTTCTTGGAACCTCCCTTAATGCCTTTTCAATAGCGTCTAAAGCCATGCTGATTGCTTTGTCGCCCATTGCATGAATGACTAAACGGAGGTTGCCTTTGTGAGCCCTAGTAACTAACGTATTCAGTTCCTCCCTAGAATAGAGCAACTGCCCGGTTGTGGTCTGGTCGTCAACATATGGTTCATTCAATGCGGCTGTTCGGGCAGCCAATGAACCGTCCACAAATACTTTGATGCCCAACGGCTTCTCCATCTCATTATCGGAGTCTATGGTTGAGGCATCTAGCTTGTCCAGAATGTTTGCTGGAGCAATGAGATAAACTCTTATGGGCAACCTGTTTTCTTCCTGAAGCTTCTGGATAACCGTGAGCTCAGTTGCTGACGTGAATATCCAGTGTATGCTGGTTAGTCCAGCTTCCACAATTTTTTGGCATGCCAATCCAGCAGACTCGATAATCTCTTCTTCGCTGGGTTCAGGGATTATTGTCCACACCAAATCAGTTGCATTTTCCTGTAGAATACCTGTTGTCTCTCCAGTTTCAGGGTCTTTTTCGATTGTTCCACCAGAAGGACTGACTGTAGCCTTTGTTACGCCAGCAGATTCTAGGGCTTTGCTGTTGACGACACAGACGCGCCCACACTGATGATAAAGAATTACAGGATTGTCTTGCGAAACCTCATCCAAGTCTTGGAAGTTTAGGTAACGTTGTTCAGCGAAATTGGCGTGATTCCATCCACTGCCGATGATCCATCTTCCTTTGGGTATCTTCTGGACCCTTTCCTTGATTTCCTGTTGCACTGCTTTGATAGAATCTGCGTCATTCAGGTTGAGCCATGTCAGGAATTTGCTGAAGTCTCCGACGTGAATGTGGGAGTCAGTTAAGCCTGGGACAACTGTTTTTCCCTGAAGATTGATAACTTCTGTTGCTTTTCCAATTAATGAACTGATTTCCGTGTTTGTGCCAACCTTCATTATTCGGTCGTTTTTTATGGCCACCGCTTCAGCGCTGGGCTGAACAGAATTCATAGTTAAAATGCTCCCATTTGTAAGAGCTAAATCGGCAAACATCTGAAGGTCACCACTAAACATTAGGCACCATAAAAAAAGTTAATGTTGTAGATTTGCTTTTTCGTTCTCCTACTTTTTGCGTAATGCTTCGGGAATGTAGGCGCAAGCGTTGTCAGGTCCAAAATAGGAGCCTGTTAGAGCATAGGCTCTTGTTCTGCATCCGCCACATATGTACCGATGTTCACAGACGCCACATTTGCCTTCCAGGTTATCGGGATTTTGCAATTTCTTATAGAATTCTGAGTGTTGCATGTCGTCCCACAGTTCGGTTAGGGATTTTTCTTTTATGTTTCCGATCTTCAAGTCCTCAGAATAGAAGCAGGGAATCACGTCTCCGTTCTCTAGGACGCTCAAGTATCCACCGAACAGAAAGTAAATGCATGTGGCAGTTTTCGTTTTACTGAACCACTCACAGAAGCCTTCTGGGTCACGTTCTTTGAAGATTCGAAGATAATGGGGACAGTGTATATTGAAGTCAAACTCGACCTTGTATTGCTTGTGGGCGAGGTCGTATAGGTGATTCAGGAATACTTCATACTGTTCAGGCGTCGGCTCCAAATCTAAATGCTGTTTAGCTCTTCCAGTTGGAACAAGATGATTAAACCAAACGAATCGAGCATGGTATTCTTCTGCCAAATCAACTATATGATCGGCTTCATTGAGATTACGATTCGTTATCGCCATGGATAAACCGTTCAGGATTCCGTTTTGTGACAATTTTTGAATTGCAGCTAATGCTGTTTTATAGGAACCTTTCCCCCTCAGGGAGTCGTTGGCTGCTTCTGAGCCATCTATGCTGATGGAAGTATAGACATCATATTTGGTTAGCTTGTCAAGAATTTCTCCTTTCACATAATATCCGTTGGTCAGCAGCAACACGTCAAGTCCCAAGTCTTTGGCATGGGCAATAAGGGTGAAAAGGTCCTTCCGAACAAGAGGTTCACCGCCTTTTATTCCAAACCATTGAGAACCGAACTCGTAGATTTGGTCAACAAGCTTAAGTCCCCATTCTGTGTCTAGCTCGTCTGGTGACTGCTGCATGTTTGCGTCTACGTTGCAGTAAACACAATTGTAGTTGCAGGCGCCAGTAGCTCGCCAAGAAGTAATCATTAAGGGACCTTTCTGCGGTTTTTTGGGGGGACCAGGACATGACATTATAAATCAGATCCATCCAGATTAACAAAAGGTTAGAGGAATTGTCAGTTAAAAACGATTCCGTTTTGCAGGCATACCGAGCTAGAGGGGTAATGATTGTTCAGTAGCAACCCGAAGAAGGTCAGAACATTATTTAGGGACTGCATTTTATGTAAAATAAGTCACGTAAACAGAGGAGAGAACTATCGCTGATTCTACTGATGACTACTGCTCCACCCCCCCATTCACCTTGGGGAATTTCGGGGAGACTCCCACCGTTGGGGCTTTCATTTGTTGCAGCATCTCTAGAAAAAGCAGATTTCAAGGTGCAAATTCTAGACAATTATCACATCAGAAAGCCCCTTGAGATGGTACAAGAAGAAATTAGAAAGCTTGAACCAGAAATAGTTGGAATTACGTGCGGTTCAGTAACTTATCGACCATGCATTGAAACAGCCAAAGCCGTAAAGGAAGCGCTTCCTTCCTGCAAGATAGTGGTTGGCGGATGGCAGCCATCATACATGCCAGAAAGCTTGCTGCAGCACAATGATATTGATTATCTTGTCAGGGGAGAGGGGGAGGAGGCAGTGGTGGCACTTGCAAGCAAGATTACGGAAGGAGAAGACAGGAAGGCTATTTCCAAGATTCCTGGCGTCGCCTTCATGGATAACGGAAAAATGGTTATCACTCCTCCAAAAGTCATTGAAGACGTTGACCAAATTCCTTTTCCAGCAAGACATCTCCTGCAGATGGACATCTATGACAGAGCTGCACCATACTTTGACGCAAAGCCTATGGACACAATGAATGTGGTACGGGGTTGCCCATACAATTGTGCATACTGTGAAACCAAGAAACTGTGGGGCTCAAAAGTTCGTGCCTTCAGTCCCTCAAGAGTTGTGGCAGAAATCAATGATTTAGCTCAAAATTATGGCACACGGGGTATCTATTTTGTGGGCGACAATTTCACAATTAACAAGAAGCGGACAGCAGAACTGTGTAAACTCATGAAAAGGGAGAAGTTGGACATCGAGTGGGTCTGTGATGCCAGAGTTGACCAAGTGTCCCGTGAACTGCTGCGAGAAATGAAGGATGCTGGCTGCCGAACAATATGGTTTGGGGTCGAGTCAGGTTCACCCAGAATCTTGGAAAAACTCAACAAACAAATTACAAAAGAACAGATTAGCCACGCCTTCAAACTCTGCAAAGAAGAAGGGATACAGATAGCATGCTCCTTCATGCTGGGGATACCCGGAGAAACAATTGAAGACATGGAAGCATCATTCAAGTTTGCACGGAAGCTGGACCCTGACTGGTGTCAGTTTAATGTGTTTGTGGCTGTTCCTGGAAGTGCCCTTTACAGAGAAGTTATTGAAAAGGGGCTTTATGACAGGACTGAAGATTTTGTGACTTACGTTAAAACCGAAGAGTTCGATTATGAAAAAGCTGTTAAGATCCAACATAGGTTCCATTCAACATTTAACAGGTCACCGAAGAGAATACTTCGCAAAATAAGAAAAGATGGATTCCTGACCACCATAAAAGATGGATTCAGATACGTAACACACTAAACGCTCACCAGTTAGATCATGAAGGCAAGCATCACAATTAGGCTAATCATTCTGTTGATTTCGTTGGTGGCTCCCATAACATCCCCTGTTACGCAATTCAAAGTTTTGTTAGAGTAAGAAGTCATAACCGCCACAGCAACCGCCATCCCAGCAAGAACCCAAGCAAAACTGATATCCAACAAAATAAAACCCACAACCGAACACAAAACCACAGAGGCAAATGCTTTAGCATGTTTGTTCTCCATAGCTGCTACCACAAAATAGCCCATTCCCTGATACTCAGGCTTCTTTCCTAAATAGGCAGTCAAAACCATGCTCTCTTTAGCTACAACCTCCGCAACAACCGCCACCTTCAAGAGGTCTAAACCAGAAAAATTGCCAAAAGCTAAACCTGTTAATGCAAGAACAATAACCCCAGATGCCATAGCAGCTGCACCTGTGTACATGTCATGCATAACCTCTAGTCTTCGTTTTGAGTCACCTCTAGCCATTGCTGCGTCACTCAAATCCAGAAGACCGTCTAAATGATGAAAGCCAGTTAGAAGCTGTAGAGTAACCAAAACAAGGAAACCAACTATTATAGCAGGCAGAATGAAGCCTAATGCAAAGCCTACTGCTCCAGCAAAAGCACCCAGCACTAATCCCACTAGTGAGCAAAGGAAAAAGTATTTGGATATTACCTCAATGGATTCCATTCCAACAGGCATGATGGTGAAGAAACCGAACATGCCCTTCAAACCTTTAATTACCAACAAGAGCACCCTCAATGTGGAATATTTTACCCTGAACAACTATGTTCTATGATAGGTCTTTTAAGTTTGTTCAAAATTGCCCAAAAAAGTGACGTTCACCATATTTCTTTTTGCAACAAAAAGCTTATACGCGGGGCTCTCCATAAAAACCTCACCTACTTGGAGAAAAAAGAAGGAATCTATATGTCTTGGTTAAAATCCATGGTTGAAAAAGAACCGCCTGAACCCGCAAACCCAATAGGAACAGTTGTAATTGGAACACTTGAACCCGACATGCACTTAACCCCCAAAGAAATGGTACGAAAAGCACTCAAAAGCGCACAATTCAAATGCATTGATGTTGGAAGAAAAGCATCAGCACTCTCCTTTGCCCAAAAAGCAGTTGAGAACAATGCACAAATAATTGCAGTTTCAGTAAACACTGGACCTGCAAAAAACAACCTACCCGCACTGGTGTCATCTATCAAAGCTGCAGGACTTGAAGGCAAAGTCACCGTTATGATCGGTGGCGCAGCCGTTGACAAAACTGATGCAGATGCCATAGGAGCTTTGTTCGGCTCGACGAAAGATGAAGCCGTAGTCCTAGCAAAGAAAGCTATCGGACAATAAGTTCAGCGGTCAATTTCCCGGAAAAAATGAAAGTGAGACAAAATGTTTAGGTTTGAAAAAGAACAGAAAATCATCAATGCTGGAGGAGTCAAGGTTGGAGGTCAACCGGGAGAACTCCCCACTGTTCTAACTGCCACAATATTCTACATTGGTCATAAGATTGTACAGGACCCGAAGGCCGGAATCTTCGACAAAGAAAAAGCTGAAGCTAAGATCAACAGGCTAGATGAACTCTCTGACATGACTGCTAACCCATTCATCTTGGATGTTGTAGGAACTTCAACGGAAGCTTTTGAAAAATATATTTCATTTATCAGCAAAGTAACAGACGCACCCATACAAATAGATGCTATTAGCCCTAAACTGAGAATGGAAGCCATCAAATGGGCACATGAAGTCGGCTTGTCATCAAGACTAATCAACAACTCCATCTATAAAGGCGTCAAGGAAAAAGAACTGGAAAACCTCAAAGCATGTAATGTCAAAGCATCCATCGTTCTATGTGATAATCCTCAAGACGAAAGCGCTCAAGCCAAACTTGATCTATTGCCAACCGTTCTCGATTTGGCTGAACAAGCTGGAATAGACGGTGCACTCATCGATACTTCAATGCCACCATGGGGTGTAGGAATTGGCGCAGGAGTTAGAGCCATCTATCTGATCAAAGAACAGTTTGGTGACCGCGGAGCAGTTGGAACAGGAATCGGAAACGTAACCGACACCCTTGGATGGGTAAAAGCCAACTTCGACAAAAAGGTCAAAAAGGCCTCAGAAGCAGCACAAAACGCTATCCTGCCACTGATGGGCGCAGACTGGATCATGATTGGACCTATCGAATTTGCAGAGTTCCTATTCCCAACTATTGCAGTAATTGACACTTACGTATTGACTGCAACTGCGGAAATTGGAACAAAACCTCTCGAAGAGGGCAATCATCCGCTATTCAAGTTGATGATGTAAACAGCAAACCCCATTTTCCTTTGGGCTTTTTAGCCCAACTTTATTTTTTTGGATTCTAGACTTGATCTTGTTTAGTGAATTTGTGAATCCTGTTCACTTGTTCAGTTTTTTTGAGAGCAGAAATCAGTTAAGCAGAAGAACTATGCTTTTATGTAAACTTGACAATAAGACATTTGGTGCACAATGAAATCCCTAGAAGAAGTCATCTTAGGCATCTTAGATTCTGGGCAGTCAAAGAACGTAAAAGAGCTGGTTCAACTAGCTCAAGAAAAGACTGACGCCAAACTTGAGGACATAGAAGAAGCAGTTAAGAGTCTTCACCGAAAACGTTTGGTGTCCCTTGATGAACCCACCCACCACAAGGAACCTTTCGTCAGCTTCCTTTCTCTGCCAAAAAGTCGATGGTTTTGGATTGTCATAGGAACAGCACTTCTTTCATTCCTTTCAATTCTGTTCATTCCTGAAACTAGCACCCCCCTGTCATATATTCGGTACATCTTTGCCTTCATCTTTGTAGCCTTTCTGCCGGGCTACTGCCTAACTGAAACCCTCTTCCCCATAGAAGATTCCTTGGATATAATCGAAAGGCTAACTTTCTCAATCGGATTAAGCTTTGCAGTCACAGCTCTAGTGGGGCTCTTCTTAAGTTTCACTCCACCAAGACTAACTCTTGGCACAGCCCTTCCTGCCTTAGGTTTCGTGGTAATCTTTCTAGCTATTGTAGCTTTGATCAGAAAATACATTAAACAGTAAACGCTTCTTCAGCACATAACCTGCAAAAGTGCATTAAAAGTAATCATTTTATGAAAATAAAAAAAGAAGAAATAGGCTAAAGCCTACGTTAAAGGTTCTTTGATTCACTCTAGAAGAGTTTTTCCCATCTGTTAAACAGATCGAGTGCGCCTTGACCGCCGTAATCGCTCAGCGAATCTCTATATTCGCCCATTTCTGATACTGCCTTCTGGAACTTCACCATGTTTTCTGCAACGTCTGCCAAGTAGATGATGCCGTCGATACCTGTTCTCATCACACGAACCGAAACTCGGATCAATTGATCAACCGGTGAGCATTGAGCAGGGTCGTCTCCTGGACCACAAACATAAATGTTCGAGTACACTGGCTTTTCTGGAAATATTCTCCTGAATGCGCGCGCAATCATCTCCCAATACCATGAAGTTGCATAATTTTGAGAGAACATAACGATGTTAAATGCATCACATATCTTGTAGAGTTCAGGGAAGTCCATACCGAAACGGTGGTCTGCGTTTGCTGGATCAGGCAGAACTGCCAAAACCAGTTTGGTTTTCACGCGGTCTTTTACGTCTCTGATAAATTCTGTAATGACTTGGTTGCGCCATGTGAACCAGTCCAGTCCACTCTTTTTCCATAGTTTATTGCATCGGTCACAGGTGCAGTGTCCGTGGTCAGCAAAGTGCCAGCTGTTCAGGAAAATTGGTTGACCTGTAGTTTCAGCAGCATTTTCGATATAGTCTAGTTGTTCTGCTCTGAATTCTGGAACGGTTGGGCAGAGAACGTCCCAGTGGAGGTTGTATTGGTTGTTGCCTCTTACTGCGCGTCCACGTTTTGATTCAGAAATCCATTCTGGGTGTGCACGGCCAGATACGTTGTCTCCGAAAACTGCGATGTTGTTCCACATGTCGTTTTGTGGTGTTCCGCGTCTTCCTGTCTCTGGTTTCAGTCGGTACACGTCAAAGTCGAATCCTTTAACCTTCTTTGCTTCAAAAAGGTAATTGCCGAATTCCATCTTCATACCTCGTTGTAAAACTGCAAAATACTTCGATGCATGTTATATAAGCTTTGCTTCAAATCCACCTCAAACTGCGGCATAATCTTTCTAACTTGAAATCAAAGCTAATTCCAGTTATCGGTGCAAAAACAAGACAAAAAGGCATACAATCTGCTTAACTATAGCAGTTAGAAAAGAAAAAATGAAAGGGGCGCGTAAAAAACGCGGTTGAGCCTTTACTCGAGGATACTTTCCCACTTATCTACCAAGTCTAGGACTGGTTTACCACCGTAACCTTCCAAATCTTCCCGAAGTTCCCTATCTGCGACACAAGCTTTCTGGAAGTCTTTCATTATTATTGCGTTTGCAGCTAGGAATATGAGTCCGTCTACGCCTGTTCTTGCTATACGACATGCTGTCTTAAGTATCTGTGTGTGGTTCTCAAGTTCATTGGGGTCGTCACCTGGTCCACGGATGTAAAGTCCTGGAAACACTGGCTTCTTCAGCAATTTCTTAAATGCACGAGACAATGATTCAAAATACCAAGGAGTTGCATAAGTCTTAGACCAGTGTGGAACAACAAAGGCAGTTGCATACTCTGCTAGGGCATCAAAGTCCATGCCGAACCTTTCATAAGCGTTAACTGGGTCAGGAAGCAATCCAACATAAAATGGCTTGTTCTTCACGCGTTCCTTGGCTGCGCCGATAAAGTCTGTGACCGTTTGTGCTCTGAACTCTAGCCAGTCTAGACCACTCTTTTTATGTGCTGCTTTGCATCTAGGGCATTGGCAGAAACCGTGGTCTGCAACGTGCATGCTGCTGACTGTTATTCCTTTCGTTTTGTCTGCAGTATCTTCGACTAGATCGAGCATGTAGTCAACCATCTGTTTTTCGTTGTTGCAGACGATGTCCCATCGTAAATTGTATTTCTTGTTTGTTCTTAGTGCAGGACCATTTTCTGATATTTGAACCCAGTCAGGATGTTTTGCTGCCATGTTATTGTCGCCAAAACAAGCGATGTTGGTGGTCATTTCAGGGTTTGGGGTTCCAACGATTCCCCGTTCAGATTTAAGGCGGTATACTTGCAGGTCAAATCCTTCAACGGGTGTAGGCTCATAAATGAACATTCCGAACTTCAAAGCTGATTCCTCTTTAGGAGCGTGGAACTACCCTAAGTAAAATATTTAAGCATTCCTACTCGAAAGCAACGAAAGAATCAACAGACTACAATATGCTTTCTGTTTCATTATTTCTGTTCTTTCGCATGATTTTCGAGAAAATCTGAATAAACAGAATACATGACAGCGGAAAGGATGCTTCGGGTGAACCAACCCATTTTTTCTGCAAAGACTGAACTGAGGTAGTCAGGCCTGATGTATTTGTATGTCTTTTTTTCTTTTGAAAGGTAATCTGTCACAGCTTTCTGGAGAATTTTGCTGAGCACAAAATTTCGTCCGTACTCGTTTTCTGGATTCTCAGGAATCAAACCCGTTTTTGCATCTTCATCAAGTCTGAGACTTGCAATAACCAGCGCTGCAATGTTCTGGTCAGACAAAGCCTTCTTAACCTCTTTAATGAACTGGTTCCGCATTTCATCATTCTCGTCAAGGATAGAACTGATTTGCGAAAAGAGAGTCGTCATGTTCTCAACAGTTATTCCTCTCTCCTTCAATCTACGTATCAGAGGTCGGTCAGAGACTATGTTTTCCTGATTACGAAGAGCCTCCTTGACTGCCTTTCGCACAGATTTTCCAATTAATTCTCCTAAAGGCGTAGCAGTTCCAGCAAACTCTATTTTATATCCCTTTTTTGTGCAAGCCAGCACAACGCTGTCTGTAACAGTGCTGGTTGCTATTTCGCCGGAGAAGCGGCTTCTTACATCCAGCTCTCGTAATGCAACTGTTTTTGCTTCTGTGATTGTACTTACTGCGTTAACCATGCAGCTGTCTGTTAGGTCGCCGTCAACTATGACGATGATGTTGATTGTACCCCATTTTACGGGAGGGAAAGCGCTTTGTTTTGAAGCTATTTCGTCGCCTGCTGTGGCTGCGAAGTGGACTCCAGCTGTGGCTATTGCTGTTAAGGTGATGTCTTCAAATTTGCTGGTGGCTATGTCCACGTTTTTCATTTTGGCGGCAGTCATTATTCCTACAAGTTGGTCTTGGGGGATGCCAAGTGTCCCTGTTTCTTTCCGCAGATAGTCTCCGGCTTCCATGTGAACGTCGTCGTCTACATTGAGACCAGTTTCTTCTGGTACATGCACGCTCACTATCGAGTTTGCTTCCCGTAGACCGCCATTCAGGACAGCTGAGCTCAAGATTTTCATTGGGGTTTTTGATTTCAGAATTAGTTTATTGTCTTGTATTTCAGCTTCGATAGACTTGATGTTGATTTCTAACTTCATTTTGTTGCGTTCCTTCTTTCAATTTTCAGAAATTAAACGTCAATTATATGATTTTTGGGTCATCGTATTAACGAATACGGGATGATTCCTACGCGGAACTCCCTTTTGACGTTTATGCCTCACAACTAACATTAATTGAGAGTATGAAGCCTAAAATTAGCTTTCTATTGTTATTGCCTTCTCTGGACAGAGATCTGCGCAGATTCCACATAGCGTGCATGAATCTAAATCAACTATCTCGGGTTTGCTGTCTTTTAATCTGAAAACTGCCATTGCGCAGCAGTCAACGCAGGTATATGATTTGCAGTCCGTGCATTTGAAATAATCGATTGTAATCTTCATAATTGAGCACCAGCAATCCTTAACGTCACACTAATTAACGTCATCAGATTTAAAGTTAAAGATACACAAGTGCTCTGAGGTAAAGTTTGTTGAAAATTGGAACGGTAATCTACGAGCCCACAATTGTTGATGGCTTCGACATGAATGTTTACTACTCAAAACGTGTCGATGGCGTGCTGGGAAAACCTGAAAAAGCAATGTACAATGACATCACCTGCTTTGTTGACGCAAAAGCTATACGAGAAAACCCTGACTTGCTGGCTGTTTCGCCGAATGGACCTGCAACAAGAACAAACAAGAAATACACGTTGCCATGGGATTTTGTGTGCCCAACCAACAAAGAATACCGAAGCCACGTTCTAGACTTCATCAAAGAAACCGCAAAAACGGATGTGGAAGGCGTAACCTTGAACCTTTTCCACTTTCCCGAAGAAGGTTTCTGCACTTGTCCTCGCTGCCAAAAAATGCATAAAGCTAGCGGATTGGATTGGCTGGATTGGCGAGCAGAAACTGTCACAGTCTTTCTTAGACAAGCAAGGAAACTGGTTCCGCAACGTTTTGGCATCGAAATATGGCCTGATCCCGTGTTGGCTAAGGAAAGGTTCGGCTTGGATTTTGATGCAATTGCAGATTACGTGGATTTTTTCCATGTTCCCCTTTCTGCCAATAACTATGTAACCCTGTACTGGGTGGACACGTTAACGCAAGACTTTGTGAAGTTGCTTAAAAAGCCAGTGTTCATTGAGTTAAGTGCCGAAATCCCACGACCAGTTGAAACAAAAGCCATGCTCCGGGCTGTGGCATACCTTTCACGCCATAACCTAGAAGCTATTCTTCTTCTTGTACACGACGCAGAACGCGCCAAAGAGATAGCCAGAACAGCAGTAAATGACAGCAATTACAGGGGCTGGCTCGAAAAATTTGGCTTCGAAAACATGAACAAAATCATTGACAAGTGGGACAGCATCTACGGAAAATAGCTTTCGGTTAAGTTGATGCACGAAGTTTTCTTAGTTTGGTCATATCCAAGTCAGCAGAGATAATTTTTGTGTTCAATTCTTCTTTTGCTTGATTAATGATTCCCCAAGGAGAAATTATTGCACTGTTTCCGCCTCTAGAATTTGAACGCGTATTACCATTTTTGAGAATAAAGACCTTATGCTCTTGCGCCCTCTTTTCGGTAAGAGGATGCCCCTTCACAGGCGGATGAGTCCTCGACGCAGACACAGGCAAAAAAATAACCTCAGCGCCCAAAGATGCTAACTTCCTGACAGTTCTCGGATAAAAAACATCAGCACATATCAGGATTCCAGCCTTGCAAAATTCAGTTTCAAAGACCCTGAACGTGCTTCCCACATGCAATCCCACCTTCGTTTCCCACATAGTGCGGTGCATTTTCCGGAATTTTCCAAGAATCTCTCCATGCCTTAGAAAGAGGCACGTGTTATAGTATCCGCCTCTGTACTTTTCGAAGATAGTGCCTCCTACAATGTATGCGTCCACTTCCTTTGAAACCCGCCTCAGAAGCTGAACTGCCTGATCGTGAATGGCTTCTGATATCTTTTCGATTTGGTTGTTGTCTTCTACGCTGGCTGGAAACGCAAAGTATTCTGGAAGACAAATGAATTTGGAGCCTGAATCCGCCGCCCTATATAGCATCTGTCCTGCTCTTTCCAAGTTTTTCTCCATCGATTCGCTGATTTGCATGTGAACCAAACTGACCTGCACAAAAGTCCCCTCTGTCCCTCGTTCATATTGCCCTGTCAAAGTCGCTAATAAACCTTAATTTTAAGCAAATTTCAGGCCCTGAACCTCGACGCTAATTGAATCCAGCTCAGAAATCTGTGTTCCATTTTAATAGTTAGTGCTGCCAAAGAATGGCATGGAATCTGCTTCCAACAATGGGGCACACGCCAATGAGACAAAAGCTTAAGGTAGCCGTCTTTAACACGCAGCCTCCTCACCTTTACTTCGGAGGTGTTGAGCGGCGAATAATTGAGGTTGCCAAAAGGCTAGTCAATGACATTGAGACAACCGTCTATAGTGGAACAAAAAAGAGTTTCAAAGAAACCACTATAATTGATGGAATAACATTTGTTCCTTGTTACTCTACTGACAGAATTTATCCGCTGGATAACTGGGTTTTCAACAAGTCCATCTCCAAAATGGTTGACACAATAGACGCCAACGTCTATGAAGCCCACACGGTTAGTGGCTACAAATTTCTGAAGCGCCTCAGGAAACAAAAAACGGCTAAGCCCTTCATACAGACTGTTCACGGCGTTTTGGCGGATGAGCATATTCAAGCATCAAAAAGTGTGTCTCCGTCCCTCCGAATGAAGCTCTCTAACGTTTTCATGGGACGTCTCGCAAAAATCGAAAAAGATGCGGTCAAAGAAGCCGACCTGATTGTTACTGTCAGCCAATACTCCCGTCAGAAACTGGTTCAATTGTATGAAGTGAATAAGGCAAAAATTCGGGTAGTTCCGAATGGTGTGGACACCCAAAGATTCAAGCCCACTGAAGATTGCAGCGGCATCAAGGATGTTGTCGGCAGCGACAACGAACATGCTGTGCTTTTTGTTGGCAACCTGATTCCCAGAAAAGGTTTACATTACCTAATTGAAGCAGCCAAGCATGTAAAAGAAGAGATTAAAGAAACAAAGTTTGTTGTGGTTGGAAACGGTCCCCTCAAAAGTTACCTGATTGAGTACTCAAAAGAGCAGGGCGTAGCGGAAAACTTTGTTTTCTTGGGCAATGTTACCGACGATTTGCTTCACCAATTATACAGTTGCGTTGACGTTTTTGCTTCCCCGTCAATTCAAGAGGGCCAGGGCATAACATTGCTGGAGGCTCAAGCCACTGGCAAGCCTGTTGTTGCCTTCAACGTTACAGCAATAAAAGAAGTGGTGAAAAACAAAGAAACTGGGCTACTGGTTGAACCTGATAGCTGCGAACTAGCTGATGCCATATTAACCCTTCTTTCAAACCAACGTCTACGGGAAAAGCTGGGACGTTCTGGAAGAGAATTCGTTACCAAAACATACTCGTGGGATATTTGTGCCCAAAAGATGGGGCAAGTCTACTCTGAAGCAACAAAAATCTAACGCTCAAGCAATCTTGCTTAGTCGCTAATTATAATAGGCGAACTTGTATCCCTCTTCTTGATAACCATGTAGGCAACAAAAGCAATCAATACCGCAACCACTGCAACAACTGCCACAATAAGGTATTCTATGGGAATTCCTGTATCCTGTGAATCTTCTGTTTGGTCCTGATCCTGATTTTGGTCTGATGATTGGTCGGTTTCCTGCTGAGCCTCAGTTACAGTAAATTGCAGCTCTGCATCTTCCATAATATAGGTTGCTCCTGAGCACCTTAAGGAAACCTTTACGTCGCCAATCACATCAGGCGTATAGTCGAAACTGAAGGCTCCATCCATTTGGGCTGTAACCTCAATTGTTTCTACGGTGCCATTGGACGGTTCTAAAGTTACACTTACTGGTGCATAGGATATTTCTGGCACAAGTTGACCACAAACCGTAAGGGTCGTGTTCACTTCAATCTCATTCGTTTCTATTCCTGTGAGAATTTGACCAGTTGTTACTGGGTAATCGTCTAGGCAGTAGATGTTGCAATCGTTGCTTCCTAGATATACTCTTCCTTCATAGACAGAGGGAGCTGACCAGCTGTTAGAACCTGTTTCAAAGAATGAGAGCCTGTTTCCGTCTGTGGCATTAAGAATATAAACTAAGCGCCTATCCGTGGTAACGTAAACTTTGCCGTCAGAATAGGTTGGTGAAGTATACAATTCGGTTCCTATCCAGCTCTGCCAAACAACTTCCCCATTGCTAGCATTAAGGGACGTAATGAAGAACATGTCCACAACAAACAATTGACCATCATGATATCCCGCAGAGGCAACCAGATATCCTCCTATACCTTCTGTGCCCTCAGTTGTAACGTATGTCCACTCAATCTCGCCAGTGGACGCATTTACTCCATAATAATTCTGTTTGTTTGCTCCAACACAAATAATTTCATCTGCAACTGTTGGAGACACCTGCAAGTCAGTGCCCCTATCCGCCACAAGCACATAAGGAATATCGCATTTCCAGATTTCTGTTCCTTTGGTGGCATCTAATTTGTAAAGTGTGCCGCTGCCTGGCTCCTTCGAAGTGACATAGACTACTCCACCTGATACAGCTGGAGAAGAAGTTATGTAGCCTTCTGTTTCAAATTGCCAAACAATGTCTCCAGAGTTAGCATCAAGACAGTACAAGTTGGTATCCAGCGACCCAACATACACCTTATCCTCTACTACAATAGGAGAAGAACGGATTCCAGTTACAGCCTTAAAGGAAACTTCAATATAGCCTCCAGCCTCTGTCTTCCATAACATGCTGCCACTTTTAGCATCCAAACAATAAACGTTCCCATCGTCAGGTCCAACATACACCTTGCCATCAGCCACAGCCACCGAAGATTTGATTCGCGCACCAGTCATAAACTTCCATAACAGTCTGCCGTCTCTTGCGTCGGAACAATAGATGTTCCCATCCTGTGAACCCGTATAGACTCTGCCATCGAAAATGATCGGAGTGGAACTGACTCCTGCCCCTGTAGTAAACTTCCATCGAAGGTTCAGTTGAGCGGGACCTGATTGACCTGACCCACTGTTTTCCGAGTCTTTGCGCCACATTGGCCATGAAGCACTCCCGATAGCCCACACCTCGTTAAGGGTTTCGTATTGGTCCATTGTCATTTCTTTGATGAAGCCAGGTATAATGTACAAGTTGCCGTAGGCAATGGCAATAGAATCTCTTGGAGGATGAGTTTCTATAGGCAATTTCCATACAAGGGCTCCAGTGAAGGCATCAAGGCACACAAACTCGGATTCGCTGTACTCAAAAGTGTAAGGATCATAGGACACTCTTTGACCTGTTGTGGCATAGACCTTTCCATCCGCAACCACTGGCCAGCCTGGCCAAAAAAAGTAACCTGGACCTTCATACTTCCAAACTAAATGTCCACTGTTCACATCCAAAGCATAAAGATTTCCATCCTTGTTAAGCTCATAGACCATATCGTATGCTGTGGCGCTGCCGCTGACCCAGTATCCCATCTGACTGTCTGCTTTGTATTTCCACAATATGTGACCCGTCTCAGCATCAAAACAATAGAAAACATTGTCGTGTTCACCTGCCTTGAGCAGCTTGCCATCAATATAAGAGCCAGAGAAGCTCATTGCTCCAGTTGTCGCCGTGTCCCAAAGAACATCGCCTGTAGTGGCATTAAGCGCCATTTGATGGGTCTCAAACGACCCAGGGAACACTCTTCCGTCACCATACTGTATGCCAGTTCCTGATGAGGTACTGCCTGGTACATAGGTTTCCCAAGCTAGTGTAGGAGGTTTGGAGGGATTAGAGAAGTCCCAAGCTTGAACCGCTGAGTCGCCTTGAATATAAAACAGTTTTTCTTCTAGACTGTAAACGCCTTCAGCCCAATAGGACACTTTTGCAGAAAAGTCTTCACTGTTCCATAGAATCTCTCCGGTTTCTATTTCAAGACAGAAATTGGATACCACAAGATGGGTTTCATCTATTTTGAATATTGCTGGCCACCGTTGTGTGGATGGAATGGTGGTGTTCCATACGATGTCTCCTGTGTCCTTGTCTAAGGCAATAACGTTTGTTGATGTTGTGACCAAAACTTTGCCATTGAAGGCTGTAACATAGCTTTCTATGCCTTCTATTGTTGTTTTCCATAAAATTTCTGAGGTTTCTGGGGCTGGTCCCTCTGAGAAACGTGTGAAACCTGAATCTCCATGAATTTGTGGCCATTCATACTGAAGCAAATCACCGTAATCATATACGGGGTTACTTCCAGTGACGACGCCGCTCACAGAAATAGGGAACACCATAAAAGATGATAAAATCAGTAACGAAACCAATGTAACTGCAATTTTAAGGTAGTTATGTTTGAGGGGCATCATTTTTTCACTTCAAGGTGCCTTTCTGTGCAGAGCAAAACCGCGAGTTCTTCACATTACAGGCAATGTCCCGATTTGGTTTTACCCTAACGGTTTTTACTCTACATTCTGAATTAAATGTTTCTAAACCATTCCCGGTCTGAACAGTAATTCATTTGCGCTAGAGAAACCGTTCTTTACTCAGGTTCTATCTATGAATTTGTCGTCCAAACTCTATTTTAGTTCCTCTAAATCTGTAGGCGCTAGTTTTTTGCCCAGAAAACTAAGCATTTGGTACAGAACTAACTTCGATAACCCTTATTAACGGAAAAGTTAAATACAATTTTACAAGTTCCTAAATAATCCCGGATGGTTTGCTGATGGTACGTACCATGACCGAAAGGCCCCTCTTGTACATGATGACGTGGAGATGTACCCGGGCCTGTAACTATAATTGTTTACATTGCAGTTTTGCTTCTAACCCTTATGCTATTAATGAGATTGATACTAAGGGTGGAATGAAGATTGTTGATGAGCTTTATGAGCTTGGGGCAAAATGGTTTGGCCTGAGTGGCGGAGAACCTCTTGTAAGAAAAGACATT
>JAFGGM010000040.1 GCA_016930555.1 Candidatus Bathyarchaeum sp.
ACCAAAGTTGCAGGCGAGCAAAGTAGTTACCATAGAGAAACTCAGTGAAAGAGAACACAAGGTTCTATGCTACCCAACAATAGAACATACAGAATTGAAGAAGCGCCTCAAAGAGATGAAAAGTCTAGGAGTTAAAGCGTTAGAGTTCACGGGAGACAAACGAATATCTGATTTGCCAGTTCTGGGAAAGGGCTGCGTCGGCATAGTCGTCATAGCTCACACAACATCAGGCAGAGCCGCCTTGAAAATCCGCAGAATCGACGCCGACCGAAAAGGAATGTTCCATGAAGGAAAAATGCTGAAAACAGCAAACACTATAAATGTTGGACCAAAACTCTTTGACATCAGCGAAAACTTTCTCCTAATGCAGCTAATTGAAGGAACCCACTTTCCAGAATGGATTGAAAAATTAGAAGACAAAAGGGGACAGTTTCGTCTTAGGTGGGTTCTAAGGGATGTTTTGGAGCAATGCTACAGGCTTGACGAAGCTGGATTGGACCATGGAGAATTAAGCAAAGCGCCAAAACACATACTTATTGACATCCATGACCAACCATTTCTGGTGGATTTCGAGACATCCAGCACCGGCCGAAGAGTCTCGAACATAACTTCCATCTGCCAGTACCTTTTATTGGGAAGCCAGGTTGCGCCGAAAGTTAAACAGAAGGCAGGAAAAATTGATAAGAAAGAGTTAGTGAGAGCGCTACGGGCATATAAAGGAGAACGAACAAGGAAGAACTTTGAAGAAATTCTAGAAAAGATGAAACTTCGTTAGATTTTGGCTTGCAGATAATGCTCAACAGTTGATGATTCTCCAAATATTTTTCCGTAAAATGTGTGGATGGTGAATGCGCACAAGTCGCCTTGTAAACAGTTAAAGGAGGAAAGAGAAATGCACGCATCCACAATGGCTCTATGCCAAAAAAGACATTTAAGGTATATTCCGATTTACGACATGATTGATGTGGAGCCCCCCACAAAAACTGAAATAACAACAAGAAAGGGAGAAATCTCCAAATATTACGTGAACATAGGTTCAATACAAAAACTGGAATGAATGACTGTTGAATACGCTTGCGCACATCTTCTTCGCTAACCTGTTACTAGTTTTCGGTGCACCGTCAATTGTGTCTCCAACAACACTTACAGTAACAAGCATTGCAGCAGTAATCACGGATCTGGACCACCTAGCCCACCTGCGAACAGCTCTGAAAACCCACAGATTCAAATCTGAAACCAGAACCATGTGGCATGAACTGCCTGGACTGCTAGTGGCAATGGCAGCTTCAGTAGCCGTTACATTCTTTTCTGCGTCGCTGGGTCAAAGTCTCCTTCTAGGGTTTGTAAGCCATTATTTCCTTGACCTTTTGACTCGACCTACAAGACCATTCTATCCTCTAAACTCGAAAGTGGTGTTTCTTGGGCTGGCACCGAGAAACCTGAGGAAACTGACAGCATATGATGCAGTCATAACAGCAACATTTGGGGTGATTCTAATTGCAGGCCTTCAGGGACAGGGAATATTCAGCATTTAGGATGGTGCAGAAACCAATTCTAGCCGGCTTTCCATTCTTGCGGCAGTTGAACCCAAATATGATTTCTGGACTGAGTTTAGTTTTCAGCCCCATGGCTTACTTGCTACTCTCGGAGAGAGCCATCCTTGCCTCAATAGTCACAATCTTTTTTGTCCTGATGTTGGATGCCCTTGATGGCGTTGTGGCTCGTGCAAAGGGACAAACAGGATCTAAAGATGGGTGGATGGTGGATGTTGCTGTTGACAGACTTAGCGAAGCAATAATATGTCTTGCATTGAGCCGTATCTTCATTGTATTGACTATAGCTAACATGGGCCTAGCCTTGTTGAGTTGCAAATACAAGAAGCATGCCATTATTCCTCTTAGGCAGACTATTCTGGTGATACTAATAGCATATTTTCTTTTGCAGTCGCATCCAATCTTTTCCCTTTTTGATCAAATTGTTTTCTGCTGGTAACACGAAATGCTGAGGAAGACTAGGCTTCTCCAAAAACTAGACGGTCTGTAACTAAGCATATGGCATGGTAGACTTCTTCTGGTTCCAGCTCGTCTGTGGCGAGAACAAGATTGAAGGGTGAAAGGTCGTATCCTAGATCAAAGCCATAGAGGTTTTTGTATATTTGCCGTGTTTGTTCATCTTTTTTAGTTAGAGCGTCCAATGCTTCTTTCTGGCTGATGCTGTCTCGAGTCACCACCCGCTTGGCTCTAACATTAGGTGAAGCTTCCAGCCATATCTTGAAGCCGTCTTTCAACAGCCAAGGCATGGTCCAGCTGTCAAGAACAACGTTTCCTTGCTTCGCCAGCTCCAGCAGTTTTTCATCAATTCGCCTATCAAAAGCAGGGTCTCCCATCCTCTGCGTAAGAAACTTTAATCCCTCAGTGGTTTCCCACCAGCCAGTTACATCCGAGCGGTAACCTTCCTCTTTGGCTAGGAGCTTCAAAGCGTCTCCGCCAGAAAAGTAATCGAGACCATACTTAGCTGCCAATCTTTTTGCTACTGTGCTTTTTCCGCATCCAGTCATTCCGCTGATGCAGATCACAATTTTCTTTTTGTCTACACTAGGGTTTTTCACAATCTGGCGCCGCCTTCTCAGATTAAAGTTTCTTGCTTCGAAATCCCTTAATGTGTTTGCGCATCCTAATCGGTTCCTCCCGTCAATCCGAAGATGCGAGAGAATATTGTGGAGAATAGAATTGAGCAGATGAAATACCAGTTGAATAGAGACAGCTGCATTACGCCTCCCAACCATGGAAGATAAGCTACAGGGTATGGACCAATAAAGGGACTATCAAAGAATTTCATGCCGAGAATGCTTCCAGTAAGCAGAAGCCAAACAATAAAGAAAACTGCCATCGTAATTGGAAACACCCTAAACTGTTTAGAAGACAAAGAAAGGGCTTGAGATTGAAGCTGAAGAAGCTGCTTCTCCTGCTTCTGAGCCTTCCTGAGCAACTTTTTGTCATCTGTACTTTTTGCAGTCTTCATGTTTTCGTTCTTTTCTTTTGTTAAAGCTGATATCTTCCTTTGTAGATCCTTGACTTTTTGGCGGTGCTCTTTAGGCATGAATCGTATGTTAATCATTGATGAAAAAAAGCTCATGGCTATGGAAACAATAATAACAACAATTGTTACGTATGGAGGCTGCGCTAGGATTGAACTCATACTATACATCTCCCATAGGGTTGAAGTTTTCCTTTGAGGTTAACGTTCTTGTTCAAAGTTTATCCTCCTAACACGCGACCAAGAGCCGGATACATTTCAGCAACCTGCTCCTGCACAAGCAGTTGGTAGTACTGATATAAGATACCTACTGCAAGCAATATACCCGTACCTGAGCCAAATACTCCAAAGAATTGCGAAACAGAAGCAAGCAAACCAATTATCGCGCCTCCA
This sequence comes from Candidatus Bathyarchaeum sp., assembly GCA_016930555.1. GTDB lineage: Archaea > Thermoproteota > Bathyarchaeia > Bathyarchaeales > Bathyarchaeaceae > Bathyarchaeum. The sequence continues at coordinate 3,430 of JAFGGM010000040.1, forward strand.
AGGACAGTAACTACTGGAATGTAACGTTTAAGAATAATTTCTATGGATTTGCCTGACCTACGGAATCCAGGAACTTGCATCCCAGAATCAACAAGCTGTTTTGCTACTGTGCCGGGTCCTAATCCTCCTACTTCAAGCCATGTAAGTGAAAAGATCACAGAAAAACCGACCATGACACCAACAAAAACTAAGGCTCTAATAGGGTCGGCAGCGACGGCATATGGAGTTGAGGGGGAAGTCACGTAATATGCAAGACCTCCAGTAGGGGCGGTATTTTGTGTTGCATTGAAGGTGCCTAGAAGGTTCACAAAGAAATTGTTAGGGAATTGGCTTTGCAGAAGTTGAGCAAAAACTAATACGTTAGCAAATAGTGCAGATGCAAATATTACTGGCAGGTTTGAGACATAAAGAAGTTTGATGGGGTATTTGCCTCGGAATCCTCGGTAGTTGGCGTGAGAGATGGGAAGTTCAACTTTGACACCTTCCATATAGATTACTATGATAAAGACAATTATTGTTGCTATGAAACCTAACATAGTGGGATCTTGCGTAGGAATGCCCTCTGCGTTAGTTCTGAAAAAGACGTCAGCTATATTACCCCCGCCAGAAATAACTTGACCAAGGGCAAGAAATGCGCCATAAAACTTTCCATCAGTCCCACCAATAGGACTGAAGCTGGACCACATAATTCCTTGTGCTACTCCACCCAGGATGAAGAGGCTGATTCCGCTTCCGATTCCCCAGCCTTTCTGTATCATCTCGTCCAAGAGCATCAAGATTACACCAGCACAAAGAAGCTGAATAAACACGACTATGGTTGTAGTTAAGTCTGGAGTAACCAAAACTCCACTCGCATCAGTGTAATTGTATACGCCTCCTATGAGGTAGGCAGCAGCTTGGACTCCAGTCAGAAGTATGGAGAAGAATTTGTTAGCTGCAGTAAAAAGAGACCGATCTTCAGGATTACTTAAATCAGCGCCAATAATTCCTGATCCAATCAACAGTTGCAGAATAAGACCGCCCGTTACGATGGGACCAATTCCAAGCTCTGTAAGAGTTCCGCGGCTTGAAGCAAAAATTACTCTGATGGCACCGAGGTTATCATTTCCCTCTGCGATATTAAAAAGGGATATCTGACTCATTACAAAATATATTACCAGCGCAATGCCTGTCCAGAAGAGTTTCTCGTTGAAGCTCACTTTTCGGATTGGTGAACCTACTTCAGGCAGGTACCGTGATAACGGTCCGAACATTGAAAGGAATCTGCCAGCCATGATCTCCTCGCCTTCATCCTCAAGTTTTTAGGGTATATGCTAATTTGTTAAGTTGCGTATGTTGAACACAAATATAAACACTTTGACAACTTATTTTACTAAATCAGGTAACCCAAAAAATCGGGGGTTTATGTTTCTGCTTCTTTGAGGATTTCTCCACCTGCTTCTTCCAGCTTCCTGGAGGCAGCCTCAGAAAAGGACGCAACCTTAACAACAATAGGTTTACTCACGTTACCTGTCCCCAAAAGCTTGTCAAACCCAAGGCTTTCTAGGTCCAAGAAGATTTTCTTGTCTTTTTTATCCAATTTCTTCTCAGATTCCAGCCTGTCAGCTAAATAATCCAATTTCCCGACATTAATTATACTGACTGATTTGCCGAGGGTTCTGGCGGACACGAATCCTTTCTTTATCCAGTAGTCAGGTTCATGTTTCAGCACGTACGTCCATTTGTGTTTGTCGTACCCCGCTTTTCCATGTCCTCCACGTCCTCCTCCAGCTCTATGCTGTCCTATCTGACCGTATCCATGGGTTCTGGACCCACGCTGTTTTCTAACTTTTCTAGCTTTATGCGGCAAACTTCAAACCTCACTTCTTCAAAGATATCTTATTATTTCTAACATGCTTGTCTAAGCTTTTCATTTTCACTTCCAACACACCATTCTTGTATGACGCACGACCAGACTTTGGATTAACTTTAATTGGAAGTTTATATTCGTTATACCAATCAAACTCATCAGTATCAACTGAGATAGTTAAACAATTCTCAGTAACACGAAGATCGATGTCCTCTTTCCTGACTCCCGGAAGCACTGCCAAGACGGTCAAAGAGTCACCATCTGCAATGAGATCAACCAGAGGCTCAGACTCATCAGATTCATCTTCTTCAATTTGTCGTGGTCGATGACCAACAAAATCGTAAATTTCTGGCTTTCCGTCAGGACCAAGTTTTATTGAGAAACCTTGAACACGATTATGTCGGTCTGGAGACTTTTCATCGGAATCCTCCGAAGCCCTATGGATGGTTTCATCTATCAGGTACTCTAGCTTTTCGAGCTCTTCATAGATATCATTGAACCAAGCACTCTTCTTCTTTCTTCGTCTCCACCATGGATTGCTCAAGCAAATTCCTTCCTTAATTGAGATTGTGATGATATGGTAACTATAAAGATTGTTCTGTTCAGTTATACCATTCTTTTCAAGAGTTCGTTAATTTCGTCGCCTCTATATCCGGCTTCTCCACCAACAGCAAAACTTCGTTTCACTTTCCCTTTGAATCCTTTCTTGGGTGGACGAAGACGGAACACAGGTTTAACGTCCGGAAGACTGCTGAACTCCACTTCCACTTTGAATATTGCTTCAGCCAAGTCATCCAGCGATTTGTAATCCAACTCTTTAGCATACTCTTCAGTCAATTCCTTGTCACCTACAAGCTTTCCCCTCTTCTTCAAAAGAAGAGCCACATTCTCTTGGGAGACTTCACCCCAAGTCAGGTAATCTTTACTTTTCCGTAGCATACCATTGTAGGCGGGACGATTGTCAAGCAATGTAGCGTGACAATTTCGGGTTAACCGCAGCATAGTCATAGTATCTTTAATTTCCTGAGAAATATCACTCATGCCACGAATCCGCACTGCAACCAAACATTTTCTCGGTTTATCCATGTTAACTCACCCAATCCTCTGGCGTGACCAACATGTAGGTCTTCTTTAGAGCATCAAAAACGGCATAAGCAAATGAGGGAACAGTTCTTGTGGAACCAAAGCTGTTTGTCCAGCAGTCCTTTACGCCAGCCAACCCCAAGATAACTTTAGCTGCCTCACTTGCAACAATACCTAGACCTCTTGGTCCAGGAATAATAACAACCTCAACTCCACCACATTCGCCGCTAATCTGAAAAGGCAAAGAGTGATGCTTTCCACATCCACATTCCCAGCATCCACAGCCTCGACGCACAGGAGTAATGTTGAGGCGGGCGTCTACAGCAGCTTTCTCTATGGCGGAGCGCACTTGACTCGCTTTACCTGAGCCTAAACCCACGTAGCCATCGCGGTTTCCTACAACTACGACAGCCCTGAACTGGGATTTCTCGCCAGCATCAGTCTGCTTCTGTACTAAACCAATATTTATGACTTCTTCTTGGAGGTCTGGAAGAAGAATGTTCACAATCTCAGACTCACGAATCTTGAGTCCTTCCATGAACAATTCTTCTATAGAGGAAATTTTTCCGTCAAGAACCATTTTCCCCAATTTTGTTCGCGGAACCCAAGTTTCAAATTTATCTTCTCTGTCTCTGCCTCTCATGTTTCATCCTTCTTTCCTTTCACTTTTTTCTCAAACGAAGACGTTATCTTGTCTTTTACTGCAGAAAAGTGTTCAGACAGCTTTTCTGGCTTTAATCCTCTCTTAAGAGATTTTGAAAACCTCTGCTGGTATACTTCAGGTTCTGAAGCCAGTTGACTTCCGTAGTCTACGATATGTTGTCCGCTTATCCTAGCTTCATCAGGAAGTATTTCTTCACTGTGGGGAACTTCAACGCCTGCATCAACAACACCTTTTAGGGCAGCAAAAACTCGTGTTCCCTTGGAGGGAATGTGCAATCCAATGTCCAAGAAAGCTTTTTCCACGCCATTGGCCATTGCTTTGTAGCCACAAAGCAATCCAGTTAGATAAGCTGACGGGATGTTTCCGCCATTGCTTAACCAGCAATAGGTTTTTGCCAATTCGCTTGAGTGAGCTGAAATAATGACTTTGTCACCTATGGCTTCGGATTCTATTATTTGAACGATAGCATTTTTCAGAGTTAGTCGAACTACTAAACGTGGAACCCTTGACAGAACAAGAGCTCTACGTGTACGATAATTAGTTTTTCCTTCTCTGCGTCTGCGGAAAGGAACACGGTATCTTGGTCCAGTTGCCATCATCGTCTCCTCCATAAGCTATGGGTTCGGATGTAGCGTTCTAGGTCAGCCTTTGACTCGAAGACTCCGCTTTCTGACATGTCATACATTTTTCGGTAAACACTTTCTGTAATGGCGCGGCTGTCCTTCAATTCACGTAGTCTCCTTCTTACGGGCCTAATTCGGCTCATCCAAGCCTGTTTTTTGGTAATCTTTGATCGGGCAGGACCACTCTTTCCACCAGGTCCCCGCCTTAAGCCTTTCTTCCTCTTTTCTGCAAAAACTCTGGCTCGCGCACGGCTGATGCCTTTCTCTGGAAGAGACCTAACAACTTTTTCGTGAATCAATTTCCTGATTTCTTCTCGTGTAATAGCTGCTTCAACGTAATCGATTCTTTCAGGATCTATCCAAACTCGGTTTTCCCCGATCTTCATGATTTCGGCGGCTAATCGACGCTGGCTTTTTAGACTCATGTTACTTCTCTCCCTTAGACAGGTCTTCTGTCTCGTCTATTTCCTCGCCTTCCATAAACTCTTCAGGTTCTCGCATCCTTCGTGGATTTAAAACATGAATTCCTTTTTCTTCAGCTAAGGCCATGATTTCAACCCTTTTTCTATTCCCGACTGTCTGAGCTATTCTTATAGCCTGTAGTTCAGGGTCTATTCCACCTAAATCAGCAACAGAATAAACGCGAATTTCTACGAAACCTGACGGATGAAGACCCCTTATGTTCTTGGGGTTTCGGTAACCGACGGTTGGGGATAGAGGCCATCCCTTGACCTTCTTCCGCATTTTACTGTCTACACCATGAGGCTTTCTCCAGCGGTCAGTTACACGCTTAAATCTCCAGCTTTCTTGGCGCCTGAACCGAGGCTTTTTTCGTTTATTTAGTGCCTTTTTTGGGAACACCTTTTCTGTGACCGCTTCATGTTCTTCCGTTGTCATTGTTCAAGTCCCTCATGTTTCTCGTATACGTATATTCCATCCAAAAACACTCGCGGATCTTTGCTTCTAATCTTTGTCGAGTTCTGGATGTTTGCTGCAGTTTGGCTGACATCTTCAAGGTTAATTCCCTGAATGATAACATCGTCTCCATTTACGGTGACCTTGGTGTCGCCCATTATTTTGGCTGTGCGCGGACTTCGTTCTCCAGTGAAGTTAGCAATGGTGAAATTTTTGCCTTGGATTTTCACAGTTATTGGGAAGTGGGAGAAAACGATTTTCATTTTGAAGGTGAATCCTGTTGTTACCCCTTTTATCATGTTTTTGATGTGAGAACGGACAGTTCCGACAAGGGCAGCTTCTTTTTTGCGGGGCCAACTCGCTTGAACAGTTACTGTCTTTCCTTCCAGTCGAATGGTCACAGGCGCATGAGAAAAGTCTCTGGTCAATGCTCCTTTTTCGCCTCTAATCATGACTACTCTACCGTCAAGCGTACCGTCTACGCCGTCAGGGATTTCGACAGTTGCCACAGTTTCAATTGCACGCATTTTCTGTTTCTCCTAATAAACAAACGCTAAAAGACGACCACCAATCTTCTTGGCTTTAACCTCTTTATGAGACATAACACCTTGAGATGTTGAAAAGACAAGTACTCCTATGTCTTTGGAGGGGAGAAACTGCTTTTCCCAGTTTTCAATTTCTTTAGAATTTACAGGAATTCTGGGTTTTATGGCACCACATTTGTTAACTCTGCCAAGAAGCTGTACTCTAAATTTTCCAGAACGTCCATCATCAATAAATTCGAATTCTCCAATATAGCCGTTCAACTGCATTACTCGCAAGACACGCCCCAAAAGTTTTGAGGCTTGACCAATTATGCATTCACGTTTTCTTCGCATCTCGTTGTTAATTATGGTAGTTAAACCGTTTGCGAGCGTGTCCATCATAGGCAAACCTGATACATCTCCTTTCACTCATACTTCCTGAAACCTAGGTCTTTAGCAACTTCCCTGAAACATTGACGGCACAGATTCAAATCATACCTGCGGATAAGTGAGCCGTAGGAGCCGCATCGTCTACAGGGTCGACTGCCCTTACCAGACTCGTGCTCTTTTTTAGATTGCTGTTTCACCATGGTTTCACCAATTTTATGCTATTTGAACATCAAACTCGTCTTTAATAAATAGTATCGCTTCATTGGAAGTCAGGAGATGGTCTTTTCCAATATCACACTTAATGCGGTGTCTCCGCTTAACACGATATCCTGCCCTGCCAAGGGAAACTGCAACGTCCATACCGTGGATACCGAGTTCAGGCACATATCGGGTACCAGGAATGTCTATGTGCTCTTTGATTCCAAAGGAGAAGTTTCCTTGCCGATCAAAACAATACTTTGAAAGTTTTTTATCAACAGCAACGAAAGCCTTCCTTAGAAATACATCTGCTTTCTCTCCTCGAAGAGTAACAAGGCACGCAATGGATTCACCTTTTCTGATGCCGAATTCGCGTACAGTCTTTTTGGCTTGTCTCTTGGATGGCTTCTGACCTGTTAATTGCGTAAGAATCTTCACTGCCTGCTCCAATGGTGCACCCGATTTTCCAACTGACATGTTGACAGTCACCTTTTCGATTTTAGGAACAAGCATGGGGTTTCCAGTCCATTCCCGCTTTGGTTTTTTAACCACAACTTTTGGCTCCATTTGCCCTTCTGCTACAGGCTTTTCAGCTTTGGATGGAGCTTCTGGTTTGGAAACTTTCTCTTCATTTGCAGGAGCAGCTTCTGCTTCAGCAACTGGCTTTTCAGTTACAGGCTTCTTTTCAACTTTAGGAACTTCAGGTGTAGCATCTTTCTCTTCGATTACAATCTTTTCTTCTGCCAAGTTAAGCTGCCTCCGGTACGGATATGGATGATGCCTTCTCCCCCAGGATGAAAACGAAATTAAGGATTGTTTGGAACTGGCTACCATTTTTGTCCTCGATAGTGACTATAGTGTCTCTGCGTTTTTGGTTTGGTTTCCTTTCGATGGTAGTGACTTTGCCAACCTTGCCCATGTTTTTGCCACCAATTACTATTGCGTTCGCTCCTACAGTTAACTTCATGTGCCCAAGAAGTTCTCTTTCAAGGACACTGAGCTGCAACACATCAAGAGTCTGATACGCATCCTCTTGTGATACCTGAGAGTTGTCTACGCCAATCAGGAAACATGTTCCATCATGAAGATCAAGCTGCAACTTTCCGCCCTTCACGATAGTTTTGTCTTCTATTCTGTAAAGCTTGAAAACCGCTTCATCAGATTCGATTGGAAGAAGAATCAAACCTTTCTTAGAGGGCAGAACTCGATAAGATTTCTTAGCATCAACTATCGAAACGACATCCATCAAACCAACGAGAAAGTGTTCGTCCCGTCTGACTTTTCCGTCAACCATTATCTTTCCTTGAGAAATGATATTCTTGGATTCCTTACCCGTTTTAGCGAGCCCAAGCATATCCCGCACAATAAGGGCAAGGGGCAAAGAACCTGAACGTGAATGAGGACCAGACTTGGACACAACTGTCCAAACAGCTTCTTTTCTGTGAATAGGCCACAATTTTGGTGCAGGTTTTCTTTTTAGATGTCCGCGTTCGCCTTTTCTTCCCAATTATTTTCCCTCAGATTTTTTGGTTGTTTTACTGGTTTTAGTTTTCTTTTTTCTCTCTTTTTTCTCAGGCTTCTCTGTGGCGATTTCAACCTCAGCTACACCCTTTCTTTCCAGAATCTTTTTGCGCCATTTATCATCAAGATTCAGGCGGGTAATCATCACCTTCGATGGATGAATTGGTACAGGGATACTGGTTCCATCAACCTTTTCCCGATTTGCTCCCTCAACGAATATCCGATATTTTTGTGTGTCAATTTGCGTGACCTTTCCTTCAGTGTTCCTACGGTCTCCCCTCATGATCATTACGGTATCGCCTTTTCTTATCGGAACAGAGTTTGTGCCATGAGACTCCTTCAACTTAGATGAAAGGGGTGCAGAGAACCTTCTGTATCTTTCACTGACTGAAGCTTGATACAACCTTTTTCTCTGTTTAGTAGGTTTTGTTGTCTTCATCTCTTGAATCTCCTATAGAATAATACTAGCAGCGCTGGCGATTCTAGGCCATTTCTCTGCAGCTTCCTTTGCAATGGGTCCTCGAATTTCTGAGCCCCGCATTTCTCCTTCAGGAGTCATTATTACAGCCGCGTTATCTTCGAATTGAACCCACACTCCGTCAATACGACGGAAAGGTTTCTTCTGACGAACAACAACAGCGTGAAAGATTTTCTTTCTCATATCAGGTGTTCCTTTTCTTACTGAAACAGTAACTAGATCACCCACAGAAGCTGTGGGAACACGACATAGTCGTCCTTTGTATCCCACAACTTGAATCAGCCTGATTTCTCGTGCTCCTGAGTTATCTGCACATTTCACAATAGAGCCGTTGGGCAGTCCTCGAGAAATTTTTGGTTTCTGACCGACAACGCCTTTTGCCATGAAAGCTCGAGACTTAGCTCTTGCTGCCACTTGATCCATCCTCCAGTTTTTCTATGGCAACGAACGAGACAGTTTTGCTTAGTGGACGGCATTCTGCTAACCTCACTTTGTCGCCTGCTTTGATTTCTAGGCATGGGGGATTGTGGGCAGCTACGTTGGCGCGTCTTCGTTCATATCTTTTGAATTTAGGAACATAGTTAAGGTAATCCCTGCGTACAATGATGGTTTTTTCCATTTTGTCGCTGACTACGATTCCTTCTAGAGTGTGTCCCCTTAGGGCTAGTTCTCCGTGAAAGGGACAATCAACGTCGTCACATGTTTTCTTTGGTTTTTTTGCTGTAATGGCTGACATTTACCATAGCCTCCTAGGTCTTTTCTTAATTCTATCTTCAGCTCGTCCCACGACAACTTTGCCGTCTATTTCTACAACTGTTCCGTCCGGCAGGACAAAATGGAAGACAGATGTATTTTTGACGACAACTTTGTGGGTATCATTCTGTAGAATTGTGAAGGTGTTTCTTGTTTCGTTAACTACTTTACCTGATATTCCGACTGAGGTGGGATTCGAACTTTTAACTACTGTTACCTCAAGACCGATGAATTCATGCTGAACTATGCTGGGAGTAACCTTCATCATTTTGTTTCAGTCTCCTTTTCTTCAGTTTCGATTGTAAGTATGCGGGCAATGGTTTTGCGGAGTTCCCGTACTCTGGTTGGGTTGTCGATGGCGCCTCCTGCTGCAATCATTGTTTTCAGTCTTGCAAGTTCTGTTCGGAACTCGTTTACCTTTTCTTGTCGCTTCTCAGAAGGCATCTCGCGAATTTCTTTTAAACGTAAAATTGCCATCTTATTTTTCAGCCTCTTTCTTCGTTTTAGCTATAGCTGCCTTTCCTTTTGTCACTTTCTTTTTGGATGCCTTCTTTTCTTTGGCAGGAGCAGCTTTAGTTGCCTTCTTTTTTGGTGCCGCTTTTTCTTCAGTTTCAGAAGCGTTTGGTTTACTCACTTCTTTTTTACCTGACTTCTTTTTTGCTACCGTTTCTTCTTTAACAGCAGAAACTTTTGGTTTGGAAGCTTTCTTTTTGGTTGCTTTCTTCTTTGTTTTGGCAGGAGCAGTCTCTGTTTCAACGGTTGCTTCTTTAGCTACAGGTTTTTCTTCAACTTTAGGAACCTCAGGTTCAGCAACCTTTTCTTCGGTAACAGCGTTTTCCTCTACATGAGGAGCGGGTTTTTCTTCCACTGGAGCTTCTTCAGATGGAACAACTTTGGGTTCTGGTGCCTTCTCTTCTGTTAATACGGGTTCTTCCATGATTGCCGATTCTGAATCAAGCTCTTTCTCGACTATCTGAACTTTCACTTGATCAGGGAACTGGGCATCTGGGGGGATTAGTCGCACTTTGACACCCAAAATGCCAGGCTTCGTCTGAACATGTAATTCGGCTTTTCTCATGTATTTTCTTGGGGGTTCTCCACTTTTGGGCAGGTATCCTGTCTTGAACTTTTCATATCGAGCTCGGTCAGTTCGTAGCTTGCCGCTGATGATAATCTCTGCACCCAGTGCCCCCGCTTCCATAGTTTGGGTTAGTCCCCAAAAGCCAGCTCTTCGGTAGTGAACACCACGTTTCAGGGCTGAAGCAATTCGTGACGCCACAACATATGCGTTGAGTTCAGGGATTTCGATTTCAGCTACTGAAATCTGGGGGCTGGGAAGCTGGAATTTTTCTTCAAGAACCTGTGCGAGGGCTCTTATGGTTTCTCCGCCTCTTCCGATGACCAGACCAGGGCGCATAGTGTAGATTACTAAGTGGGTTCCCAAAGGCGTTTTTGTGATGCTTACCCCACCATATCCAGCTCTTTCGAATTCATTCTGCAAAAATTCGTCAATTTCGGTCTTTTTTATTGAATCTTCTATGAAGTGTTTGACAACAGACATTAAGTTGCCTCCAGTTCTTCCAAAACAAGCTCTACATGAGAAAGGGTGTTAATTCGGGGTGATGACCTCCCAAAAGCTCGTGGAATAAAACGTTTAATCTTCATTCCAGGATAGGCTGAAGCATGAATTATTCGCAGCCTCTCCATGTCAAGACCCTTATACTCTGCATTCGCCTCAGCGCCTTCCAATACCTTCAAAATCTGCTGTGCAGCATTTACAGGGTATCTGCCGGCGAAAGCCTTTTCTAAACCGTGGCGATGCCCCACTTTCTTGTTAAATCTACGGAATGGAACGGGTTTCTTTTTCAGAATAACCTGACGAAGGTAGTCCTTTGCTTGATCAAGATTCATTCCTTTTATGGTCTTGCATACTTCTCTTGCGTGCTTGTGTGATATTCTTAGCTCGCGTCCGCTAGCTTTGACCATTTTCTCAGGATCCATGTCCGTTATTGAGTAGCCCCATTTTGGCATATCTATCGTCAAGTCAGTAACAAGCAGGATATTTAAGCCTTTATGGAGGAAAGAAAAGTTAGCCAATTCAAGACGACTAATTAATGAAGTAAGAAGAAGCGAATTAAATATTACTGGTTAAAGTTTTAGATGAGATTGAATGCTGCATGTTTTGACAACAAAATCAATATTGACGACTTGTTCAATAGAATGTGAAAGTTTGAAAGAAATGAGGTGGGAATAGACGTTAACAGATCAGAGAGAAATTGTAGAAGCTCTAATGAATCATGAAGCCTATGACGAAGAAACAGGAAAAATTGAACTGAAACAGACACACATATCATTCGTCTTCTTGACAAGAGATTTTGTTTACAAGATAAAAAAAGCTGTAGACTTTGGGTTCCTAAATTATTCAACGCTAAAGAAGAGACGGTTCTTTTGCGAGAAAGAAGTGTACCTCAACAGGCGCTTATGCGAAGACATGTACCTTGAGGTTGTTCCAATCACTAAATCAGACATAATCAAAATCGGTGGCGAAGGAGAAATCATCGAATACGCAGTGAAAATGAAGAGGATTCCTGAAGAAAAAATTATGACAAGGCTTCTTGAGGAAGGCAAAGTTGATAAAAAACTTGTTGAACGAATTGCAAAAATCATCGCCGAATTCCACCTAAAAACGGGAACAAGCAATAAAACAGACGGGTTTGGGTCCTTGCGGGTAATAGAAAAAAACTGGAAAGAAAACTTTGACCAAAGCAAGGAATTTGTCAATGAAACAATATCACAGGAAAGCTACAACCTGATTCACGAAAAAGTGGACGAATTCATGAAGAGAAATGTGGCACTTTTTGCCAAGAGAATAGCTGAAAACAGAGTCAGAGAGTGCCATGGTGACGTTCATTCGGGCAACATCTTTATTGCGGACAGAATCTACATTTTTGATGCCATAGAATTTAATGAAAGATTCAGGATTTGTGATGTTGCCTCTGACGTTGCCTTCTTGGCAATGGACCTAGATTTCAAAAACCGCAGCGATCTCTCCAGCTTCTTTGTTGAAAAATACATCAAGTATTCGGGAGATAAAGAACTGGACAAGCTTCTTAGGTTCTACAAGTGCTACAGGGCTTATGTGCGCGGAAAAGTTGTCAGTTTCAGACTAAACGACCCCAATGTTGGCAAAGATGAAAAGGTTGCAGCAAAGAAAGAGGCGAGAGCATATTTCCTTTTGGCTACAGAGTATGCAAAACAGATCTGACCAGAAGAGTGTTCTATTTGACGAATTGTTCTGCTACTGAATCTGGGATTTTGACTGTTCCCATTATGACGGGTTTCTGGTGGCAGTCGCTTCCCCCTGTCATTATCAAGTCATGTTTCTTGGTAAAGTTCACATAGTGGCTGGTTGTTTCTGGTGTGTTTCTGGAGTGCCAGCATTCTATGCCGTCAATGAGACCTAGCATCGAATCTTCGATTATATCCGCTTGTTCCTGAAGCAAAGAGGTTAGCTTCGTTAATGAAGTTCCGTAGGGATCGTTAGGGTGGGCCAAAACCACTATTCCGCCAGCATTTCTCAGCAGAGTAGAGGCCTCTTCAAGGTACAGGGGATACTTTGCAACGTTGCATTTCACAAGATACTTGTTGAAGGCTTCTTGCCTGCTACGAACAATTTTCTTTTTCACCAGATAGTCTGCAATATGCGGTCGCCCCAGCACGCCGTCAGCAGAATTCTGAATTTCGGTCAGGTCAAGGGCTGTAAACTTTTGGAGTCCTTCCTTTCGGAATTCTGTGTTAAGTTTTTTTAGTATTTCTGCGGCACGTTTTTCTCGATATTTTGCGATTTCGTGAAGTTTGCTTGTTAAGGTTCTGTTGTTTACATCAAACTGGTAGCCTAGAAGGTCAAGGGATATGGGTTTGCCGTTTCGATAGTTTGGGTGAGAAAACGTTATGTTCAATTCAACGCCTGTGATGTAGTGGATTCCGTTCTTTTGTGCTAAAGCTTCTGCTTGTTTTTGGCAGCCGATTGCGTCGTGGTCAGTAATCGACATTAACTTGATGTTTCTGACTTTAGCTTCTCTGATGATTTCTTCAACAGACAGGTTTCCGTCCGAGCAAGTTTTGGAGTGGATATGCAAATCGATTATCATAAGTGGGTCCAATTATCTAATTTCTTGTCCGATTATGTACCAGTCTACAGGGTTGTCAAGTTCGGTGTCAACAGTCAAATGGATAATCGTAAGGTCCGGGTGCCTCTGCTTCAGGTCATGCAAGTTAACTTCTTCAAACCGTTTCTGGTTGGCTACATAGGCTTCTTTGGTTAAGGCGTTTGATTTGTAATTTTCTTTGGTTCTGCTCAAAATCCTTGTAATGGATGCGTCTTCAGAGCAGCTGGTCTGAAGGATAACAAAAGGTATTTGGGTTTTTGCGGCAATCTCAGCGGCGCGTCTACGCAGATTCTGGGTTACAAAAGTTGCATCCAATATTACGCCTTTGCCTTTCCGTGCAAGAGTTTCTGCTTGTCTGAACATTTCGTCATAGACCAATTGCCGTTTGTTAATGTCTCCTGCAACTTTGACGTCGAAGATGTCTTCGTTTTTAAGAACTTCTAGTCGAATTAGATCAGTTCTGAGAATGGGGTATCCTTTTATTTTTGAAATTTCTTGCGAGGTTTCTGTTTTCCATGTTCCTGGAAGCCCGCAGGTGATTAATAGGATGTTGGGGCGTAATTCAGTTTCAACAAATTTGGCGAAGGGTTCCCGCATTTAGGTATACCTCGTTTCGTGGAATAGTTAAGGCGCGAATAACATAAAAGTTTGCATGAACAAAATTAGGCGACTGAGAACTGATGTATCTTGGGTATGGGGCTTTGCATGATTCTAGAAGCCACTGCTGTTATAAGTGAATTCTGTGTGTTCATGTTGATAAAAAATGAAGATCGATGCTAGAGCAGTTGTGGGGTTGGTATTTGTTCTGGTGGGATTGTTGATTGTTATCCACCATTTCCTGATTTGTGGAAGACTCTTTGACTTGAGGGACATTCTTCATCACGAATTCTTTTGGGCAATATTCTTCACAGCAGGGCTGTCGCTGCTGGCAGTCAGTGTCTTTGAACAAAAATGATAAGTTAAAGAATTGTTCTAAAAAACAATTTTTCACCAATTTAATGCGCGCACGCGCACCAATTTAATGCTATTAGGCTATTTTTAAGTTACAATTTGCCATTTGATGTTTATTTTTGTATATAAAAACTGGATTATTGCTTCTTCAAGTCTTTCTATTAGGGGGTAGATTGTCGTAAGTAAATCAAAGAAAACATCAAATAAACCTTGGCTGAAGTATGAAAAAATTGCTGCGCACACATCTCCACAGTAAAAGATACTGAAATCCTATTGCACTTATGGGCTTTTGAGAGAAGTCTTCTTAAATGGTGCCAAGAATCCACAAATTGAGGGGCGCACACTAGTTCCTTAGTTTAACCAACTATTGGAACATTAATGCATTTTTACAGGAAATACCTCGTTTGGGTGCGTCCCTGCTGTGCTGGCATACGTGAATAAGGGTTTGATAATTGATAGAAAATAAATGGTCTTGTACAAGTGTCCCATTTTTTTGTATAGGCATATTATGTGAATTTGACTTTTAATGCTTGAATAAATAATTGCATTATCTGAGGTTTTTCAGATTTCTGAATTTTTGATTAGTTTTTTGGTGGCTATTGGAACATCTCTTCCTGAGCTTTTTGTTAATGTGGATATTGCACACGAAAACGAGCTTGAACTAACAATAGGCAACATTTTAGGAAGTTGTATTTTTGACGCCTGTTTTTCTATTGGAATTAGTCCTTTAATTTTTCCAATTTCATTTTCTGGTAATCTGCTTATTATAACAAAAGCGTATGCGCTGCTTGTTTCAATTGTTTTATATTAATGCTCGCATTTAAGAAGAAAGTTGAGAGAAGAACTGGAATCTTTTTCCTAATACTTTACCTATTTTCTTATATGATGTTGCGTTTGTAACGCATTATTGATTCTCTATAAAAAAATATGCAGAACTTTAAGAGTTATTTCTTTCATGATATTGTTTAATTATAAAAAATTTTACGAGTTCTTTTACAAGCTTGATGTCAAACCACGGAAAAATAAAATTAAACATATTTCGTAAAGATAGCTCAAAATGTTATTACCATATTAATCATTTTTAAGCATTATGAGTCCTTTTCACAGTCTAGGGATAAGTTGTGAATTTTGCAGGAAAATGGGAAAAGGAGGAAAAAATTCCCCTACATGAAAAAATCAAAGATAAAGTTCGTCCCCCTGGCGCTTTGAAGCCACGTCTCGTTAAGGCCAATAAGCGAATGCAGGTTCAGATCAGAAAGCTAAACAAGGCTGCTAAACGCTTTTCAGAACGTGATAAATCATTATTCGCAAAGACAGTGAAAGCATATTCAAAACATGATATTATACGTGCTAAAGTTTATGCCAACGAATTGGCGGAAATACGGAAAAGTGAAAAACAGATTATGGGCACTCAGTTGGCTTTAGAACAGATTTCTTTGCGGTTGAGCACTGTTTCAGAGTTTGGTGATGTTGTCAATATTCTTTCTCCAAGCGTGGATGTATTGCAAAATATTGGAAGGGGGTTATCTAAAACATTGCCTGAAGCAGGAAAAGAACTTGGACAAATTGGAGAATTGCTCAATGGAATAATCACAGATTCTAATCAAGGAACTGGCTTAGACATTGATTTTGAAGCACCAAACGATGATGCAAAAAACATATTGAGTGAAGCTGCTGAAATAGCAGAGCAAAACATTAAACAGAATCTTCCCGAAATACCAGTTGACATGCCAGAAGTCAAGAAAAAAGTTTTAACATAATTGCCCATAAACATTAAGCTGTTAAT
>JAFGGM010000041.1 GCA_016930555.1 Candidatus Bathyarchaeum sp.
ATGACTACTATTTGCCGTTCAAACTCAGCTTGAATCTTCTGCTGTTCTGCAACCAGTTTGTCTTCAATAGAAGACGTATACTTTGCAGGGTACCCAATGTTTCTGAGTTCAAACTCAAAGTCTGTGATCGCTCCAGCTAACTGAGTTGATGAACTGATTTTATTCCAGATTGCATCCCGCATGGTCTGAGCCACAAAATCTCTTCTCTCAATGGTTTCGATGGTATTGAACTCTTTCGTAACTATTCTGACCTGTTCCCGTGCAATAGATGCTATAATATCGGTTTTCCAGTTCTGCTGGGGCAGATTCTCGTAAAGGTCCTTAACTTTTGAAGGGTCAAGCCTCCACCTCATCATTATATCGATTGCCATTTCCAACTGGTCTTTTGAAAAGCTTTTCACTGTCGGTAAATCTGCTGTTTCATCATATCCGTCCCCCCACATTCCCAATATATCTACCGCAACTTTAATTTGTACAGCGCTAACCCATGGAGCTTTAGTTGCCCAAGTAGGACCTAGTGATGGTCCAGTGATTTTCCCGCTCATAGGATCTACCATTACAACGGCGTTACCTACTGGCACGTTTACCCACATGCTTAAGAAGAAAACTCCTAAGAAGGCTACCAATAATACCACGATTATGGCAACTGCGATGACTTTTTTATTATTAACTTGAAATCTGTAATCATATTCCATATTCATTTTTTCACCTCCACTACACCTTTGTAACTTAACAAAAAAATGTGCTGTTCCGGTTGTGTTACGGAACTGTAACATCCACCTGTCTCATTACCCTTTTCAATTATATGTATATACAAAATATATAACCAAATCTAAATATTTTCTCAAAATAGCATATATAACTCTATTGAATCTATATAGGCATAATTTAGTGCTTCACGTCTACTCGCACCCACATAGACTCAAAAACAGAAATAACATCTGCCTCGGCCTAACTTATGCTTTTTTGTACAATCTTTTCAGCAACGGTTTTTCCAAGTTTGCGGCACTCTTCCAAAGCTTTGCTGTCTGGATTATACTTTATTCTTAGAGCAGGCTCTATGACGTCCATTTCAAATCGATTTTTCATAATCTCCGTTAGCATGTTTGGGGCTTCTCCACTCCAGCCGTATGATCCGAAGGCTGCTCCCACTTTGCCTTTCAGGTTTGTCTCTTGCTTGGATGCTCCCTCTAGAAGGTTCTTCATGTCTATACTTATATCATGGTAGTATGTGGGCATCCCAAGAATTATGGCGTCGGCCTCCTCTAGCTCCTCTGGCCTGACAAAATATTTCACCTCTACGTTAATACCCACAACAGATTTTGCTCCCTCTTCAATTGCTCTGACCATCTTTTCTGTGTTACCAGTTTGGCTGTAATAAACTATGAGAATTTTAAGTGTATTTGCCAATTTCATTCCTCAAATAATGTGAATGTACCTGATGAAAGATAACTTTTACGTGTGCTACTCCACACGTGCATTTAGTTATTGTTTTTTCCGATCCAATAAGATAACTACTAATTTTTCAATCTGTTTTCCAGTTGCCTAAGGCGATGAGACTTGCCATTAACCGCCCTCACGTCAGACCTCGCATGGGCTGATACCTTCTACAAACCTTCAAACTACAAAGAAGAAAAAACCTGTTGCAGGAAATAGAGCGATTAATAGCTGTAAATAATCGAATTAATTTTTTTTCGCTTAGTGCAATTGTCGGAGCATGCTTATGTTGCAGAATAACTGAATTTGTCTGTAGGTTTTTGCAGTTCATTAAGCTGTATTTTAGCGCTTGTCCTTGAAACCTGCAATTTGTTATGTAACAAATATTTGCATCTAGTGCTTCTGAATATAATACCAATGCATAATTGACTTTGGGCGCAGTAGTAGCAGGCAGAACATTTACCACAATGATTTGCTCTAATATGTGTAAGAGGAGTTTGAAACTTTGAAGTTATTTTTAAATGATTCATTAATGTTATTACTTTATGCTATACAGGAAGACTTTGCATGACTGGAAAAGAAACTGCTGAAATAGGAATCATTGGCGGAACAGGCGTTTATGACCAAGATAGTTTTGAAGATGTCAAAGAGGTTAAGGTCTACACTCCTTTCGGGGAAACGTCAGACCTTGTTTCAATGGGAGCCTATAAGAACGTTAAGATAGCCTTTATTCCTCGACATGGCAGAAATCACACGATTCCCCCCCACAGAGTAAACTATCGGGCAAACATATGGGCACTAAAACAGTTAGGCGTAAAACGGATAATCGCCACAGCAGCAGTAGGAAGTTTAAGGGAGGATTATGGTCCCGGAACCTTTGTTGTTCCAGATCAATTCATTGACCGAACCAAAAAACGCTTAGATACCTTCTATGAAGGTGGACAGGTATGCCACATATCCGCGGCAGACCCCTTCTGTAAACAACTTCGACCATTATTCATCAAAGCAGCCCAACAATTAGGGTTAGAGGTTAGAGGCAAAGGAATATACGTTTGCATTGAAGGACCAAGATTTTCAACCAGAGCAGAATCCCGACTTTTCCAGATGTGGAAAGCAGATGTTGTTGGCATGACTCTCTATCCCGAATGCATTTTGGCAAGAGAAGCAGAGCTGTGCTATATTTCAATCTCCATAGTAACTGACTATGATGTATGGGCTGAAAGTCCCGTTTCTACAAAAGAGGTTATTGAAAAAGCCAAAAAAAGTAACGAAGATTTGAAGAAGCTAATCTTGGAAATGCTTCCTAAAATGCCCGAAACCAGAACATGCAAATGCGGTTCAGCATTGAAAAATGCCTTAATGTAAACTAGACATTAATTTGATTATTTCTGTTTGTTTTGATTAAGGTTACGTCGCTGAATCTCTTTCCGAATATCCGCCACTGTCTCTTCAGATACATCAATAGTGTACATTTCTTTCATCTCATTTTTGATTTCAGCAATGTCAACGTCGCCGTCTACCTTTGCATTTAGCCGTTTGCATGCCTTCGGAATCAGAGTGCACATATCTTCTGTGAAGTTCCATGGGAATATTACCCATCTCCATGGCAGCTCTTCGCCAACGTAGTCTGCTTTAAACTTGGCGCAGGTCAGGTGCTGCAGTGAAGCAGTTCTTATTTCAGATGGTTTCAGAGTTTTTAGGTATTCAACTGTCACGCGCATGCTTTCGCCAGTGTCTGTTATGTCATCGACGACAAGCACTTTTTTGTCTGTTAAGTCAACGTTTATGAGGTGTTTCAGTTGGGCTTTTCCATCTGGTGTTGCTGTTACGCCCCAGTGCTCCACTTTTAAGCTAACAAGGTCCTTTACGCCTACAAAATCGCAGAGAACACGAGCTAGCACCCATCCTCCTCGAGCTAAGCCAACTATTATGTCTGGTTTGAATCCTGAACTGTTAATCTTGTTAGCAACCTCTTTAGCTAGCTTGTAGAAGTAATTCCAATCCATTACTTGGCATTCGAAACATTCTGAATCCATAACAGAACCATTCCTTCTGATTACGTCAACTTGCTGGCAATATTATTTTTTCGGCTTCTTAACCGCTCTTTTAGTTGACAAGAAACTGTCAGCTAATCTTCAGCGCTCAAGTAGTAGTATTCGCCCAGTTCTTTCTGTTCCCTGTCCAGCCTTGAG
>JAFGGM010000042.1 GCA_016930555.1 Candidatus Bathyarchaeum sp.
ATGTAAATGGGAGAATAGGAATTCCCAGAAGTACAACGATCCAATGTTGGAAAAGCAGCATTCCCGCTATTGCCCATAGCATGAAAGTTACGTATTGAGGGTGACGAACAATAGAAAATACTCCAGTATCGACTAGTTGAGTGGTGTGAATGTAGCTTTTTCCACTTTCCACTCGCCCTCTTTTGCGAAATTCAATTACTGGAAGCCAACCAAAAACTAAACCTGAAAAAACATAAAGCCCAACGCCTGTATACGCCAAAGCCTCGATTTGAGCTACATCAGACAGCAGAATAATACCCACTACAATCTGCGAAATAAAAAGAATAGTTGCTAATGTAACTGGAACAAAACCCAACAAAGAAGAGTTCTCTTCAGACGCTTTTTTTCCCCTTACTGGTTTTCATTCCCATTCATTATTATGATTTATGTTTAAAATCTAAACAACTAACAAGCGATTGAATTGGGCTTGGGGTCAAAATTAAACAAAGTGGGATTGCGGAGAAATACTGATGTTTATAAGGATATCACAATTGGGGAGAGAATCCATGGTAGGCATAATTTCATGTTTGGGTTATTATCGGTCGCTGTAATGTTTCCTTCGGGCTATCCTAAATATTCCCATACCTATCAAACAATATTATTCCTATGCCAATAATTACAACACTTACAACTGATATCACTGCCATATCAAAAAAAAGTTGATTGCTTGTCCAACTACCCTGAAAAATCAATTGTAGTCCTTCAAATAGATAATGACTTGGAACTAACTGAGCTATGTTTTGGGTAGAGCTACTAACAGGAATGAATGTTCCAAAAAACATCTGAGGAAGAATGAACAAAAAAGAGAGCCCCGTACCCGTTTCGGGTCTTTTAGAAACGGTAGCAGTAATTAATCCCAAACCAACCGAACTTAGGGCAAAAATTGCTGTTATAGGTACTGCAATTAGAATGCCAACAAAACTACTTTCGGGTCTAAAGCCCAACAAAATAGCCAGAACAATAACAACAATAACTTGTATCATTGCAATTACCATATTCGATAAAATCTGACTGCCAATAAACTCTGTCGAAGTCATAGGTGTAGTATTTAGCCTTCTTAGGAGATTTCTCTCCGAAGAAAATGATTGAGCTACAGTCATTATCAAAAAAATTACCGCATAAACAATCAAACCAGGTACAACTGAATTTATGCTCATTCCTAATTCTGGATCAGAAAAAGTAAAGATAAAAACAATTGTAAGAAGGGCAGGAAAAAGAAGATTTAAAAAAAGATTAACTGGATGTCGAATTAGCTTTTTCATTTCAACGATAATAAGAGCCATCAAAGCCTGAGTTTTCAATCACAATCCCTCCGTAATTCGTCTTCCTGTAATATTCAAAAAGACTTTTTCCAAATTTTTAGCAGCATATTTGTTTTTTAATTCTTCAGGAGTACCTAGTTCAATCAATTTTCCAGAATCAATTATTCCGACTCGATCACTTAGTGTTTCTGCTTCTTCGATATAATGAGTTGTCAAAATAATTGTTTTATTTTCCCCTTTGAAGGTTCCAATAAACTCCCATGTGTTTCGTCTAGATCTTGCATCCATTCCAACAGTGGGTTCATCCAGGAAAGCAATCTTTGGGTCATTGATTAATGCCATAATTAAATTGAGTTTTCGAAGCATTCCACCACTATAACCACCTGCTTTTCTTTTACTTGCTTCAGTTAAATCTAATAAATCAAGAAAACTTGTTGTTCTTTCTTGAATCTCTTTTAGAAAGTGAATGCAGATTTCCAATTAGTTCGATGTTTTCTTTTGCATTTAAAAATTGAAAAACAGCTGCATCTTGTGGGCAGACTCCTATGAGTTTTTTAATTTCGTTCATATTTTTTTTAATATCAAAACCAGCAATAGTTGCAGTTCCATTTGTGGGTTTAATTATGCCTGTTAGGATGTTTATTGTTGTAGTTTTGCCGGCTCCATTTGGACCTAAAAGACTGAAAAGTTCACCTTCAATTATTTCTAGATTCAAGTTGTCTAAAGCAGTGACATCGTCAAATTTCTTAACCAAATCTCTCGTCTTTAAAATTGGTGAACCTGTAGGTTTTTTGCTATATTTGCTTGTTTTTTTCCTATTGATATCATTAATATTAATATTCAAAGATAGCAGATCAATTAGAAGTTGTTTAGACCATTCACCAGGTACATTAATTCCTTTTTGACCCGCTAACTCAAAAAGTTCTTTTTTTGTCATTTTTTCAAGTAGCTCAGTAACAACTGAAATCAAAACATTTCACTCTTGGAGCGGTTTAACTTCATTTTACGTTTTTAATATATAATTTTTGGGTATACAATAATATCTACTAAATAATAAATGGAGAGTTAGCTGGAGATTTCGCCACCCGGGTGACAATCCATGCTATAACACGACTCCGTTTGGGGTTTATATCACATACGCATAAAACGTTTTTGAGTCCAACATTCATTTTCCAATTTCTCTAAACATCAGCTTCTTTATGGGGTCTAAGGTCACTTAGAAATACGAATTCTATACCTGAGCTGACAAACAAGCTATATAATTACTCCAAAACTCTTTTAGAATGTTGGCGCTCTTTCAATTATGAGTAAAGTATAAACATAGGTACTACTAGTCAAAGTGAAGAGGGTTAAAGTTGCCTGCAATAGAAGTAGGAAGAATCTGCATCAAAATCTTAGGTCGAGAAGCAGGAAAAAAATGCGTAATCGTAGACCTTGTTGACAAGAACTATGTTCTAATAACTGGACCCAAAACAGTCACAGGCATAAAACGGAGACGCGCCAACATAAGCCACCTAGAAGCAACACAAGAAAAAATCGAAATGAACCGAGGCGCAAACGACGAAGAAATCGCTGAAGCACTAAAAACAGCAGGTAAACTCGAAGACATGAACAAGAAAGCACAACCTGCCCTATCCTAAATCTTTTAACCTATTCTAACCCTTTTTTCCCTTCTGGGAGAAACACCATGCGAACAATCACCGAGCCGTGGAAAATCAAGCGAAGCCTGGTAGTAAAAGCTGAGGAACCAACAGACATGCGCTACGGTCACAAACCTGAAGAGCGCCCAATCAAAGACCACATGCGATTTGGAATAATAAACTTGGACAAGCCTGCTGGACCATCAAGCCACGAGGTCACAGCATGGCTAAAACGAATCCTCAGCCTAGAAAGTGCCGGTCACGGCGGGACCCTTGAGGCTTAACTTAGCCGGGGAAATCCCAAGGTTACCGGTATTCTACCCACTGCCATAGAGGATGCTACAAAGGTAATTCAGGCTCTTCTTTTGGCAGGAAAAGAGTACGTTTGTGTGATGAGGCTCCATTCTGACATTCAAGAAAACAAAGTAACAAAAGTTTTAGACGAATTCCAAGGACCACTATATCAGAGACCACCTGTACGATCATCAGTTAAACGGCAACTCAGAACAAGAACAATCTATTACAACAAGTTCCTTGAGATGAATGAACGGAATGTCCTCTTCAAGGTCGGTTGCGAAGCGGGAACCTACATACGGAAGCTCTGTTACGACATTGGCGAAGTATTGGGCTGCGGTGCCCACATGCAGGAGCTTCGGAGAACACGGGTTGGACCCTTCACAGAAGATGATAGTCTAGTTACCCTACATGATATTTCTTACCTTTTTAGCCAGTGGCAAGAAACCAAAGACGAAAAATATCTCAGAAAATTTGTTTATCCCATGGAAAAGGCTCTAGAGCTAATCCCAAAAGTAATTGTGAGAGACTCTGCAGTTGACGCCCTCTGCCACGGAGCTCACCTCACTGCACCCGGAGTCCTGTCCCTTGAGTCTGGAATCAAAATCGGCGACACTGTTGCAGCTTTCACCCAGAAAGGAGAAGCGATAACAATAGCTGAAGCCACGGTCTCTTCGGAAAAGATGCTGAGGATGGACCATGGTTTTGTAGCAAAGACCAAAAGGGTT
This sequence comes from Candidatus Bathyarchaeum sp., assembly GCA_016930555.1. Lineage (GTDB taxonomy): Archaea > Thermoproteota > Bathyarchaeia > Bathyarchaeales > Bathyarchaeaceae > Bathyarchaeum. The sequence goes on from JAFGGM010000042.1 coordinate 3,964, forward strand.
ATGATGCCACGAGGAATGTACCCGAAAATGTGGCACAAGACTCAGCAGTAGGTTGCTATAATTTAGAAAAGGCTAAAAAACAGGTCTGTTGCTATTCTAGTGTTGAGCCGAGGTCTCCTAGAGCAACCATGTTGCGGGAAATCTGGTAGGGAGCAGATTCCAACTTTGGAAGCATAAGCCTGGAACCTCCAACTACGGAAAGCCTGTGATCCATTGGGTCGCGAGGGTTCAAATCCCTCCCTCGGCGCCAAATAACCATAATTTTTGCTGGTAAATTGTTGCTTTGGTCATTCTATTGGTTATGCGAAAGCAAAACAGGGCTTGTTTAACATTAAAATGGTGTTCAACATAGATACAGAACAGATACATTAAAAACGGTTCACTGACAAAGAAAGAATGCTCTTGTGGTTACGATGGTAAAGAGAGACCGTGTAGAAATCATGGCAGAGATTCTTGGTTTATGTTCAGAGCCTAGAACCAAGACGCATGTCATGTACGGAACTAACTTGTCATGGAAGATGCTTCAGTATTACCTCTCTGAACTGCAATCGCTTGGACTTCTGGAAATCCACGACAATTCAACCAGATATGTAGTAACCATAAGAGGACGGGAATTCGTAGAGAAATGGAAAGAACTCCAGCAGCTCCTTTGATACACCTAAAAAGTATACATGAAACAGGTTAGCTTCTGGGTGGCCTCTTTTGGGCATAACGGTAACGTCGCGGCTGCCCTTCTCGGGTCAGTAACCCTTCTTTCATCAAATCTACCAATGCATGGGCAACTGCTGTGCGGTCGTAGTGAAAGCCTTTGCGTGCCATTTCGCTGTGAACTTCTCCTAATCCATGGGGAGACGCGAACCATCCTTCTGACCAAAGCTGTTGTATGAGGCTTTTGCAGGTTTCCGCCCTTGGCGGAGGGAGGGGACGTTCTTGCATTATTGCGGGTTCTTTTGAGTATTCTGTTACTGTTCCCAGAATTCGTTTGACGGCTGATTCTAGCTGATCTTCTTGGCATTCTATTTCGAATTCTAGGTTGCCTACCTTCATTTTTAGGCGGATTGGCAGTGCTATGTCTTCTGTCATTTGTTCTCCCTTATTGTATATTGTATTGTTCATGATGTTCATGCACAACATTTAAATATTGTTGCACGCAAACCATTTCTATATTGGTGAATCTTATTGATTGGACAACATAACTATACAACAACACCAACATATAACTTTCCACCCCAAATAGAGGAACTGCAACTCCCCCAAACATTCATAGAACTAAGCCTCAATAGCATGAAAAACATAGAAAGCAGCTACCTGCAACCAAACCAAACCCCTCTCAGCCCACTCTCAACAGAACATATTGCCGAAGCAGCACCAATCATGAAGATTCAACACCCACAAACAATAAAGACAATCCCCCTTGAACACAACCAAAACGTGAAACCAGTAGTCGCCATCGACGTCTCAAGCATAAGAATAGGAGAAACCGAAAGAGGTATACTCTGCGCAATAAGAGGAGCAATAGTTTGGAAAGAAAAAAAACGATACAAATACCAAAGAATAGGACCCTTCCCCTTCCACATAACAGAACAAAACAAAAAAGAAATACACAAACTCTTCAGAAACCACAACCTCGAAATCCCAGCAGACAACAGAATCCCAAACATAGCCAACATACAAACCAGAATGGGCACCCTCCTTGAACACTGGCTACAGCTAGGAATCTCCTGCTCAGCCTACAGCACAATTATCCTATGGGACGGCTCCATGACCGCTGGAATGGCAGACAGCCCCGTCGATGAGATGGCAAGGCTCCTAGAGATTGCAAGAAACCGCCTCAGCACCGTTTTAGCTTTCTCCAAGAACACAACCCTAAGGTTTTCAGGACATAAACTAACAGATTATGCAGAAAAAGCTAAGCCACCTTGTCTTCTTCAGATAAACGGCTTTCCCATTTCATCAGGTCCTGTTCTCCTCCTAGGAAATGTTTACGTTGCGAAACTGACTCCCGGAGTATGCTCTTTCAGGTTAGATATTGATAGAAAGGTTCCCCAAGAACGAGCAATAGAAGCTGTTCAGAGTCTTCTGGGAAGCGACCTTCTTACTCAAAGCTATCCCGAAACCTTACGCCTAGCTCACATATACTCAACTTTCACCGCCACTGAAGTAATCGGCATCCAACGTTTCATAGCTCAGCAGTATGGACTAAAGATAGTTACAAGACCGAATGTGCGACGGTTGCTTTTTGGACCCTTCGGAAAAGGCTCGGAGGGATACCAATGAGACTCTACAAGAAAGAGGGAAACAGCCTCGAGATTCTCAGCTTTCCAAACGACGAAGTGGAGAAGGGCGACTATCTTCTAGTAGAAGATAGCAACACTAACAGAAAGCTAATCACACAAGTAATTGATGTCCAGTTCGCCAGCGTTCCAGGTCTTCTTGAAGAACTTCTCCGCGACTCCACAGCTGAAGAGCAGATTTATGGCAACAATTTTGACCCTCTAGGCGTCTCATCCCACATAAACCACATTCAAGACGCCCGCATGTTAATCTGTAAGATTCGAGGAACTATGCTAAATGACAGGCTACGAGCGAGTTCCTCATGGCTACCTTCCCGCTCCAAATCTGGAATCACAAAAATCCCCATCAATTCGTTGCTGGCTCATGTGGGAGTCAATAAAAGCTTGCCAATCAAAATCGGCGAAACTAAGGACGATTCTCCATTAAACATCACGGCTCATGACCTTGACGGAAGACTGAACATCATAACTGGAAAGAAGGGAACAGGAAAATCTCATCTTTCAAAACTGCTGGTCTTAGGTCTGGTAGATTACAGTGCCACCGTTGTGGTTCTTGACCTCAACGGAGAATACACAGGATTAGGTTATTCCGCAAAGGGAGGTGGCAACGAGTACAGCGACAGAGTGTGTGTGCTTAGTCCTGGAGCCAACTTCAGGGTTTCCTTGTCAAAAATGGACCTAGGTGTCATGTTGAAGATTCTGGTTCATGCTCTTGCTCTTCCCGGAACATCAACCCGAGAATTTAAGCACATATGGAAATCTTTATGCCAGCAAGGAAAGTTTACTCTTCAGGACCTTGGAGACGCCATCAGAAAAAGCAGCTGTAACATGCATGTGCGGGATGCCCTCTTTTCCCGCTACTACAGTCTAGTGAACTCGGGTTTTTTTACAGACAACGAGGAATTGGCAACAGGATTTGAGAAGCTTTTCGAAAAAACCAAGAAAGATGGAGGAGTATTGGTAATCAACTTGAAGGATGTTTCATCGGTTGACCGTCAGATTGTCTTAGAGTATACATTAGGGAGTCTGGTGAAGCTTCTGGGGCAGTGGAAAATCAAATCCGTTTTTCTTTTTGCTGAAGAGGCTCATCTTTATCTCAGGGAAACATACTGGGAAGACATCGTTACCCGTATGCGACACTTTGGTTTATTCACGAATTTCGTGACTAACCAGCCAGACACAATAAAAGAGAACATATATCGCCAAGCTGACAGCATCTTCCTCTTCAACTTCACCAACGAACGCGACCTCGAAACAGTTTCAAAAGCCGCGAGAGTGGACGCTGAAACCGTTAAATCTATTGCTCAAGAACTTCCGCCTCACCACTGTCTCCTCATAGGAAACGCGGTGAAAGACTTTCCTGTGATGGTGAAGGTTAGAGCACTGGACATCAAAACTATGGGACAAACACGGCTTTTTTTCACAAAAAACTAGCAGATAAGCTACAGGGAAATCATTACTTACATAAGTAGGCAATATGTTTAGTATATTAAGTTGAGTTCAATACGAAAATCAATTTTTATCCTGAAATGGATTTTTCCCCTCATACTATTTATTTCATTAGTGTTGACTGTAGTAATCCGGCTTCCAAACAATTCAGAAAACAGCGAAAATTATGTGGAACCTTACTTCGGAGTCTCTTTTTGTGGCGACACAGCCGAGGCAGCAAAACTACTAATTGACAAAACTAAAGACTACACCAACCTCTTTGTGTTGCAGTCAGGACCAATAAGCAAGAACGAAACAGCTACAAATGAAGTGTGTGATTACGCTGTTGACGCAGGTCTAGATGTTATCGTATTTTTTGGCTGGTTTGACCCTGATTACCCATGGCAGATTCCTTGGCTCGACTTTGCTAAGGACCGATGGGGTAACGATTTTTTGGGGCTTTACCTTTTTGATGAGCCAGGTGGCATTCAAGTTGATTATAACTGGTCATACATTTTCCATCATATCAAGAATGTTGCTCCAGAATTCTATCAGACAATAGAAGATTATATCCAAGAATCTGCTGACCAGACAGTAATTCGAGATTATGAGGAAGCGAAAGAGAGGTATCTTGAGTATCTCATAGCCCACATACAACTTGATGAACTGATTGACCGCTCAATCACATCGTTCACTTCCGATTATGCTCTTTATTGGTTTGATTACCTTTCAGGCTACGACACAATCTTCGTTCAACTTGGATGGAACCACAATATCCAGAAACATATTGGTCTTTGCAGAGGAGCAGCAAATGTTCAGCAGAAAGACTGGGGCACAATCATCGTGTGGAATGACAGAAACCCAGACCCAAAGATTAACAATGGAACATACAAAACAGGACCAGAAATGCTCTATAACATGCTAATTTCATACGAAGCAGGAGCAGACTACATAATCATTTTTGATTACCCTACAGACCCCCCAGGCAACCCCTATGGAATACTGACCGAAGAGCACTTTGAAGCAATGCAAAAATTCTGGAAGTACATGCAACAGAAACCAGAAGAGTACGGAAAAACGACGGGTCAAGCCGCCTTACTTCTTCCTGAAAATTATGGATGGGGTATGCGCCGCATAGATGACAGAATTTGGGGATACTGGGGACCAGACGAGCTGTCACGTCAAATCTGGACATTATATCACAAACTGCTTACCCAATACGGCTTAGCCCTGGACATTGTTTATGATGACCCAGACTTTCCGTTAAAGGGTGTTTATCAGGAGATTTATTACTGGAACTACACAGGATAAAACAGACAACAAAATCCAAAAGTATCATCCGCACGTAATAGCTTGAGGGAATATTTTGAAAGGCAACCGCACAAAATTGTTAAGAAGCAGGGTTGCCCAAGAAGCCGCTCTCCTACTCTATACATCTCAAGAAAAGGAGTATAAGCAAGCTAAAAAAAGAGCCGCAGAAACATTAGGCTCCAGAATTTTTCCCAGCAATCGTGAGATTGCAGAAGAACTTGACCAAATAGCAGAAGATAGGGAAGGCACCCAAAGAAGGGAACAGCTTCTGCGAATGCGGAAAGAAGCAAAAGAGATAATGAGATTTCTCAAAGATTTTAGTCCGCGTCTTGTGGGAAGTGTTTGGAGAGGAACAGCCCGCCAAGGCAGTGACATAGACATAATCACGTTTTCGCAAGATCATCTTCAGGTTTTAGAGCAACTTCAAAAACACCATTTTGAGATTTCCCACGCAGAGCGGCTTTCAGTAACAAAAGAAGGAGAAAAGGAGTCATCATTTCACATCCACGTAATTTTTCAGTCTGGAGACGAAGTGGAGGTTGTTGTTCGAAGCCTCACTAGTTTGGGTAAAAAAGAAAGGTGCGAGACATATGGAGACGTTAAGACGGGGCTGAGCTTCAATCAGTTGGGAAAAGTCCTCAAGGAGAATCCTCTTCAGAAGTTTGTCCCAACATAGACTCCTTCTTTTGCGAAAAAAAGGCTAATCATAATTTAAATAGATGACTGTTCAAAGGAAAATAATAGATAGAAACGCTCAGCAAAGAAAAACATTGAAAGGAGAACGACCTGAAGATGGATGTTGAAAAGAAAAGGTTTCGAAAAATTTTTCCGAACCTAGCTGAAGAACTGGAGAACGGAAACTGTGAAACAAAAATAAAATCTGTGCGTTCCGACCCAACTACTGGCGAAAAAGCGGTTTCGAAAAAGTTCACCGATTACAATCCAGATGTAATTGATTTTCTCCGCAGATGCGACAAAGCGGAACAGGCGGAAGAGATAATCGATTACATGGAAAAAAAGAAAGAGATAAGCTGTGAATATGCCACAAAACTCAGAAAACAGCTAAAGAAGAAAGGCGTCAGAAGTTTTGGGTCAAAAAAAGAAGATGACTACTACCTGAAACAAGATGGATTCTAAAGCAGAAAAACAGAAAGAAAAAAGGGTTGCCAAGCTCTGGTTGAGGTTACCAAGTTCTCAGCGCTTCAAAGCTATCTCGATCGTTGAAACATTTTTTGTTCCATCTTCTCGCTGCAGTTCCTCGGTTCCTATGGTTATTTTGTCGGTTTTCAGGTCTTTCATGAACTTGCGGCGAACAATCTCAACAGTGTCAACAGCTGTCGTGATTGCACGTCCACGCGCCTTCAAAGAAACTTCTTTGACATCAGTTGAATTGAAGTGGGTAATCACTGCCATAACGTAGCTCATTGCAGGTTTTGTTCCAACATATATTGTGTTATCCTCTGCCACACAGACACCTCCTTCTTTTAGTTGTCTCGTTTGTTTTGCTTCTCGGGAATCAGATCCATATACGCATGAACCTGTTTCCACTCCCTGCTATTTTCGTTCGTTTCCTTTTTTAATTTTTGGCAAAAAGGAGGTTGAAAGACTTTTGTCTCATTGAATCCCAATATAGTATAGTATTGGTGGTGTTGATGGCTATGAAGCGTGCCCTAATCTCAGTTTATGATAAGACAAGCATTGTTGATTTTGCCAAAGAACTGGACAAAATGAGAATTGAAATAATTTCGACGGGTGGAACCTATGTAATTTTAAAGAAGGCGGGTATCAATTCTGTGAAACTTGTTTCCGAGGTCACAGGGTTTCCTGAGATATTGGAGGGCAGAGTTAAGACTGAGCACCCAAAGATTATGGGAGGCATACTTGCCCTAAGAGACAAAGAAGAGCACATGAAGGATCTTGAATGCCATGGAATAGAAGCTGTTGACTGGGTTGTCTGCAATCTGTATCCCTTCGAAAAGGTAACAGCTAATGGAGCAGACATGAAAACCGCCCTAGAAAACATTGACATAGGTGGCCCAAACATGATTAGGGCGGCAGCAAAAAATTTTGAAAATGTAGTTGTAGTTGTTAACCCCAGCAGATACAATCAAATTCTCGGAGAATACAAAAAGAACGGCACCGTGACTGCTGAAACAAGAAAGGCTTTGGCTTTGGAGGCTTTCAAAGAAACCGCAAAATACGATTCGGTAATTCACAGGTACCTAAAAGAAACTTCTTTCTAGTTCACGATTTCGTGGAGACATTTTATATTCGTCTCTGAGAAGTAATTTTTGTTGCTGGGGCTATCTATGATCAGAATCGCTTGCTATGGGGGAGTGAATGATATTGGAGGAAACAAGCTTCTTGTTAAACTTGATAAGGGGTCAATCTTCCTCGATTTTGGGTTGTCATACAGTGAAGAAAGTCGGTTTTTTGAAGAGTTTCTGCAACCTCGGTCAGCATGCAAAGTACATGACCTACTGAATCTGGACTTGTTACCCCACATAGATGGAGTCTACAGGCAGGATGCCCTCCGCCCAAGAGATTTCGAAAATTATGAAGTTAAGGCAAAAAATTTGTGGAAACTGAGCATACAAAGTTTTGAGGATGCGGTTGAAACAGGTTCTTGGCATCCCGACGCCCTTTTCATTTCTCATGCCCATCTGGATCATTGTGGGTATGCGCCATATTTGGGGGATGTTCCGTTTTTGTGTTCTGATATGACACGTAACCTGATGGAGGCTGTGGCTGAGATTGGGAATTTGCAGGGTTTGGACAAGCAGTTGACGGCTGTTAAAAGACGTGAGATGGGGATGCTGAAGACGGGCTTTTTTGCAGGCGAATCAAAAGTAGACTACTCAAAGGATGGGGAAGAGCGCGAATTCCGTAGTTTGGAGCATAAGAAATCTCGCGCAATCGAAAATGGTTTAACGATTACAGGGTTCAATGTTGACCATTCTATACCCGGTTCTATGGCATGTCTCGTTGAATCAGAAAACTCTCAGGTCCTGTACACTGGGGATATACGGTTTCATGGCAAATCTGGCTACAATCTGGGAGAGGAACTGAAGGGGCTGGTGCCAGACGTGATGTTTTGTGAAGGTACCCGAATCAACAAAACTGAACCAGATGACGAAAGAAAGGTGGAAACAGACCTCATTGAGGTCATATCAAAATGTGAGGGACTGGTCATGGTCGGCTTCACTTGGAAGGACATAGATAGGTACGAGACTGTCAGAGACGCGGCGATAAAAAGCGGCAGAATCCCAGTTTTTGATCCGCGGTTAGCTTATTTGCTAGCTAAGATTGGAAGAAGCGCCTATGATGAGGGTGCCAGAGTGTTCCTTGAGAGATGCGGATCTATGCTCTATTCTCCGGGGGATTACAGTAACTCCAAGCACAAAGTCGGGGATATGCCACTTTCGGAGTGGAGCAGCAAACCCAACGTAGTAGTGGACACAAAGCATTTAGAGAAGGGAATATCCGCTCTTGAGCTCAGCGAAAATCCTTCTAGCTACGTGCTGCATCTGGATTATTTCAGGTTCAAAAACATCTTAGACTTTGTTCTTCCGGATGGCTCCGTGTTTGTTAGGGCACAATGTGAACCCTTTAATCCCAAAATGGAGCTCTCTCAAAAACGGATGATACGCTGGCTGAAGCACTTCAAAATCAACGCTGATAACGACTGGAAACCTTACCAGATTCATGCTAGCGGTCATGCGTCTGGTCTAGAAATACAGGAAATGATAGACAAAATTAAGCCCAAGCTCCTAGTTCCCGTCCACACTGAGCATCCTGAACTGTTCAGAAATCCTGCAGGCAAAATCCACATGCCCAAAAAGGGTATAGAAAAGAGAATACAATAAGGTTTTTTAGACTCCGAAAAACAGTTTATTCTGGAGTTGTGAATGTTTTGAGTGAAGATTTTTCATTGACCAAACTGAATAAACCAGACTGGAATAACCTTAATGTAATGGATAAGAAGCATACGCCAATTATCGAAGCGCCCAGTAAAGTAAAAGCTAACGAGCCATTTACAGTTAAGATCAAGGTTGGTGGAATCGACGGTGTTGAGCACCCCAACACTCTAAGTCACTGGATAAACTGGGTTGCTCTCTACGCTGGAGACCGATTGATAAGTAGAACAGCTTTGGGTGCTGAGTTGTCAGACAGCTACATCCTAACAATTAATGTGACACTGAAAGAATCAACCAGCTTACGAGCACAAGAGTTCTGCAATCTACACGGAGTCTGGGAAGGAAAACCAAAAGAAATCACAGTCGAGTAGAAACTCAGAGTCTGGAAGCCAATTTTTCGGCATCCATCCTTATTTTTTGCAGTTCCTCGTTTGTAGGTTTTCCTCTGATGTCGCCCATTCTGCCTTTTGTGCTGCGTTCCTCATTGCCGACGAATTCGCTGAGAATATACCATTCATCCACTACCGTGAATCCGATATGTTCAAAGAACTGACCCATATACAAGCCCACAGGCTTTGCCTCGCGGAGTCCAGTGTGGGGTCCAGAATAGGTACAGAACATCAGAGCATGTTTTCCTGGAACTTTTGGTGCACCTGTCTTGATTTTTTCCTGCTTGTGATACTCCTTAAATTTTTTGAGTAGAAACTCTGTAACCTGCTTGGGTGGATGCCACTGAATAGAAGGGGCACCAACACAGACCAAGTCATAGTTGAAATAGTCTACGTCGTCTGCTTCTGTTGTTCGCTTCAGAGTGACGTTTACTCCCGCAGCTTCTAAACCCTCTTTTATCGCAGATGCCACTTTCTCAGTGTTTCCAGTGTTAGACCAGTAGAGCACCAAAGCACGCTTCATAATAATTCACATCTTATTTTGGTAGAAAAATAAAAACCAGTTATGTTACTTCTTTTCGTCAAGAATTAGCATGGTTATGGTTGACCTAACCTCGTCTAAGCTTCGCACTTTCCATGTAACGATTTCTTTGAGTTTGTCCATGCTGTCTGCTTTGACTTTTGCAACTACATCGTAGACTCCGTAGACAGGAAATATTTCAACAACAGAGTCAAGTGTCTCCAAAGTTTCTACGACTTTCTCCATGAATTTTGGTTCAGTGTTAATCAGCACATAAGCCATAGGCATAACAAATCTCTCCACAGTTAATGCATGTAGAATAAACTAAAAATGTTTCTTTTTCTAAACGATACCCAATTTTTAGCATCGCTGACTTTTATGGTTCAGTTTGGGAACAAAAATGAAGGGGGCGGTTCAGTTTTCCATATAATCAAGAATTATCTTTTGGATGCCTCCATCCTTCAATCCCATAACAAATTCTACCACATCGTTGGGTTCCCTGAACCGCAACTTGATCAGACTCTGGAAGCCCCAATCTGAACATTTTATGCGACTAATGGTTGATGCGGCGCTAACTGATTTGGCGAAATCCTCGGTGATGTTGTAAGTGGCTAGAAAGGCTCCACACCACACGTCCCCAGCTCCAGTAGTGTCAACAACCTTGTCTGGAGGCAAAGTCAAGGCAGGAACCATCTGCAGGTTACCGTTTTCTTCACTGATTATGGCGCCCAAGCTGCCTAAGGTCACAATCAGCCGTTTTGCTTTGAGAAGTCTGACTGCGGAAGAAAGGGAATCTGTTTGTGCTAATGCTTTTGCTTCTGTGTCGTTTACAACAAAAAAGTCTGCCTTCAAAGCAATATCCTTGAGAATTCTCCTATTGTTTCGTCTTTCTCTGATGTAGTCTATCCAGGTGTTAACGGAAACCAAAGTTTCTGGAGATTTCTGTTTTATTTTGTCTATTATTTTGGCAATCTTTGAGGGCTGCATGGGCGAGATATGGAATATGCTCTTGTGCCTAAGCCATTTGGCGGATATCATGCGGGACGTTATTTTGGAGCCAGCACCGTGAGATGCTTTTAGGTAATGGGCTTCCCAGCGGCGGTTATACCTGATGTGAAAGCGTGTGGAGGGAGAATCCACGATTTTCACGTCTTTGTATGGCAGAAGATTCAGGACATCAAGGAACGGGTTGTCTTTTCCAGTGGCTGAAATCAAGGTGACGTTTGGGGAGAGCGTTCTGGCTGCCATCGCCGCGTACAGGGCTGCGCCTCCTGGCTGAAGTCGGGTGCCATTGACATTTTCGACTTTGTCAACAGAAATGTGACCAACAAAAACCAGTCTTTGAGCTAACATCCTACATTCCACCCTAAGTATCACAGGATAACATTCCATCCACACAGATAGTGAAGTTCGATTTGAAGAATCTTGCCCTTAAACCCTAAAACAACAAAAGAGATTGTTCATTCCTAGTTTCGTCTAAAGAACAAATACAACACTATCAAAGCTACGATTAGCAATAGAATTATCAATACCATTACTTCAAACCATGGAAAGGCTGAATCAGAAGATGGCATCCCCCAAGCACTAAGAACCCCATTACCAAAAACGTAAACCACACCATCAACTACCGCAGGAGATCCGGCACTGCCCGCAGCATTAACAGGGGAGAAAACGCCTGCAGCAACTCGCCAAAGTTCAACACCAGAAGAGGCATCCAAACAGTAAACATTGCCGTCATATGAGCCGGCAAAAACATAGCCTCCAGCGACTGAAGGCGCACGAACAATGCCACCTGTCGAAAAGTTCCAAATTTTTCCTCCCGATGACGTATCTAAACAGAATACGTCAAAGTCGGAAGATCCTACATATAGGTGCCCATAAGCCACTGCGGGAGCAGATACACCATTTCCCCAATGATATCCATGAGATGGTCCTTCATTGTTGTACCATGTTGTATAATTCCAAATCTTGGCGCCATTGGAAGCGTCAAGGCAATACGCGTTGCCATCGCTGGAACCAAAATAAACGAATCCGTCAACAGCTACAGGAGAACTGACTGCTTCTCCTACCGTGAAATTCCAAACGTGCATACTTGAAGCAGCATTGAGGCAGAAGACAGCTCCGTTGCTGTTAGTGGCGAATATGAAGCCGTTGGAAATTGCAGGTGATAAGCTGTAAGCTTGAGCCCCAGTTGGAAAACTCCACACCATTTCACCGTCTACGATGCCAAGACAATACACAACACCCGCCTCGGGCTCAACATACAATCTGTCATCAACGAAGTTTACTGGCGCATTCATTGAAACACCAACTGAATGATTCCACACCTGAGTACCCTCTATAGCATCAAGGCAGTAGACGTATCCATCCTCTGAGCCCACATAAACTCGACCATCAATAACAGCGGGAGAATAATACGTTTCACCTCCAGTAGTATAACTCCAGACTTTTGCTCCAGTGGCAGCATCAAAACAGTAGGTGCTGTAATCGGGAGAACCCAAATACACAAACCCGTTAGCCACTACAGGATAAGCAGGTGAATGAGTGGCACTCTCTTGAATGGTGTAATTCCATAACTGCACTACCGAGGATGTGGGCGCCGCGCTGCTTGAAAAACCAGTGTTAGATGCATCATGCCTAAAAAGTGACCAATCATCCACGGAGGATGCAGAATAGGAAGCGAATTAATAGGAAAAAACAAAGGAGGTTACTAGAAAAATCAAAGTGAGAACAATTAGAATTTGGCTAGTTTTCCTCAATTTTTAAACTAGTAAAATCAAGTATAACAAAGCAATTAACTTTTTGTTGGAAAAAATATGGTTCACGGATTGACCTCCATTTCTGTGCTAGTAAAATGAAACTGAAAATCAAATTTGGAAAGACAACTTTTATCAGATATGCCACATTCAATAGCGATACAATCAGAGAGCGTAATGAACGTTGAGTGCTAAACAAGATTCTCTGCTACGGTTTCGCCTAAAACGGAATCTACAGAGACTAGCATCCAGAGAAGGAAGAGGAACAGAACTAGTCTCACTCTATGTGCCCCCAGGACGCCAAGTCAGTGAGGTAGTGACAATGCTAAACAACGAGTACGGAACAGCCTCAAACATCAAATCTAACACCACAAGAAAAAATGTTCAGGACGCCATCACCAAAGTCACGCAGCGAATGAAGATGTTCAAAAAGGTGCCAGAGAACGGCCTGGTGCTCTTCTGTGGCGCAATTCCCCAGAATGGTCCGGGAAGCGAAAAAATCGAGTTATATATAATTTCGCCTCCAGAACCGATTCAGATTTACCTGTACCGCTGTGATGCCAGATTCCACACTGAACATCTAGCAGAGTTCTTGAAAGAAAAGGAAACCTTCGGGATTATTGTTTTGGATGCTTCAGATGCAGTTTTTGCTACGGTTAGAGGAAAACGTCTCGAGATTGTGAAACAGATTAGCTCAGGTATTCCCGGAAAGTTCAGGGCTGGAGGACAGTCTGCAAGAAGGTTTGATAGGCAAAGAGAAGCAAAAATGCAGGAGTTCTTTACTCGTGTGGGAGAACACGCTAACGAAGTTTTTCTGCCTATCGAAAACCTGAAGAGCCTGCTTTTGGGTGGTCCTGGACCAACAAAGTATGATTTTGAGAAGGGCAACTATCTTCAGTATACGCTGAAGGAAAAGATTGTGGCAGTCATCGACACTTCTTATGTTAACGACAGGGGAGTGGAGGAGGTTGTGGAGAAGTCTGAAGATATTCTTCGACGGATACGTTATGTTGAAGAAAAGAAGATTATGCAGAAGTTTCTCCGCGAAATCGGTCAGGACACAGGTTTAGCCACATACGGTGAA